>NZ_NJNP01000004.1:0-215547 GCF_002742425.1 Bifidobacterium sp. N5G01
GACTGGCAATCATTGACTATAAAGAAGTAGTACAAATACGCTTTTGAGTTCTCAAACCACCACCACTCACCCACCTCAAGGAACCCCAGCCGGGGAACCACTCGCTGAGCGGCAGCAAGAGATAAACCTACAGCACAACGGCCGGCAACGCAAATCGGACATCCACGAACACCACGAAAACCATTGCAAACACTGGACTCCACCGGCGTGTCGAAAACACGGGAAAAGCAGGCAAGGAACACCATCGCGCGGCAAAAGACCGTCGGAAAAACCTCAAAACACCTCACCGCAAGCCAACACCCGGGCGTGTCGCAACCGCAGTGAGTGAATGAGCGTGGTCGAAGGACAAATACACGACATCCAGCGGGCAAGACATCCAGCGGGGAAACAACACGACTACGCGTGGCACACATTCAGCAGCGTCAATTCGCCCATCCAACTTGCGCTACGGCATCCAACTTGCGTTGCGCCATCCAGCTTGTGTCTTGCCGCCCAACTTGCGAGACACTCCGCCCACCAGCACCTACCGTCTACCAACGCTTGCCGCACCGTTTGCCGCCATTGCCTGGCCTACCGGCCGCGCTCCATGGCCCACGCCCCTCGGCATGCAGCGCACCAAGATGATGCTTCATGGCGACCAGCATGATATGCGCATCTTCCAAGCCAAGATGCCGCTCGCTTTGGGAAGCGTCCAACGCGCCCTGGCGTTTGGCATACGCATCCAACGTGTTATTGCCATACGGATGCTCATCATCGGGAATCGACCCCTCATCCCAACGACGGCTCATCGGCAACGTGTCGATGATCGTAATATTGCCGGCACGATAGCTTTCCGCATATCCGGCGACGTTCAACATAAAAAAGCTGTGCTCGAACCGGGCGTTGTGCGCAACGTACGGCTGCTGTTCAAGCCGTTGCAGCAATCCGACCTGCGCTTCGGGCCATTCGTCAAACAAGCGAAAGTCAGTGCCGGCGCGATCGCGTACATCAATACCAGTAAGGTCGAGGATCAAAGGATTGCCGAGCAGCGCGTTCTGTGCAGGCACTCCGAAGGAAAGACGCGCCTGACCGTACGCGTCGCCGGCCTCGTAATAGCCCTGTTCGTAGCAGTAGCCCGAAGGCTCACCGGCCGGACGCGGCGAGATCATGTTCATGAATTCGAACCCGGCGTCGATGATATACACGCGGGCCGGATCCGTGCCTGTGGTTTCAATATCAATGCCCATCACCGTGTCGAGGTCACGGCCAGGGAGGTAGGCGTCACGCCAATCCGACTTTTTGTAATCCGCCAAACGTCGAGCTTGCGCGGCCTCCGCCGAGTCAGCGGAACTTTCAAAAGAACCAAAAGAACCGACTGCACCCGTGCCAGTAGAGTCACGGTCCCCATAATCGAATACACGCGAACCTCCCGGACTCGTCACCCCGCTCAAGTTCGCGCGCGACATGGCGTAATCGCTGGCACGCTTCTGCTCACGCTCTGCGGCACGCCGTTCGGCACGACCATTGACGATCTGTGAGGTGCGATCCTGAATATCGTCGAGATTCACACGGTTGCCCGCTCCGGCAACAGGCTGTAGCACGGGCACCGTCACCCGTTCCCGGCGTTCTTCGGCAATAGTCCACAAGCCCATCGCAACGCCAATCCGACGCAACATGGCAATTTCGTCACACAACCGACGGTTCGCATATGCGAGCGCGCGAGGCAAACGGTAAGAAGCGATCAAACGGTCGAAATCCGTCATGAAAGCGGTGTTGCATTGCGAGATGATGGATTCGAGACGGTCTCGCACCGTCAGATCCTTTTTCAGCAGATTATGCAGCTGTTGGGCGGATAATGCCGAATCCTGCATGGAATCCGTTATTTCCGGAGTCGGCAAAAGTGCGGTATCGGCGGCGTCCAAAACGGCAATCAGGTCGATGTCTTGGCTTTGCGCGGCTCCAATGCCGTGTTCCAAGTCGAGGGATGCGACCCACTGCCAGTCGATAAGCTGGTTGTCGGCATTTTTCGGCATCGATGCCGACCATTGGTTGATGTCTTGCTTGGCTTCAGTAAGCCAGGAACGGCCCGTCTTTGCTTCGTTCATACTTTGCATGGTAGCCGAGAGGGGGTGCAGTACACGTCGACGCCCACGAAAAACATGCTACTTCTCGGATAGCGCAATCTCCTTTTTTCAAGATTCGAAAGCGTATCTTAAATTCGTTTATTCCGCAGAATTCAATACAGGAAAGAAACTAATGTTGCGAAAAACTATTATGTTCACCAAAAATACCTTGTTTGACTGTGTCCATGCGCGTTGCGCGCGTAGTACGACGTCGCGTACGAAATCGTTTCGCCATGATGATGACGCAGATGGTGCTGGAAATATCACGCGATATAACGCTGCGAAAGATAATCTTGCGAAATGCAAACATGGTTACGTGCATACGTGCGTGTGCCGTGGGGAATACGATGCGTGCGCGCATTACACGGGACATACAAACGATGGCATGACGAAAAAATGATGGCATAACGAAAAAAAGGGAGAGGCTCGTAGGCCTCTCCCCCTTGTTAGGTATTCACGGATTTCCGCAACGATCGGATTTGTAACAACCGGATTCCGTGTTGATTGGATTCCGCAATGCCTTTGCCGCACATTATGCGCTTACAACGGCGCTTACCCCTAAGTTACAGTTCGAATCCGAGTTCGGCTGCGGCTTCGTTAGGAACCGGATCGTCGCACCAGAAATCCTCAAGATTCTCGTTGGTGACGAGGCTGCGGATTTCCGCCTTGTCGATATACAGTTCGCCGCTTAAATGGTCGGTTTCGTGCTGGAAGATGCGGGCTGGCCAACCATGCAGATGCTCCTCATGCTGTTTGCCGTCTTCATCTTGCCAGCGGGCGGTGATGTCAAGCCAGCGCTTGCGTACCGCCTGATAGCCGTCGAAGCTCAGGCAGCCTTCGTAGAAGCTGCGGGTTTCGGTGCCGATCGGCTCATAGCTGGGGTTGATGATGACATGGAACGGGAATTCGGCCGCTTCACGCGGATCATCGTCATCGTCGTCACGCACATGGTCTTCCACCACGGCGAGGGCCAGTCCAAGACCGATCTGGGTTGCGGCGAGGCCCACGCCCGGCGCTTCGATCATGGTGACGCGCATGGTTTCGATGAGTTTGTCGAGCGTTTTGCGGCTCAGCTGGCCTTCGTAGGCCGCGGTCTGCTGGCGCAGTACCGGTTCGCCTGCTTGCACGATGGGGAGCAGTTGTTCCTTGCCGCCGGTTTTTATGAGTTTTTCAACCTCGCGGTTGAGTTCGAGGTTGACTTTCGAATTGCGTCCAAACATGGGTTTCCTTCGCGTATTGGTTCAGGATTTTGGATTGCCGAATGATGTGTATCGGCAGTGTGGTTACAGGGCGAGTTCTTCGGCTACGACTTTGGCGAGACGGTCGCAGACCTCGTCGGCCTGCTGTTGGGTTTCCGCTTCGGCCATGACGCGCACGAGCGGTTCGGTGCCGGATGGGCGCAATAGCACGCGGCCGGTGTCACCGAGCATTTTCTCTTCGCGTTCGACGGCCGCCTGCACTTTGGCATTGGTTTTAGCCGCGAGCTTGTCGACGTTCGGCACGTTGATGAGGGTTTGCGGCAGTTGCGGGAAGTCGGATGCGAGTTCTTTGAGGCTTTTGCCGGAGTTGACCACTTCGTTGCATAGGGTCAATGCTGTGAGGGTGCCGTCGCCGGTGGTGGCGAATTCGCGGTTGATCACGTGTCCGGACTGTTCGCCGCCGAGCGAATAGTCGCCGCGCAGCATTTCTTCAAGCACGTAACGGTCGCCCACGCCGGTTTGCACGGTTTTGATGCCCATGGAACGCAGGGCGAGTTTCAGGCCGAGGTTGCTCATCACGGTTACCACGAGGGTGTCATGGTTGAGCTTGCCCGCGTTCTTCTTGGCGCGTGCGAGAATGCCCATGATTTGATCGCCGTTGACCATGGTGCCGTCTTCGTCCACGGCGAGGCAACGGTCGGCGTCACCGTCGAAGGCCACACCTAGATCGGCGCCGGAAGCCTTGACCATGGCCTGCAGCTGTTCGGGGTGTGTGGATCCGGCGTTCTTGTTGATGTTGTAGCCATCTGGCGAAGCGTTGATTACGATCACGTCTGCTCCGGCGCGGCGCAACGCTTCCGGCGCGACCACGGAGGTGGCGCCGTTGGCGCAGTCAGCCACGACTTTCAATCCTTTCAGCGGTGTCGGCTGGGACTTGTCGGGTCCGATGGGAGCGATGGTGGACACCAGATGGTCGATATACAGGTTGGTTGCGGTTGCCGTGTCGTGGCTGATGCGGCCCACGCCGGCACCGGTCGGGCGTTCCCAATCCTGGCCGAGCACGCTTTCGATTTCGTCTTCTTTGGTGTCAGGCAATTTGAATCCGCCACGTGCGAAGAATTTGATGCCGTTGTCGGGCATGGGATTGTGGGATGCGGAAATCACGGCACCCATTTCCACGTTCAGCACGGAAGTCAGGTATGCGACACCCGGAGTCGGAATAATGCCCGCGTCGATCACGTCGAATCCGCCTGCGGACATGCCTGCGGACAGTGCTGCCGCAAGAAAATCGCCGGAAACGCGAGTATCACGGCCGACCAGTGCACGGCGACGACCGTCGAATTCGCTTTTGCCTTCGTCATCGCCAAGCACACGCACTGCAGCATCGCCCAAATCCAACGCAAGCTGTGCGGTCAAAGCCCTATTCGCCAATCCTCGAACACCGTCTGTTCCGAACATACGTGGCATGAGTCTCAAGTCCTCGCTATCTCAAATTATATTGCCGTGCACCATCGTACTCAACGGGTTCACCATTCAACGAAATAGTCGACAACATGTTGCGATACCTGCATACTGCAACATGGGACCGGCCTTTGTTTGGGATGGCTTGTCTGGAAGCAAACAAGCCCGGACTGGCAGCGAGATAAGTCACGCCGCCAGTCCGGGCTTATGATGCGATATCACAGAGTGATATCAAAAGTAGCTACTAAAAACAGCTACTGCAGTGGTATCAGGAACGGCATCAGAGGGACGCGTTGAAATCGCGCACCTTGAGCGTGCGATGCGACGATTCAACATTGCCGCGCACAATGCGCTGCAACGCGTTGTCGGCGTCCGCATGTGAAGCCAGCCAAGCATCACCGAGCTCCACCAGCGTGGCCGGATCGGCATAGCTCGGGTACAGGCCTTCCAGCAGAGCCTCAGCCATGTGGAAGGTCTTGTTCTTCCAAATCCAGTCGGCAACCTCGAAATACTTGGCCGCATAAGGTTCAGCCAAATCGACACGTGGAGTGGATGCAAAGCCGCGGGCCACGGATTCCAACTGCATGTTGGTCAGCTCGTCGTTGTGCAAAGCCTCGTTCCAAGCCCATTCCTTGGCTTCCGCAATGCCTGCGACCGCACGTGCACCCAATGCGAACTCACGGTTCTCAGTGGTTTCACGCTTGGCAAGTTCCGCGTCGATGTCGCTCTGGCCGATGGCGTTGATCGTGCTCAACGCGTTGATGATGGTCCAACGGAAATTATTGTCGATTTCCAAGCCGTCAAGCTTCACGGAACCATCGAGCAGACCCTTCGCATTTGCTTCGAACGCAGCATCGCCCGGCTCACCATAACCCAGATAGGCGGTGATCAGCTGGAACTGCTCGTCGGAACCGGCTTCGGCATCCTGAGCCAGTTTGAACAGTTCGGCAGCCACATGCTCCACCACTTCGGCACGGTCGGCCGGAGCGGTGTAATGCCATGCGGTGGTGCTGATCTGCGCCAAAGCGTAACGGAACGTGGTGGACTCATGTTCCGTGGCGAGCGCAGCCAAAGAGGTTTCGATGAACTGCTTTGCCGGCAATTCGCCGTCACGAGTCATATCCCAGAAGGCAAGCCAAATCACGGAACGAGCCAACGCATCGTCGAAACGATACAGGTTCTCCGCAGCGAACTTGAGGCTCTTCTCATCGAAGCGCAGCTTCGTGTATGTCAAATCGTCGTCATTCACCAAAATCAGCGACGGGCGTGCCTTGCCGGCAGCCGCTTCGACAATCGTCAGTTCGCCGTCAACATCAAGTTCGAACTGGTCGGTACGCACGATCTTGCCGGTTTCCGGATCCTCATTGTAGAAGCCGACAGCCAAACGATGCGCGCGCAGCACCGGATGCTCAGCCGAAGCGGACTGGCGCAACGCAAGCTGGCGAATCGTACCATCCTCGTTTTCCTCAACTTCGGTGGCGATGGTGTTGATGCCGGACTGTTCAAGCCACTGGGCGCTCCACGCCTTGAGATCGCGTCCGGACGTCAGCTCGAGTTCGGCCAGCAGATCGGCGAGCGTAGCGTTGGAGTACGCATGCTTGTTCAAATAGTTGTTGATGCCCTTGAAGAACTTCTCACGCCCCACATAGAACACGAGCTGCTTCAACACGGAAGCGCCCTTGGCGTAGGTAATGCCGTCGAAGTTGACATACGTGTCGTTCAGATCGTTGATCGGCGCGACGATCGGATGGGTGGTGCTCAGCTGATCCTGGCGAAGTGCCCAGCTCTTTTCACCGGAGCTGAACGTGGCCCAAGCGTCCTTCCATTCCGTGGCTTCGGCAGTGGCAAGGGTGGACGTGAACTCAGCGAAAGACTCGTTAAGCCACAAGTCGTTCCACCACTTCATGGTCACGTAATCACCGAACCACATGTGTGCAAGCTCGTGCAGCACGGTGACGACGCGGCGCTCGGCATACGCGTCGGTGACCTTCGATTCGAACACGTACTGGTCGCGGATGGTGACCATGCCAATGTTCTCCATAGCGCCGGCATTGTATTCCGGCACGTAGATCTGGTCGTACTTGGCGTACGGGTATGGCACGCCCCAAGTCTTCGCATAGAAGGCAAAACCCTTCTTGGTGATGTCGAACAGGTAGTCGACATCCTTGGCGAACGCTTCGGCGAGCGCCTGACGGCAGTACATGGCCATCGGCACGGTGCGGCCGTCTTCGTTGGCGTATTCGGTATGCCATTCGGCGTATGGGCCTGCGCAGATGGCGGTGAGGTAGGAGCTCATGGTCGGCGTGGATTCGAACACCCACAGCTTGGTGGTTTCGGCTTCATGCGTGCCGAGCGTGCCTTCTTCGGTAACGGTTTCGTTGTCGGTTACGGAGGCGGCGGGCATGTTGGAGGTGACGATCCATGACTTGGCTGCGAGCACGGAAAAGTCGAACACGGCCTTGATATCGGGCTGGTCGAACACGGCGTACACGCGGCGAGCATCCGGCACTTCGAACTGGGAATACAGGTAGATGTTGCCGTCGGACGGGTCGACGCTGCGGTGCAGGCCTTCACCAGTGTTGGAATACTGGCACAGCGCCTTGACGGTCACTTCGTTGTGCGCTTCGAGGTTCTTCAGTTCGATACGGCTGTCGGCGAACGCTTCGGCCGGATCGAGAGTTGCGCCGTTGAGCACGATTTCGCTCACTTCGGTGGCGATCAGGTCAAGGAAGCTGGTAGCTCCCGGCTCAGCGTCGAACGTGATGGTGGTTTCGGAACCGAAATTCTTAGCTCCACGGGTCAGATCAAGTTTGACCGTGTAATGAACCGGTGCTGCGATAACGCTTTTGCGTTCTTCCGCTTCGATTCGGGTGAGATTTGCTCCTGGCATGTCACTCCTTTTTTATTGTGAAATTCCTATTTATGGAATAGGAGACGGCGCAACCGGTTGTGCCGGTTACGCCGTCCTTCTTTTGATTATGTAATCAACAATTATTGACGATCTGTCGATATTTCAATATTATTCCAATATTAATTTCACCGAAATCAGCGATATTGCGAAAATATTGACTATCTATCGATTCATCATTGCGCTGCATTCAATCCCATCGCTTCGTCAACATCCTGCGCGATATCGGCAACGACCGGAACGATCATAGGCTTGCGATGCAGCTGACGTGCGACCCAGCTACCCAACGTACGACGCATGATTTGCTGAAGCTTGTACGTATCGTGCGTGCCAGTCATCATCGCATCCTGCAATTGCTCGACGATCTGATGACGGACCTTGTCGAATTCGCTCTCGTCTTCGGCAACCGCGTTGAGATAGATCTTCGGGCCGGCGACAACGTCAGCCGTTTCCGTATCGACAACAACGAAGCTCGACACGAAACCTTCCGTGCCAAGAATACGACGCTTCTCAAGCTCTTCCTCGGTAAGTTCACCAACGGAATCGCCGTCAACGTACACGTAACCGCATGGCACGGAACCGACAACGGCAGCCTGGCCGTGGTACAAATCGACCACATCGCCGTCTTCAGCAAGCACCACGTTCTGCGGATCGACACCCGTCTTAACCGCGATCATGCCGTTCGCCACCAGATGGCGGTTCTCACCATGAATCGGCATGGCGCACTTCGGCTTGACGATGTTGTACATGTACAGCAGTTCGCCCTCATTGCAGTGGCCGGACACATGTACGGCGGCATTGTCTCGATTGACCACGCGGGCACCAAGCTGCACCAGCTTGTTGATGATCTTGTACACGCCATGCTCGTTGCCTGGAATCAGGGAGCTCGCAAGAATGACCGTGTCGAATTCGTTGATGGTGATGTCGCGATGGTTGCCGTCGGCGATGCGGCCAAGTGCGGCCATCGGTTCGCCCTGGGAGCCAGTGCACATGTAGACGAGCTTATCGTCTTGCACGTCATGAGCCTTCTTCAGGTCGATGACCGTGTCTTCAGGAAGCCTCAAGTAGCCTAAATCCGCAGCAATGGACATGTTGCGGACCATGGAACGGCCCACGAACACCACCTTGCGGCCATACTTGTGAGCGGCATCAACAACCTGCTGCACGCGGTGCACATGGCTGGAGAAGCTGGCCACGATGATCTTGCGCGTAGCTTGGGCGAACGCCTGATCAAGCGCTGGACCAATGGTGGTTTCCGGCTTGACAAAGCCCGGAACCTCAGCGTTGGTGGAATCCATCATCAGCAGATCCACGCCCTTTTCACCAAGCTTGCCGAACTCTACCAAATCGGTGATGCGATGGTCGAGCGGCAGCTGATCGAGCTTGATATCGCCGGTATCGATGAGGCTTCCGGCCGGAGTCTGCACAAACACAGCCAGAGCGTCCGGAATGGAATGCGTGACGTTCACAAACTCAAGATTGAACGGACCAACCTTCAGCTTGTCGCGCCCCTTGACCTCAACCAGTCGCGGATTGATGCGATGCTCATTGCACTTGGCTTCAACGAAAGCCAACGTGAGTTTGGAACCGATCAGCGGAATATCAGGGCGAAGCTTCAGCAGGTACGGCACGCCGCCAATATGATCCTCGTGGCCGTGAGTGAGCACCAGAGCCTCGACCTTGTCGAGTCGATCCTTGATGTAATGGAAGTCAGGCAGGATCAAATCAACACCCGGCTGCTCCTCTTCAGGGAAAAGCACACCGCAGTCGATGAGCAGCAGGTGGCCGTTGTATTCGACCACGTTCATGTTGCGGCCGATTTCGCCAAGGCCGCCAAGGGGCACGATACGCATGGAACCCTTGCGGTACTTCGGCGGAGCGATCAACACGTCATCCTGCTGGGGTGCGGTGGTCTGCGGGGCAAGACGGGAATTGCGGCGGCTACCGGCGGAAGAGCTTGCCGCATTGGAATTCTTGGAGTTCCTAGAAGTCCTGGCGCTTTTCACATTCTTGACGTTCTTCACGCTCTTCGTGCCCTTGGAGGAACCGCTGCCATTGCCGCGGGAACCGCCACGGGCGGAACCGGACGCATCGCCAGCGCGAGTGCCACGACCACCGCTACGGCTAGAAGACTTCGTCTTCTTGGAAGTCGTTTCGGCCTTGTTGGGCTTCTCGGAGCTCACAGACTTCGCGGATTTCACATCCGAGGTCTGGGGGTTTTCAGTGCGCTTGGCAGCTTTGCTGCCGCGCTTGTGCGTAGTCACTGTTTTGGTTTCTTCTATAGCCATTTCCTAGTTGGATTTCTATTACTAATTGTCTCCGCCTGTGCGGAAACGAGGAATTCAGTAGGTTTGCCGCATTACGGCAAACGTATTACGGCAAACCGGTAGTCGCAATGCTTGCCGTAATCGTCGAGATTGATCACCATGATTGCTGTAATCGCCATTGCACATCAGTGCTGCAAACATCGCTGCTGCAGGTATGGCAATAATCGCAATCACAGCAAGCCGGAAGCGCGCATGCCATCCTCCGCGCGCTTAATCTCAGCTTCGTCCGGACCGACGTTCGGCAAACGCATCGTCGTGGAATCGAGAATGCCACGCACCTTCAGCGACGCCTTCGCCATAACAGCTTGGAAGCCGCTTCCATTCATCGCTTCGACCAGCGGGGCAAGCTGCACGGCAATGCGCTGCGCCTCATGAATGTCACCGCGATCGAACGCAGCAGCCAAATCACGCATCGGACCGGATGCGGCATGCGCGATCACGGAAATAATGCCGACCGCACCAACCGAAAGGAATGGCAGGAACAGGCCGTCATCGCCCGAATACCAAGTCAAACCGGTTTCCATACGCTTACGCACGGCACCCGCGATATCTCCGGTGGCGTCCTTGACTGCCTTGACATGATCAAGTTCAGACAAACGACGGTATGTTTCCAACTGAATATGCAAACCGGTACGGCCAGGCACATCGTAAACGATAATCGGCTTGTCGGCGGAATCATTGACCGCCTTGTAGTGGCGGAACACGCCCTCCTGCGACGGGCGCGAATAATACGGAGCAACCACAAGCACCGCATCGGCGCCCGCCTCCTGGGTCTGCTCCACCATGCGCACGGTGTGGGCGGTATCGTTGGAACCCGCGCCGGAAATAACGGGAACGCTCACCACATCTTTGACGGCCTGAACCAGCTCGACCTTCTCCTCCATGTGGGTGGTGGGAGACTCGCCCGTGGTGCCATTGACCACAAGGCCATCGGCGCCATCGGCAACAAGCTGCTTCGCAAGCTTCTGCGCGGCCTCGAAATCAACGGAACCGTCGGCCTTCATAGGGGTGACCATGGCCGGAAGAATACGTCCGAAAGGAGCAGGATCAAGAAGATGCATAGTACCGTCAGTCATAGTGTCAACGGTACTTCCCGCCACGGACGCCGAAGCATTCACGTTCGTGACCATACCGCAATATGAACTGCCTCACCGAGACCAAAATCCCCCAGTCACTGGAAGAATCCTCCCGCTGCCAAGCCTCCCACAGTCCAAAAACTCCCAGTCACTGGAAGAATCGGTACGCTCAACAACCTCCCACAGTCCAAAATCGCCCAGTCACTGGAACAATCGGTACGCTTAGCCGCATACTCAGGCGGATTCAATCCAAATGACCTCACGACTTTGCTTTCCTGACCGCACAATACTCCAAACAGTGCGGCCAGAAAGAGGGAAACGTGCGGCCACCAGAACAAACTCAGTCGAGGTATTGGGTGGGGTTCTGCTCGAACTTGGCGGCGCAGCCCGGATTGCAGAAGTAGTAGGCGGTGCCGTTGTATTCGCGGGTTGCAGCGGCAGTGGCCGGATCCACGCTCATGCCGCAGACCGGATCCTTGGCGAGCGCGCTCTGATTGTCGTTGGCAGCATGGCCGCCACAGCAAGAGTGCATGCCTTCCATACTCTCGTGGGCGTTTTCCTTCTTGGCTTTGTGATCACTGAACAGTCCCATGATGAATCCTTTCTGACTGTGGTTGTTGTGATTATTATCGTTCGGGTTCGGCTGACGAACCTGATACGTCTTACGAAGCGCCTTGTCTGGATCGAACAGGCGCAGTCGGCTCGCGTTCGTTACCACGCATAGCGACGAGAATGCCATGGCCGCGCCCGCAATCATCGGATTAAGCATCATGCCGGTGAACGGGTACAGTACGCCCGCCGCAATGGAAATGCCGACGCTGTTATAGCCGAGCGCAAATCCAAGATTTTGCGCGATATTGCGCATGGTGGCGCGGGTCAAGTCGAGCGCATGCACCAAACCCATCAGCGAGCCATTCATCAATGTCACGTCCGCGGACTGGATCGCCACATCCGTGCCCGTTCCAATGGCGAATCCCACATTCGCGCGGGCAAGCGCCGGAGCATCGTTGATACCGTCGCCCACCATCGCCACCGTATAGCCTTGCGCCTGCAGTTTTGCGATTTCGTCCGCCTTGTTTTCCGGTCGCACTCCAGCGATCACATTGCTGACGCCAACTTGATTTGCCACGGCATGTGCCGTCGTTTCGTTGTCTCCGGTGAGCATCACCACGTTGACGCCATGTGATTTCAAGGCTGCGATAGCCTGCTGCGAATCGGCTTTCACCGTATCCGCAACGGCCACGATTCCCGCAAGCTCGCCGTCGATCGCTGCAAGCATCGGCGTTTTCCCCTCCGCCGACAGCCGTTCCATAGTCTCGATAATGTCATCGAGATCCTCATCGCCGACGCTCGGCATGGCCACGTCAAGATCGTCGATCAGATCAGTATTGCCAACAGCGACACTATGTGACGCGACATGCGCAGTGACTCCCTGCCCGGAAATCGCATGGAATTGCGTTGCCTCACCTAACGTAAGATGCTTCTCTTGCGCGCCTGCAACGATCGCGGCGGCAAGAGGATGTTCGGAATCCCGTTCGGCACTAGCTGTGATCGCCAGCAAATCATCTGTCATTTCACGCCATTTTCCAAGCGGAAGCACGTCGGTCAACGACGGTTTGCCAGCGGTGATCGTACCTGTTTTGTCAAGTACGACAGCATTGATTTTGCCACACGTCTCCAGCGCTTCGGCGGAACGAATCAGCACGCCCATTTGCGCGGCGCGACCGGTCGAAACCGTTACGGAAAGCGGTGTGGCAAGACCCAATGCGCACGGGCATGCGATCAGAAGCACCGAAACCGCCGCCACCAGCGCATGCACCACGCGCGGTTCCGGCCCGAACGCAAACCACAATGCGCACGACCATACGGAGATCAGCACCACAATCGGCACGAAAATACCGGAAATCTTATCCGCCATGCGCTGTACCGGAGCTTTGGAACTTTGCGCGGATTGCACCAATCCAATGATCTGCGCGAGCACCGTGTCTTTGCCGACTTTTGTGGCACGATACCGCAACGATCCGGTACCGTTGATCGTGGCACCGGTCACACTGCTGCCAGCCTGCTTCAGCACCGGCATGGATTCGCCGGTGATCATGGATTCGTCGACAGACGATGAACCGGAAATAACCGTGCCGTCAACGGGAAGTTGTTCTCCCGGACGAATCGCAATAATATCTCCGGCCAACACCTGATCGACCGGAATTTCCTCTTCGATTTCATTGCGCACCACGCGAGCGGTTTTCGGCTGCAGTTTCACCAATGCACGCATGGCTTCTCCCGTACCGACGCGGGCGCGCGCTTCAAGCAATTGCCCGACCAGCATCAGCGTGATGACCACACCAACCGCTTCAAAATACGGTTCTCGAGCATTCTCAGGCAGAATCTGAGGCACAAACGTGACCACACACGAGTAAGCAAACGCGAATACCGTACCCAAACTGACCAATGCGTTCATTTCCGGAGAACGGTGAATGATCGCAGCGAAACCGCTACGGAAAATCGGCAGTGCGGCATAGCACATCACCGGCAGCATCAGTATGAACTGCACCCAATTCGGCATCGGATACAGCATCAACATCGTAGAAGCGAATACCGGAATCGTAACGATGGCAGACACAATAAGCCGCGTAATCAATGCTCGCATTTCACGAAATGCGGAAGACTCGTCTGAAGAATTAGCAGAAATAGAAGAAAAATCAGAAGAAGTATCAACGGATTCATGCGATGTTTCATCAACAGCGGTTTGTTGTGATTGCGCAGGAACATGAGATTCTGCATTATTCGGATTTTTTTCCGACGCTGAATGCTCGTCCTGCATTGCAGCATGATGCTTTCCCGGCAGCACACGTAACGTGCCATGCAGCATATTCATACCGCATGCAAAACCGTACTCCCCCGGCTCATCAGGATGAATCGTCAACGTCGTCGTACGGAAAGGAGGCAGCGCAAGGTCTACGCCGAAATCGGAAAACACCACATGCGACGAGCATTCGCCATCTTCCTTGCGATCGAAAATCAATCGCAAAGGCAAGCCAGCCTCGGCTTCGATGACCGCCGGACTGTACCCGCCTTTGACTTCGACGACCGCCTCTTGCACACCGTTGCCGACGCGGGCTCGGAACGCTTTGCGCGGCGCGAAAAAGAACCACAAAACGGCTGCCGTCACAGCCAATGCGACGATGATGGCGATCAGAGCCTGCATGTTTCACCGGTTTCCATATTGCATTCGTTTTCGATTCGGACAGTCACACTGTATACCAGCATTTGAGCTGATTGCCAAGAGTCAGCGCACAGCTTTATTACGTAGGCACAGATGTATTGCGTAGATATAAGACGATACAAATAATCCCCAAATCGCCGATGCTTGGAATAAGCCAACATCAGCCGGTTTGGGGACTATTTACCGTTCAACCGTAAGGATTTACAGGTCGAGGAAGTTGTCGAGGCCGACGGTCACGCCCGGATATGAACCGGTGGCGACCTTGCGTACGGCCAACAGCACGCCCGGCATGAAGGAAATGCGGTCGAAGCTGTCGGCACGAATGGTCAGCTGCTCGCCGTCGTTACCGAACAGGGCTTCCTCATGGGCATTAAGGCCACGTAGACGCACGGCGTGCACATGAATGCCGTCAACCACCTGGCCGCGGGAGCCGCCATCGGTTTCGGTGGCATCCGGAACAGGGCCAAGACCTGCGGCCTTACGAGCTGCGGCAATACCCTGCGCGGTATGGAATGCGGTGCCGGACGGAGCATCTACCTTGTTCGGGTGGTGCAGTTCGATCACTTCGGCGGATTCGAAGTACGGAGCCGCAACCTTGGCGAAATAGTCGGCGAGCACGGCGGAAATGGCGAAGTTCGGCGCAATGAACACGCTCTGGCCTTCGCGAGGCGCGGCAGCGAGCGCGGCACGCACCTGATCGAGCTTCTCTTCGGTCCAACCGGTGGTGCCCACCACCACATCAACGCCTTGCGCCACGAGTGCGAGCACATTGTCAAGAGACACGCTCGGCACGGTGAACTCCACCACCACGTCGGTGTTGTCGGGGGTAATCTGGGCGAGGTCGTCGCCAGCGTCAAGCGCGAGCGCCAGTTCGGTGTCGTCCGCGTTGTTCACAGCGTCGACCACGTGAGAACCCATGCGCCCTTTGGCGCCAACTACAGAAACCTTGATCATTGCAACTCCTTCAAGCGTTCTGGCTGCATCTATCTGCAACAGCTTTCTACGATTCCAACGAATCCAACAATAGAATACAATTGCCCGAACATAATCCTTACGATCATTTTCGGGCAATTTTTGGAATGCTTAATTCGCATAGTATCTATGAATCACAGATCATCTATGAATGTTGCGAAACACTTCGACGCGTGATCACCCAGCCGAGCAGGGCAAACGGAATCGAGGCGAGCACGAAAATCCATGGCAGCATCAGGCTCACGTCGGGCGTGGCGTGATCCAATATGATACCGGTGATCATCGAACCGAATGATGCGCCGACGGTTCCTGCGGTGCTCACCCAGGAAAGACCTTCGGTCAACGACTCTTCAGGAACGGTTTCCTTCATCACGAGGTTGCCCGATGCGAACACCGGCGAAACAGCCAGACCGGTGATAATTTCCATAATGCCCATTACGATCAGATTGCCTTGGCACAGGTGAATTACAAAGAAGCCGACGGTGATCATCGCGAGGAACATGATCATGTAACGCCAACGGGACCCTTTGAGCTCGAGCGTTCCGAAAACCAGCGCGCCCATGCATGAACCGACCGCTAGCATCGCCAGCTGCACGCCGAGCACGGAATCAAGATGCAACGATTTCATGACGGCCGTCATGGACGTGTCGAATGCGGTGAAACTCATGTTGAATATGATGAAAACCAGTAGCAACGGAATCACGCCAGCATAAGTGAATACGCTACGTTTCTTGCGATTGCCACTCGTCTTCAATTGCGCAATGGTCAGCCTGTCGCGCGGTGCGGAACCCGAATCGCCAGTATTGCTGGCATCGCCATCGATAGTCAATCGCACATCAGCATCGTCGGAAGAGGCCGAAACGACCTTGACTTCATGCACGACCGGCGGCTGCGTATCCTTCAATGTGAAGAAAATGGTACCGCCAAGGGCGCAGGCAATCGTTGGCACGAACAATTGCGAAACGGGGTGCACGGAAGCCGCAAGGAACGCTGCGAGAATCGGTCCGAAAATGAATACGATCTCATCGATGGCGGATTCCAGCGCGTATGCGGTGTTCAGCAGTTCGCCGTTGCCGGTGCGGTCGAGCACATACGCCCAGCGCGTACGCACGAGCGCGCCGAACGAGAATTGCGTAAGCCCCATCACCACAGCCAGCGCAAACAGCAGCGGGATCGGCACGCGCACCAATGCGGAGAACGCGAAACCAAGCATGGTGATGATTTGCACGACAAGCACCATCGAACCGACCTTGCGCTGTCCGAGTCGGTCGAACAGTCGCGCGTACAGTGGCGTGACCGCTGCGGTGGCGAGCACATACGCCGCGCTCATCACGCCCGCGATCGTCCAATTGTCGTACAGGTGGTTGAGTGCGAGAATAATGCCGAGGCCCATCATCGACATCGGCAGTCGCGCCAAAGCTCCGGAAGCGCAGAACGCTTTGGTTCCCGAAATGGAGAACAATACGGAATATGGCGACTTCGGGGTTTCGGTTGCGCTGGTGGCAGCCATGATTATCGCTCCTTAACTTTCGTTGCGTCCGGCACGTGTGCCCGCCCACACATGCTGCACGAGGGTAGCGGCGCTCCTCCACAACGCTGCCCGCAGTGCGTTACCCTACGGACAGGCTGGAAAGCGCCGCTTTCAACGATGATCAAGAACAAGCAGGATGCATACACGCATCTCTTGGCGCACCAGCACTAGTCGTTGTCGGATTGTTTCGGAATTCCGTAGCTCAACTCGGCAAGGATCTCTTCTTCTGTTTTATCGGCGGCGTTCAGCTGCCGATTGCCCTCAACAGGCTCACTCAGATAGTAGAGGCAGGCGTCGATAGCATCAAGCGGCACACCTTCCATTGCCGACAGCAGCATCCGATACATATCCAACTGTACTAATTTTTCCTGTATTTCTTCTTTTTTTCTAGGTTTTTTTCCAGTTTTCCAATCGACTATTGTATATTGTTTTGATTGGTCCTTTTCATTGAGACCCCCAAAGAACACCGCGTCAAGCTTGCCATTGACGATGGTGCCCAATTGCGGCACATTGACGACAATCTGCCGCTCCGCCCACGCAGGCTTACGTTGCGCCCATGCCGACGCCGCAAGACGCTGCTGCCAATCGAACAATACATTGTTTTCCATTGCATTTTCCATTGCATTTTCGACCGTATTTTCGACAGTATTTTCGACCACCGCATTATTTTCTTGAGATTGCATCCTATTGTTGCGTTCGATTTCGGCAAGCATCGATGATCTCGATTCAGCTACGCGCATATTTCCGTTGCCTTCGGTACCGTCGACGATGCAATCAATATCCACGTCGGCCATAATGAACCGTTCCGCCCACGCATGGAACTGCGTGCCCAGCTGCGCGGCCGGCGAGGCAACGTTCGGAATCGGACGCACAAGCCCACGCCAGTAGGTGCGGGCGCCACGATCGTTCATCATGCCCGCGCGCGCCTGCAGGGAAGTGACGTTCTGACGGCCGGACGCAAGAATCTTCTCGCCTTGCGCACGCACCGACCGGTCGAACGCATCCTGCGATGCGTCGGCCAGCATGTCGGGCATGAGATTGTCATCATCGACCAGCAGCTGCGCGCAATGCAGCAGCGAACCGGCCGAACCGAGCGCAACGTCATCAGCAACAGCATCCGCCCCCACGCCGGCATCCAAGTCCGCAGCGGTGGCGGCCATCGCATCACGCACCTGATCGGCGGACGAACGCAACATTTCGCAAGTCGCTTCAGTCAAATCGCACGGCCATGGCAGGAATCGCTCACCTTCCAGAGGCTCAAGCGGCGCGTTCCAAGCGTCGCCGACCACTGCATCCTCGAAATCGCAGGCATGCTCGCCCACGAAATATCCGTCTGGCAATGGCGCGCCAATCGAATGCAAGCTGGAAATGCCATTTTCGGAAAAATCATCTCCAGAAAAATCTACCCTCGTGGCGTCCTCAACTTCCGCAATATCGTCCAAATTGCTCGGTTCATTCGCCTTGGAAACGATATTGAGCATGGAGTCATACACTTCCTGCCAGAAATTCGACGGTTTGGCCACTTGTCTGCGCTCACCCACGGCACGCGGATCACGGCTTTCCACATTCGTTTCGCTATAGGTGAGCAACGCCTCATGACGGGCGCGGGTCAACGCCACGTATGCGAGACGACGCTCGTCGGCATGCAACCGGCGGCCATATTCCTCGCTCTGCGTCAAATACAGTCCATCAGGATCGACGCCTTCCATGTCGTCGACATTCATGGTGCGCAGGGTGCCGAACACTTCATCGTCGATGATTTCCGCATCTTCCAAGGCCTCCAAGGCCTCCAGCGGATTCCAGCCGACGAGCGCGTCATGGGGGAATCGCGGCAGAATATCCGCATCCACGCGCACAGGAACAGGCACCGCGGCGGGATTCGTCAGCCACGTTTTGGCGTTTTCATGGTATTCGGGAGGCGTCCATACGCCATCCCGGAAACCATTGAGATGCGTTTCATCAACGGCCACGCTCAGATTGTCGCCCTTGTTACTGGGAAATCCGCCATCGGTCATGCCGACCACGGCCACGGCATCCCATTCAAGCCCCTTCGACTGGTGCACGGTCATCAACACCACGTCGACGAGCATATCGGGGGCCACCGCGTTCTCTTCGGAAGCGTCGCGCAGCGAATCCACCCATGAGATGAACGCGCGCAGACTCGGCACGCCTTGCGATGCGATCTCCTGCATATACGTGTCGACGAGTTTCATCACAGCGTCTATCGGCGACTTGGCGAACGCCACGTGGGAGGCGTCAAGCGTGGCCTCGGCATGATCGGCACGCATATGCCGAGCCAGTAGCATGTCGATGTCAAGATTCAACGCCGTAATAGCTTCGCGAACCACCTCCGGCAGCGGGTGGCCGAGCACGCGCTGTACTTGGCGGAGCATATCCGCGGCACGCAGCACCGCCTGCACTCCCCTGCGGCTCAGCCTGCCATCGATGAGTTGTTCAAGATCGTCGCGCAGCATGAGATCCACCAGAAAAACAGCATTTGGCACTTGGTCGCGGTATTCGCGCACAGTGGAGCGGATTTCAGCATTCGACAGACCAGAGTCGGAAATTGTTTCGCCATTTCCGAAATCACTGGTTTTCCCGGAAGTACCGGAATCACCGGAATTTATAGAATCACCGGAATTCCCGGCTTTCGTAGCATGCGCAGGAACAATTCCCGCCGATACGAGCGCACGATACCGGTACACCGTATTCACTCGCTCCGCCGTGTCCGCAAGCGCCTGCAGATCGTCGGCTTCAACGGCGAATCGTGGCGTCGCCAGCAGTCGCATAAGCGCCGCACTGTCGGTATGGTCGCTGACTACGTGCAGCAGGGCGAACACATCCTGCACTTCCGGACGTTCCAGCAGGACCGCCTGTCCCACGACCAGCGTGGTCAGTCCGGCCTGCTCTAGCGCTTCCGCGTATTTCGGCATGGTTCCTTTGGATCGGAACAGCACCGCTACATGCGGGCGATTGTCTTTCGCACCATGGTCGAGGTCACGCGCAGAGGGCGTATGCAGGGCGATCGCATGTTTGGCGAAGCGCACGACCGCATCGACTTCCTGGCCGAATGTGGCAAATCCGAGCACGCCAACCGTGCCTTCGGGTGCTTCTTCGATGTTGGCGAGCGCAGGCACGTCAACTTCGCGCATCAGCGAGCTGCTGAGGCGTCTGGCTGGCAGGCGCAACGGTTTGGTGAGATTGTTCGCCGCTTCGAGCACCATGCGCGAATTACGCCGCGTCACCGTCAATGCGAACGGTTTTCTGTTGGCATCCATGCCGAAATCGTGTTGCAGCATACGGAATGCGCCCGGACTTGCGCCTCGCCATGCGTAGATCGATTGGAAGGGGTCACCGACCGCGTTGACCGCGCTGCGATGCATATCGTCAGCGTGGAACAGCGCGCTCAGCAGTGCGGCCTGCGTGGTGGAGGTGTCTTGGTATTCGTCGAGAAGCACATGCGAGTAGCGTTTGCGGTACGTTGCGCCGATGGATGGGAATCGGGAGACCAGTTGGAATGCCGCGATGGTGAAATCGCTGAATTCCGCCATATTGCAAGCTTGTTTTTCGGCATGATAATCAAGCACGAGGTCGAGCAGCAAGTTGCGCTGCTTGGCGACGGATGCGAGTCGCGTACTGTTGAATACGCACATGCTGTGCCCGAGTTCGCGGTATTTCTCCAGTTTCTTTTCGTAATCCGCATCGGAATCCTTTTTCAGCCGTTTCGGCGGTTTTGGGGATTTCGGCTGCTCAGTTGGCACGGTTTCGCCGTCAAGCGCCTTATCAACCTGTCTGATGAACGCTTCATCCCAGTCGCGCACACGTTGCACCGCCTCGTCGAAGCTGGTGCAGCCGCTGCCGATCATAGCTCCGGAAATGGCGTTAGACAGGGCGAATACGTTGCCCGCTATGGTGTTGAACGATTTCAGATCACCGTCGAACGCCATGAGATCGACCATATGCTTGTCGAGCACGGTGTGGATGAGCTGCATGGCTCCGGCCTCGCTCAATGGCTGCGTGTTTTGGTCGAAGCCGACAAGCAGTCCGTATTGACGCACAATGGATTGGAAGAAAGCGTCGTACGTGGAGACTTCCGGTTTGAGGAACGTCATATTCGCCGATTTCAGCCCACGTTCACGCTGGTTGCGGCTCACGGCCGCGGACACGCGCGACAGCAGTTCCGAAGCCGCTTTGCGCGTGAAAGTCAGTCCGAGGATTTTTTCGGGGCTCACGCCTTGTTCGATCAGCGTGATGATTCGCCTGGTCATTGTGTAGGTTTTGCCCGATCCAGCACCGGCGACCACCACCACATCCTCATAGGAGGGCGCTTGGATAACGGCGGCCTGCTCCGGACTGTCGGTGAATTTCATGGTTCCGCTCATGCCGTTCTCCTTTCGAATACGGTGTTCTGTTCGCCCGCGCAGGCCGGGCAGACCGCAGTGTTCCTGCAATATTTCATATGTTCCGATGTTGGCCTTGCCGTGATTTCGTTTGCCCTGCTGGCTGCGGCCGCGTAGAAGACCCTGGCGATCATGGTGAGAGACCATACCGCCATGGTGTTTCGCAAGCCGACGAATTCACTCCAATGCTCGTCGCTCACTTCCATCGGTGGAAGCATCTCGTCGAGTCCGTCTTGGAAATCCTTGTCAAGTTTTTTGACGTAGTAGCGCGGCACGAATGCTCCCGTATTTAGGCTTCCGTTCGCGAACAACGACTGCTGCATATGCGATTCGGCGGCGGTGTTGCCATATGGTGCCGGGAATGCATGCTTCGTTACGTGGAACAGCGCGCTTTGCGTGATGTTCGGCGCAGCAGCCACCGCCTGTGCCCCATGCAGACCGCTTCCTTCGGGGAACACGAGTCCCAGCTGGTAGCAGACGAGCTGCAGATCATTGAACAGGCCTTCGCCGTTCGGACTTGCACCGGTTTTGTAGTCGATCAGACGCACTTGCTGCGTGCCGTCCGCCATATCACGACGTTCCACACGGTCGATTCTGCCGGTCAAGCGCACGGTGAGATGTTCGCTCATGCCTGTTTGAGGCCATCCTCCGACCAACGTTCCCATAATGGCGATCAATTCGTTTCGTGAAATCGCATGAATGCCGTCCATCGCATTGTAGGCTGCGAGAATATCGTCGAAATCGAATTTTGCGGTGAATTTCAGTTCAGGTTCTGCTTTCGTGAGTTTTCCAACGCTGAACGCATCATTGTTTTTAATTGGATAATCACCATGATTCGATTGCACGAAATACGTGGCAATGTTACGCAACGCATCTCGCGCCTTTTTATCTTTTTTCAATGCCTGATATCGTTGCGCGGGATCGGTGATACCGTTCAGATCGCCGCGTAGACGCTCATATTCGGCATACATTTGCTCGGTGATCGCGTCGATGTTGTCCATATCGCTGATGGCGGTGTGCTGTTCCGGCATGTCAAGTCCGGCTTCGGTGGCCTTCTGTGCCACCATGTGGATCAGCGAACCGAAACTCGTGGCGGCGCTGCCCATGCGCGGGCCGGAGAAACGGTTTTCAAGCATCCAGCACACCGGGCACGCCCACAGATCGTCCACCGCGGACGGAGACAGGGTTACCACGTCGGATTGCCGTGTCTTGCCATCCTGAATCGTTTTCCGCGCAGCGGACGAAACAGGTTCCTCCACGAACGGCCAACAATCGGGATTAGCCGCCCTAATGCCTCGCGAGGACAGCAATGCCAATGTTGCAGCGGCGTCACGCGCCTTCGGGCTGTCCGGCGGTTCCATCGCAAGCACACTTCGCGCGGCCGCGATCAAACCACGGGGATCGGATTCAAGTCCCGCATAATCGCCCTGACTGCCGATCGCCGCATATTCGCGCCGTTCCATATCGGCGTCTCTATCGCGGTCAAACCATTCCGGCACATATCCGTACAGAAAATCAGATGGCACGTGGTCGTCGTTCAGCACGGCGCTCATCACCGCACGCTCATCGGCACGGGTCAATGCTACCAGGAAGCTTTTCTGCTCGGATGCGAGCACGGCAGCCAATTGCGCATCCCGCTTGCCCGCCGAAGTGGTGACGGTATCGGACAGTTCGCCATGCAACATCACATCGGCGAGTTCCTCACCGCCGAACAATGTGTTGCGTGGCGTAAGATTCGGCCATTGCCCTTGCTGCAAGGACGGCAGAAACACCAGGTTCCAATGCCTTCCCGCCGCGCCCGCGGGCGTGGTCAGCGTCACCGCCTGGTCGATGGGCGCGGTATGCGCCAACGAATCCGCCTCGATGGTCAGCGAGCGCACCTGTTCCATGAACGCTTCGATGGTGTGCGCGGCGAACTCGCCGCTTGATTCGCCGCCGGAAGCGTAGTCGAACAAGCGCATCGCCGCATCAAGTCGGTCGTTTGCGGCACGGCCGGACGCCGAATTTTCCAAGGCTACGCGCTGCCAGATTTCCGCTTTTCCACAGGCACGCCATGCGCAATCCAATACGTATTGCGGTTCGCGCAAAACCAGCTTGCGTTCCGCCTCGCACGTTTTGTCAAGCACCTTCCACAATGACGCGAAAGCCTTGACCTGTGGATCCGAGCCCGTCACGGAGGAGATCGTGTCGATCACACGATCGGTGTTTCCTTCCAGAAGAAGCACGTACAGCGCGTCCATATCGAATACGGGATCATCATGGTCTCCATCATGTTGACCATCGTCGGAAATCGCATGGTATTTCGCCATGTATTCATGCCAATCCGCCATCAAACGCGGCAGCGACGATTGCCGTTCAACGTCCGTCTTCGCCATGTTCGCAGAATCCTGCGCGCGAATCTCATCATCGCCCACAATCTCAGCGAGCGA
Source organism: Bifidobacterium sp. N5G01 (assembly GCF_002742425.1). Classification (NCBI taxonomy): domain Bacteria; kingdom Bacillati; phylum Actinomycetota; class Actinomycetes; order Bifidobacteriales; family Bifidobacteriaceae; genus Bifidobacterium; species Bifidobacterium sp. N5G01. The sequence continues at coordinate 23,629 of NZ_NJNP01000004.1, forward strand.
AGCCAACGCATGCATCGCGGATTCCACGGACGCGAGACGGGCCGGACGCCCTTCATGCCGCTTGTCGCCGCCGACCGTAATCAGTGGGGATGCCATGATCAACGCCACACGTGAGCGAATATAGGACCCGGCCGACTGCGGATCCATGCCCGAAGCCGCAATCGTCCGCTTCTTCAATTCCGCCAATTCGATCAGCGCGAACAGGCCTTGCACGAACGGTTCGTCCTTCAACGGTCGTGTCACGCTCGAATAGCGCACGGGAACGCCGTCGGCACGCAAACGCTCGCCAAACGTGCGTACGGTGGCATTGTCGTGTGCAATCACAGCCATGTCGTTCCATTCGCGGGAACGCTGCAAATGCTCGGTTTTGATCTTCCACACCACGTCGTCGAGCTCTTCGGATGCGGAACGGTACAGAGCTGTTTCCACGCTGCCATCAGCGGGCGTGATGCGAGCATTCGTATTGCCGGACGGCAACGCTTCGATAGGCATCGCGCCCGGTATGTTCCGCATTTTGCCCGGACGCTCAGGCAGGGGCACGTCAGTCGGTTCCATGCTTGCAATCGACAGGCTTACGCGGGTCGCGACAAGCGTCCGATAGTCGTCATGCGCGTTTTGCATGGTTTGCGCACTATCGTTTTCGCATGCAGCATACAGGTTTTCGACGCGCTCCAATCGCGCTCCCATGCGCGCCTGTGCCTCGTTGAACAGATATTCCGGATACGATCCACGGAACGTCTGCACGGCTTCGTCGGGATTGCCCACCAACAGCAGACGCGTCCCGCGATTATGCAAAGCCTCAAGCAGGGCGAAACCAGCCAACGTCGCATCCTGGAAATCGTCGACGATCAGCATGTCTGGAATATCGGCATCCCATATGTCAGGCACGGCCTCGGTAGCGTCGATCATCAGTTGTGACGCATCAAGACGGTATTCGCCGGAATAGGCTGCGCGAATCGCCGCATTGTATTCCTCACGCAGCGCGAAGGCGAGACGCCACTGGGTACGCAGGCGTTCACGACGCGCGTCAAGCTCGCCATTCCTGCTGGCCGCACGGGCGATGAGCATGTCTTCAAGCTCCGGTTTCGCACCGATTTCATTCATGCGCGCAAGCATGTCTCGCAATTGGCTGGCGAATGCGTCGGTGGAATCGTCGGCCACCAGTCCGGACCATTCGGAAACAGCGAAATATACGCGCAGCAGATCGCAGATAGCGCACTCGTCGCCATGCTGCCTATGTTCCACATGTGATGCAAGCACCTTGCGGATGATCACATCCTGCTCGGCGCCGTTCAACAGTTTCGGCAACGGTTTGCCCTGTGCGGATCTTGCGGCCGCCAGCAGGCGGAATGCGATGGCCGACAATGTGGTGACCGGTCGAGCCTGCGAAACCACAGACAATTCACGGATCGCGCGATCGCCCAACATGTCGGCGATCTGTCTGCCGGACACCGTCATCACGGCATTCGCATCACCATACCGCTTCATCGCGGCGATCAGCATGTCCAACGCAAACTCGGTTTTTCCACTGCGTGGCGCTCCCGCAACCAACGTGACGTGAGCCAGATCTTCCAAATCCATCATGCCTCCCAACACTACTAGTCTCATCCTCCCTTACCTGACAGAATCCGGCAATGGGAAAACTTATGCCGGAAGGCTCGATGGCTGCGAAAGGGGCGGAAGACATGGGAACAGCCTCGAACGCCCGTCTTTGCATGCGAATATTCAACCCCTTACTGGTAGGTTTTTGGGTTGGTCTTCGGCTAACATGGCCTTTGGAGAGAGCGGCTGAAAACATACGCACTACGAGGAAAGAGAGCATATGGAAGCCATGGACGGCACTCCCCCTCAAATCCCTGGGTACGCATTCGCCCAGAAGTTGGGTTCAGGTTCCGAAGCGAATGTGTACTTGTACCAGCAGCTTTCCCCCAGCCGTCAGGTGGCCATCAAAGTCAGCAGGGGAACGCTCGACCTGCGCGCGGCGGCAAGATTCCGTTCCGAAGCGAACTTCATGGGCAAGATCTCATCACACCCTTACATTCTTTCGATGTATGAAAGCGGAGTCACCACCACAGGCAACGGCTATACCGTGTTCGAATACGCTCCGGGAGGCAATTACAAGACCTTCCTGGAATCCAACCGTCTCAGCGCAGACCAGATGCTCACCGTCGGCATCAATCTGGCAAGCGCCCTTTTCACGGCGCACCGCGAAGGCATCATCCACCGCGACATCAAGCCCAGCAATATTCTTATCAACGCGCATGGCATGCCCATGCTTTCCGATTTCGGCATCGCGGGAACGATTTACGGGCGCCCCGGCATCGGCTACACCATCGCGTGGGCTCCGCCGGAAGTGCTTGCGAAGAACGGCGGAGGCAACGAATCCTCTGACATCTATTCTCTGGGGGCGACGCTGTTCGCCATGCTGACGGGCCAGTCGCCGTACGAATACGGCTATTCCGCAGCTCTTGGCGCAACCCGAGGCAAAAATCGCGGCGCTCTGCTGCGAAACATCATTCTCACCAATCCGCTGCCCAAGCTCAACAGGCCGGATATTCCCCAGCAAGTGGAGCGGATCCTGCGCAAGGCGTTGAATAAAACTCCGGAGGACCGATATTATTCCGCATACGATTTCGCACGTGATATGCAGCGTGCGCAGCAGGAATTGTATGGCCATGCCACGCCGACCACGGTTGAGGGTGAGCCGCCGTTCCCGCAGAACCTGTACGCACAGTCGCAGGCGAACGTTCAGGTTTCGCCGACTGCCCCAAAGCAGCGCAGCACTTGGGCCAAGCCTCTTGCGATCATTGTTTCGGTGGTCGTCGCGATTGCAGCCGTCGCGCTGGTGTTCACGTATGTGATCATGCCGAATATGGATTCCGCTTCCGACAACAGCAGCGTGCAGATCAAGAATCCAGGAACACGCGATCAGGAGAACGATTCACCGGATTCGGCCATCACCACCGGCAGTGTGCCCAGTGTCGAGAATATGACCGGGTCATATTCCGCCGATGGCAGCAGCGTGCAGTTCACTTGGGTGAACCCCGACCCTCAGGATGGGGATTCGTACGTGTGGTCACTGGTCGGCGATGCCGGCATCGATTCGAACGCCCAGGGAACCACCACCACCGACACTCATATCAGCATCGAACCCGCCGACGGCTCGCAGACCTGCATTCAGGTGAGCCTCATCCGGACCGACCGTCAGATGTCGCAGAATCCTACGATCGCGTGCGCAGCTAAACCATAAGCATCGCAGCATTTCGCAACAGGGTCGGCCGACGGCATTATTCAATCGCAGGCGACGTCGGGAACGAACACAACGACAATCGGAACATTCAGGGAAGAACCGGAAATGGGCAAACGCAAGAACGCAGCCAATCAGTCGGCACAATCGCATGAACGTCAATTGCGCTTCGGATCGATGATGCGCAAACTGCTGTTGCCGTCGGGAAGCAGACGGTGGATCACACCGATCATCATGCTGCTTCTGCTGCTGGGCATCATCGCAGGCGCGTTCATCGTCCGTTCGGTGACGCAACGGCATGTGCAACTTGACGACGGCACCGTGTGGATCACTTCGCTGAAGGACCGCAAGGCCGCACGATTCAATGCGAAAAACAAGGATGTGAACGCTGGAGTCTCATCCGCGGCCTCCCGTTTCGACGTGGCCCAACATAATGGCAGCACCGTGATTTCCGAAGGTACGAAAGCCAGCAGCATCGCGGCTTCCACCATCAGCGAAACCGGCAACACCGCCATCAAAACGGATATCGAAACCATTGTCGGAGGCGACACCGCAGCGTTCATCAATGTCAAAACCGGCAATGTGTGGGTGGGATCCGCTTCCGATGTGAAATCCGTCAATCCAACCACCGACAAGCCGAACATGAAGCTGGGATCCGGTGGAAAAATCGCGGTGACACACGACGGAACCGTATACGGATACCGTGCTTCCGATGGTGCGGTGCTGAGCCTCGACGGGCCGCAGGGCACGAACGAGCAAACAGACACAATCAAAGGCGCACCGCATGCCGAATCGTTCACCGTTATCGACGCAACCCCGGTCGTGGCGGCGAAAAGCACCGTGTACTGGCCGCAGGGAAGCGCAGCCATCAATCTGCAGGGCGACATGACCTTGCAAGCCCCTTCCACGGACGGCAAACAGAACGGATGGGTGGCCGTGGCGACACCACGTGGACTCGCAACGGTGAACCTCAGCACCAAGAAAACCTCTGAAACCCCGAATTCCGGCAAAGGCGAGGCCGCCCAGCCGGTATCCACAGGAGGATGCGTATTCGCCGCATGGGCACAGAAAGCCAACAATTACGCCAAAGCATGCTCCGCCGACGGTTCGGACACGACATTCGATACCCTGACCAACATCAACGCCACTTCGGAACTGATATTCCGCACCAACCATCGTCTGGTCATACTCAACGACGTGGTCAACGGCAACGTCTGGAATCCGCAGGAATCCACCAAAGTCATCAAAATCCAATGGAACAAGGTGGAAACCAAACAGTCGAAGCAGCAGGAACAGAACAACGACAGTGCCAACAACCAGCATAATTTCAGCAAAACCTGCTCGTCACAATCCGGGCAGATCAAAGCGGAAGACGATTTGCTCGGCGCGAGAACGGGATCGCAGCAGATTCTCGACGTGCTTCGCAACGACGAGCAGACCGACTGTTCCGTGCTGCGCATCACCTCGGTAAGCGCCCCGGACGGAGCCAACATCAGCGTCTCACCCGTATATGACGGACGATACCTGCAGCTCGACGCATCCGCGGCAGCCGAGGGATCGGTATCGTTCAGCTATGAGATTTCCGACGGACGCGGGCAGACATCCAACGCCAACGTGAACCTCACCTTGGTCGGAAACGACGACAACGCGCCCCAGCAAACCGATACGCCACCGGAAATCGACGTGGAGCAAGGAGCCACCTACACCACCAACGCTTTGGGCAGCTTCTCCGACCCCGACGGCGATCCGCTCACGCTCGTATCCGCAACCCCTCAGAACACCGACCAGGTGACCGTCTCCACGCGAGCCGACGGGCAGCTCGTATTCAACGCGGGATCCATGTCTTCCGGCAGAGCCAGCATCGAAGTAACCGTTTCCGACGGACAGCAGACCGGCACCGGCATGGTGTATTTCTCAGTGAAACCGGCCAACACGTTGGCCGCGGTGATTGATCCGGTAGTCAAGCAGACCACGCCAGACGCACGCACCACCGTCTCGCTCAAACAATACGTGCACGGCACCTCGGCCGAACCCACGCAGCTGACCGCCGTGGAAACCCCATCCGGCGCATCCACAGCCATGAACGCCACCGACATGTCGTTCACCTTCAGCGCGGCCAACCCCGGCACCTACTACGTGCCCTACACCATCACGCAAGGATCCATTCCCACGACCGGCCTGGCCCGCATCGAAGTACAGGCTGCGACCGGAGACTCCGCCAAACCCATCGCCGCCAACGACGTGGCGCTGCTCGGCGCCGACAACACCGCGATCGTGGAGCCCCTGGCCAACGACGTCGACCCGATGGGCGGCGTATTGTCCGTGACCAACGTGACCGCCGACGCGGCAAGCGGCATCAAAACCGGCGTCGTGAGCAACAAGCGCGTCTACATCACCGCACGACAGGTGCCGACCGAACCCGTGCAAATCAAATACAGTGTAGCCAACGCAGCAGGCACGTCGACCGGCGTGATCGTACTGCAGCCGCCGGCATTGACCACCTCCAACTCCATACCGAAAGCCGACAACATCACCACGCAGGTACGCACCGACGGCATCGTCTCCATCGACGTGCTCGACCACGTTACCTACTCCGACGGCACCACGGTAAACCTGCAAAACGACCTGCAATACGACAAGAGCACGTTCAAAGGACTCGTATTCGTATCAGGCAACACCGTACGATACCAAGCATCCGACCAAACCGGATCCTTCCCCGTAACATACACGGTCAAAGACAATCTCGGCAACGCGGCATCTGCCACAATCACCATCAACGTGCATCAAAAAGACGCCGAAAACAAGGCGGCGCCAACACCATCCGACGTTGAAGCACAGGTTGCGGCAGGGCAGAAAGTCCAAATCCCAATCACCTTGACCGGCATCGACGCCGATGGTGACGACGTGCAGCTGCTCGGCCTTGGCAACAAGGCTCCGACGCTCGGACGCATCAGCGAAGTCGGAGCCACCTACCTGGTATACGAGGCATATGCCGATTCCGCAGGAACCGACACCTTCTCATACGCCGTCGAAGACTGGACCGGACAACGATCCCAAGCGCAAATCCGCGTGGGCGTGTTCACATCCGGCACCGACTCGGGCGTGTACGCACGCGACGACGAAATCACATTGCGCCCCAACACTGCAGCAACCGTACCCGTGGCACAAAACGACATTTCCGGAGACAACACCGACCTGACCGTCAGCAAAGACGTCGAATCGCAAGACATCAGCAATGTGAACGTAGTGGATAATGCGCTCGCCTTCACCACACCGCAGCAGACGGGCACCTATTACGTGGTGTATACGGTCAAAGACAAAGCGGGATTGTCCGACACAGCAACGCTGACGGTGAACGTCGATGGCAACGCCACCATCGAACCGCCGACCGCATACGACTACCGTGTGCCTTCTTCGGCGACGATCGACAAGAAATCGGTCGACGTGGACGTTTCGCAATGGATTGCGAACCCTTCCGGCAGCGCCGACGAACTGCACGTGGCCGTTGATGATTCGGCCACCGACCATGCGCATGTCAAAGGCGGAGACAAGTCCACGACCATTACCGTGGAATTGACGGACGAGGCGCGAGCCGTGCCATACACCGTGATCAACACGACGTATGACATCACGTCCACGGCGTTCATCCAAGTGCCCGCATATGGCGTGTTTCCGCCGGCCCTTCGGCCGAAAGCGCCGGCTTTGAAGGTGAACGCGCGAGAGACGATCACCATCAATATCGCCGATTACGTGCGTGTGGGCGCAGGCAAGACCGCGTATGTGGACGGCGCCGATTCGGTAAGCGCCACGAAAGCCGCGGACGGCGACCTGTATGGGAACGACCAGACGTTGAAGTTCACCGCGCCGAAGGACTACTCCGGCCCTGCATCCATCACTTTCACCGCGGTGGATGGCAAGCGCGACAAGAACGACAAGGTGAAAATCATCAATTCGGCAGTGTTGACGTTGCCGATCACCGTGATCGGGCGCGACGTGCCCGCGCCGACGTTCTCTTCGTCCACCATCGACGTGGTCGCCGGCGAGAGCGCCACCACCATCGACCTGACCGCGTTGACCCATTCGGCGTCCGACCTATACGACGACGAAAAACAGTACACGTATTCGGGTGGCGCTGATTCCGACCAGGTGAGCGCCAAAGTGAGTTCTAACGGCAAACTGACCGTGTCCGCCGACAAAACCACGTCGCCGGGAACCACGGTGAGCGTGCCCATTTCAATCCAATATTCGAAGGGCACGGTGAACGCGGGCGTCACGGTTCGTGTGACGACCTCCAACAGGCCTTTGGCACGCATCAACGCGAAAACCGTGAAGGTCAAGGCGGGAAGCAGCGAGGAAGTGAACCTGCTTGCCGACGCGTACAATCCGTTCCCCGATTCCGCATTGACCGTGACCGGATGTACGTCCGACGGCGCGTCGAAGCTGACCGTGGACTGTCCGTCAAACGGTGTGGTGTCGATCAGCGCAGCTTCCGACATCGGCGCGAGCACCAACAAGGTGATCGTCAACGTGCGTGATGCCACCAATACGAAGGAACGTGAGATAACAGGCACCATCAACGTTTCGGTAATGGACAGGCCGGATGCGCCTCTGCTCTCCCCCATCGCGGGAGACCCGCAGGATGGCGCGGTGAATCTGAGTTGGACGGCCGGTTCTTCGAACGGCAGCCCGATCAGCGAATACAAGGTGACGTGGAACGGCGACGGTTCCGGCGAGAAATCGTGCGGTTCCGTGACCTCCTGCCAGATTACCGGCTTGAAGAACGGCAAGACGTACTCGTTCAAGGTGCAGGCCAAGAATGAGGTCGGCTGGTCGAAGGAGTCGAACAGCGTGGAAGGCACACCTGACAAGCTTCCGGACGCGCCGACCGATGTGAAGGCCGAAGCCGGCAGGAACACCGTCGTTGTCACATGGAAAGCTCCGGAAGGCAATTTCTCCGCCGTCGACGGCTATGAGGTGACGTTAAATGGATCCAATATAGCGAATCCGACGCAAAAGGTTGAAGGTACAAGCTTCACGTTCAAATTCGACGACAATGCGATTACCAATGGCGCATCCTATACCGCCACGGTCAAGGCGCATAACAAAATGAACTGGAGTCAGCCATCCGCCGTATCCAATGCCGTTTCGCCTTGGAGTAAGCCTGACAAACCAACCATCTCCGCAGTGCAGAATGGCGACAAGATTGTGGTGAGCGGGCGGATCAATGACGCCCGTAACTCGAAATACCAGTCGATTACGGTAAGTATCAGAGACGAAGACAGATCCGTAGAGACCAATGCCACGGACTATTCCGTCGAATTCGACATCAAGAACGAGTGGTATTACAAAGAGATTAAGCCAACGATTACCGTGGTCACGGAACGCAGTGGTTCGTCGAGCAGCGAAACATCCGTTTCGCCCTTCACAGCAGTCGACCCTCCAACCAATGTGAAGCTGGAACTCAGCAACAATACATGTGTGGCGACCTGGTCCAAAAAAGGGCGCGTCACAGGCTTTGTTGTAAGGGCCAAGGATTATTACAATGCTGATCTTCACGAGAACAGAGCAGAATGGCCGCTTTCCGGTAACTGGAGCACCTGCGATACGGTAAATGTTCAGCAATACTTCATTGATACGTCACATATCAGCACCCCTGAAACTGCCAACAGCAATACCGTCGGCAACAAAATTAAAGCGGAAATCACTACCATGCCGACCCTTTCCTGGGATGCCAATGACACGAATCTCATCAAGGTCGCCGGCGGATCGGTGAAAACATGGAATCAAATTGGCAGCTACTCTTTCGTATTCACCGGAGGTGGCAAAACATACGAAATCCCTTGGGCCCAAGGTACCAGTCAGTTGAACGCCGAAAAGCTACCAACGGGGGTTGACTACACATGGAAGTTTAAAGTCACCGGTCCAGACCCGGCACTCAACAACGAGGCAGACGGATCAACGATCAAAGACTCCGACCGCTATAACGAACCGACCCCCGATCCTAAGCCTGATTCCAATCCGGACCAGTCGGGATCAGGGCAAAGTGACGCCCCTACGGCTTCATCCGTAGCTCTTTCCACCATCGATGGAAAAAGCAAGCCGTGGGTGAGAGGCCTGGCCTATTACGCCAATCGCTAGCCGGTATGGCAATCTCGACGAACAATCCAATATCGACAACCAATCATCAATACGACCAATAGAAGCAAGCAAGGAGCACCCATGAGCAACGAAAACGATGACGACGCCACCCAGCTGGGTTCCATCGGGCACCATATGAACAAGCCGCAACAGCCTGGCAATCCGCAGATGCGCCCCGCATTCCAAGTTCCAAACCTGCCGACGCATCGGCAGAAGCAAAGCGGCGACGATGAAGACACCGTGCTCAGCGCATACAACGCAACGCCCTCCAGGCCTGCAATGCCTACGGTTCCAACAACGCACCCCATGAAGGCGCAACCGGCACAGCCGGTGCAGATGCAACAACCGTTGCCGCAATCGCAGCCAATTCCGGCAGCGGCACCACGCCAATTCCCGCAGGCCACGACATCGCAAGCCAAGCCCGCGCAGCCAGCCGCAACCTCGTCCATGATGTCCGCACCACAGGCCGACATCACCGAATTCCACAACCAGTTCGCCAAACTGGTCGACAGCGTCTCCCAGGTCGTGGTCGGCAAGGAACAACCGATCCGCCAATGCGCCACCGCCATGATTGTCGGCGGCCACATTCTGCTTGAAGACAACCCCGGAACAGGCAAGACGCAGCTGGCCCGAGGCCTCGCCAACTCCATCGACATGTCGTTCAAGCGCATCCAGTTCACTCCGGATCTACTGCCTTCCGACGTGGTCGGCGTAACCTACTACGACCAAAAAAACGGCGAATTCGAATACCGCGAAGGCCCGATTTTCGCATCCATCGTGCTTGCCGACGAAATCAACCGAGCCTCGCCGAAAACACAGTCCGCGCTGCTCGAGGTCATGGAAGAGCAGAAAGTCACCGTCGACGGCGAAACCCACGCGGTACCGCAGCCTTTCATGGTCATCGCCACCCAGAACCCCATCGAACAGCTCGGCACCTACAAACTACCGGAAGCGCAGATGGATCGTTTCCTCATCAAAACAACCATCGGCTATCCGAGCCATGACGTGAGCGTAAGCATTCTCAAGCAGGTCAACGTCACCGACCGTGCATCCACTGTGCATGCGGTGCTCACCGGCAACGACGTGCTACGCATGCGTGCCATCAGCGAAACCGTTCATCTTGACGACGCGATCCTCGAATACATCGTGCGCTTGGTGGAAGCGACGCGCCACAACGAACGCATCCAAGTCGGATCGTCCATGCGAGGCGCACTCGCGCTGACCCGATGCGCCCGCGTGTGGGCAGCGTCCAACAATCGCGGATATGCGGTACCCGACGATGTGAAGCAGCTGGCGGTCGCCGTGCTCGCGCACCGCATCACGCTCACCGCAGAGGCCACGTTCGCCGGATACACCCCCGAACAGATGATCGAACAGATCCTCGAAAACGTACCTGCACCGACCGTAGGCGCCACCGTCTGAAACGTATACCCGACACAGCTGCACGCGCAGCACGACAGAAGCGCACAACCGCACGAAACGTTCACAAACCCCCGAAAGGTCAAGTATGCGACAATCCAAAACCATGCAACGCAGGAGAACCATGCAACGATCCCTGCGACGCATCAAGCATCGCATCAAACGACTGGTCACCTCATATGTGTCACCACTCGGATGGGCAGTGGCCGGACTCACCATCGCCTCGCTCATAGCGTTCACGATCCTCGGATGGCATGAACTGCTGGCCATGGCGATCATATTCGTCTGCATGATGGTCGCCGCCATCATGCTGTCGCTCGGCAACACGTCGTTCACTGCCACCATAGACGTGTCCAGAAGGCGAGTCACCGTGTCAGACACCGTGAAAGTCGACGTGTGCGTCGACAATCCGGGACACACGCCAACCACATCCGCACGAGGCGACCTGTCCATCGGCGACAATCACGAACGATTCTCCATCCCCATGCTCACCGCTGGCCAATCACACCAAACAACCGTGGAATTCACCGCCGTCTCCCGCGCGATGTTGCCGGTCGGACCGCTTTCCATACGCAAAGGCGACCCATTCGGACTCGTACGGCACGAAAAGAAACTCGCCGACCAAATCAACGTGTTCATCCACCCGCAAACCGTCATGCTGAACACACTCAACGCCGGAATTCCGCGAGACTTCGAAGGTCAGCCCAGCGGCGAAATCGTCGACGACGACCTCGACTTCTACGGACTGCGCGAATACGAGCCGGGCGACGACGTGCGCAACGTGCACTGGCTCAGCTCCGCAAAAACGGGAGCACTGATGATCCGCCAATACGAAGCAACCCGACGTACCAACACCGCATTGACCATCAGCGTGAACCCAGACGACTACCTCAGCTCCGACGAATTCGAACTGGCGGTATCCGTCCACGCATCCATCGGCGTGCAATGCCTGCTCCAAAACCGCCCGGTAACCTCCCATGCGGGAAACGAACACGCCACGCCATGCAACTCCACGGAATTCCTCGACGGATGCAGCGCCATTACCCCCGACATCAACGACAATCCGAACCTCGCACAAACCACCCTCACCCACACCCCCGACTCATCGTTCTACTACATCACCGTCGGCAGGCTCAAAAGCATCGACGAGATCAAACACATAGCGCTCGCGCTCCCCCGATCAGCAACCTGCGTGGTACTGCAAACCGCCATCGGGCAACCACGCGCCATCAAACAATACGCCGACTTCACCCTGGCGACCGTAGGAAACCTAGACGATCTTCCAATGATCATGAGGGTACTGGCATGAGCACCGCAGGATTCAGCAAACACAGCATCAACGCCAATACCGGCGAAACCCGCGCCGACCACACCACCGGATTCGGCAACACCTTCACCGAATCATCCACCGGCACCTTCACGGAAACAGGCACCGGAACAGGCTCATGGGCCGACTCCACACACTCCGCCATCTGGATGTCACGAGACGGCAAATCGCAAGTCCTTCCCTACTTACACCGACCACGCGCCTCGCAATACGCAAGCTTGCTCGTAGCAGCCCTGCTCACCCTCGCCGCAGCCAGCAACCTCATCGACGTCTACGGATCAGCCGCATCCTGGGCCCTCGCCGCCATTCCAGCCACCATCATCGGATCACTCGTGGCGCTCGCAGGCACGGTTCCCGCGCTCCGCCTCTGGTGGCAGATACTGTTCACGGCCGTCGCGCAACTGGTTGTCGGCCCGGTTCTGTTCCTCAACGACACCACCATCACACACTTCATCCCAACCCTGCGTACGCTTACGCAAGGATGGATGCAGACGCTCGGCTCCTTCAAATTCATCCTGTCGGTCGAACCTCCAACCGGCACCACGGACGGCTGTCTGCTTGCAGTATGGACCATCTGCCTGTGGTTCGCGCTGCTCACCGGCATTTTCGCAGTGACGGAAGATGGCAGATTCACCATGATCGCCATCGTTCCCGTCATCGCCAATCTTGCGATCTGCGCATTGCTTGGCTCATCTTCCGGCTATTACCGCATATTCGTCGGCATCGCAATGGCGCTTGTGCTCGTGATTTGGATCAGTGCACGTTGGAAATTACTGGAATTGGGACGTTGGATCAGTTCCGTGGTAATCGTGGTTATTTCCATCGCATTGGCGATCGGAGGATGCCTTGCCGTCGGCCAGGACCGCACCATTCTGCGTGACCATTACGATCCGCCGCTCAGCCCGTACGATTACACAAGCCCGTTGAGCGGCATGCGTTCGTACATCAAAAACAGCAAGGACGATGTGCTCCTCACCGTTCAAAACCTGCCCGCAGGATCGGGCGTGCGGCTAGCGGTCATGGACCGTTTCGACGGCAACGTATGGAACCTGTCCGATTCCGCCAGGTCATCGGACTCCTCCAATTACCATCGCGTCGGCACCTCCATCACCAACAACGCCGAAGGCAAGAAATTCACCGCAACATTCACCGTGAACAAAGGCCTGAGCGACTACTGGCTGCCCATTGCCGGAGCCGCATCGAGCGTGACCTTCGACAACAGCGAAAACGCCGACTCGTTCTATTACAACAGCGACACCATGTCGGCCATCTACCCTTCACGCACCTCCGAAGGCCTCACCTACACGGAAACCGGCATCATGCCAACAGTTCCCACCGACAAACAGATCGTCAAAGCCAATGCAGCCTCCATCAGCCAGCCAAAAGCCGAAGACGTGCCCGATTGTGTGGACAAACTCGCCACAGCCATCGCCGGCGGCCAATCCAAAGGCGGCGAAGCAGCCCAGGCCATCGCCGAAAAACTCAAGGAAGCAGGCTGGTTCTCGCACGGCTTGAGCGGCGATTACCCGTCTACCGCCGGCCACGGCAACTACCGTATCGACCAGCTGCTCGCCGGAACGGCCATGGTCGGAGACAGCGAACAATACGCCTCCGCAATGGCACTCATGGCACGCAGCCTGGGACTTCCAAGCCGAGTGGTGCTTGGATTCCTACCAAAAGATGATGAAGGCGACATCAGCGAAAACCGCACCGAAAAACAAGGGAAAAACACCGTCATCGAATTCACCGGCAACGACGTGACCGCATGGGTGGAAATCAAACTGGACGGCTACGGCTGGGTGGCGTTCTATCCGACGCCAAAGGAAACCAAAGTCCCCGACGAAAACCAGAACCTCACCCCACCGAACCCGCAGAATCTGGTGCGCCAGCCCCCAGTACCCCTCACCGACCCGCTGCGCGACGATAACCAAGCCAAAGGCAGGTCCTCAATCGGCGGAAGCATGGCTGACGAAACGTCAACCAACCTCTTCTGGCAGCATTTCGGCAGAATCGCAAGAAAAGTAGCCATCTACGGAAGCCCCCTGTGGACGCTGCTCATCGTATGCGGCCTCCTGCTCGCCATCAAAGCGATCGCATTGGCACGGTCAAGAAAACACGGCAGCACGCAACAGCGAGTGGCAGCAGGATGGCAATCCGTGGCGGCGCTCGCTCGACAAAGCGGACTTGACATTCAAGGCACGCGCAGCGAACAGGCGGTCTCCATCGCAAGCCAGATGGATATTTCCAGTGAAACGTTGCTTGCCTTGAGCACACAAGCCGATTACGCAACCTTCTCCGGTAATACCGTCAACGAGGAGCATGTGCAGCAGTATTGGCGCGATATTGAGCAGGAACGCCAGTACATGCTCAAGTCATTGCCGACATTGCGCAGATGGCGCGCCAAACTTTCGCTTGCCGACGTTTTCCATTTTCGAGGCAAACGCGGCGCGAGCAACGATTCAGCGAATAACGCAGCGGATACGGCAACCAATATTTCGGATGACAACGATTGAAACGTCAGCAAAATCGGAGATCATGAGGATATCGTCGATTTGCAGGAAGGCACATTGCAGACGTTGCGAACCGTTCAATAACGCGCATGTTCCCGCAATGGCAAGCGTCGATGATTAGATTGCCGCTTTGTTCTCAGCGCATTCAATACAATATTTACAGATCACGAGATAAGGAGACCATGATGGTCGATTTCGATACCGCGGCCGCAGCTGTGCAGGATCCGAACGCAGATCCCGTGCTCTTGGCGAAAATCGCTTACGAAAATCCAGAATTCGGCGCGAATGTGGTTGCCAATCCGCGTGCGTACCCTGGTCTGAAACGTTGGGTCGCCCAATTCGGCGATGAACGCGCACGCCAGCAGCTGGTCGCATTGGGGTGGCCGGTTCCGCAGGAAGGCGTTATGCAGAGGAATACCGAAACCGTTCCGGAACAGGCACAGCAATCCCAAACGCAAGCGCAGTATCAGCAGCCGCGGCAATCGTCGGACGTGCAGCATCAGATGCAATACCAGACGCCGGCAACCGTCCAACACCAGCCTGAATCGTTCATGGAAGCGTCGGCATCGAATATGGCGAACGACGTTTCGACGGAATACGTCGAACCGTACACCAATCCAGCGGATTTGTCGGAAGTGGCCGATTATTCTTCGGCCCAGCCGCAATATGACGCACAGCCGTACGCGGACAACGCCCAGTATGCCATGCAGCTGCAGGAACCGGCCGCGTCGAATAGCGGTTTTACCGCGGAATTGGCCATGACCACGCAAGACAAGATGCTGATGGCCCAGATCGCGAGCGAAGCTCCGGAGCTGCACCCCTTCCTCGCACGCAATCCGAACATCTACCCGGACCTGCTTGACTGGCTTGCCAGTCTCAATGATTCCGCCGTCAACGCGGCCATCCGCCTGCGCCAGTAGCAAATAGCCAGTCAACAAGCGCCAGTCGGCAGGTAGCGAATCGCAATAGTTGAAGAGGGCTGTACGCGCATCCTCACGCGTACAGCCCTCTTCGACTCTCGACATCGTTCATTGTCACACCGTCATTTCAATCATTCCAAACCTTGCGGTTTGACGGCATACTTGGCGATACGCAATAGAACGTCTCAATCAACGCTGCTCGAGCGTAAAGAACTGGTCTCCGATACGAACCGTGCAAGGTGCTTCAAACTTTATCGGCTCGTGCTCGACCTTGGTCTCCTCATTGCCTTGAATAATGTACGTGCCATTAAGCGATCCGTAATCCTCAATCCACAACGTACCATCCTGATCGAAGCTGATCGCCGCATGATTGCGTGAAATCGTGCGCGTCGGATCCTCCAATTTCACGGATTTAGCCCCTTCCGGCACTTCAACGGACGGCTTGCGCCCCAGCAGCACGCCCATGTCGATAATCGCTGCCTGACCGGTCTGATCATTATAAAGCGTGTATTCCAGCTTCGGCTGCTTCATGGTGAATGCCGAAGACAGCACCGTGCCATCCCAATCGATATCATCATCGTTGGCCGGTTCGTCGTTGACCGACTCGTCATTGATTGGTTCCAGCGACATGGAAACCTGCTCTATCGGCTGAGATTGCGCCATTCCCGGTATTGCAGAATCGGCGAAGGAAGGCATTACGGTAGAGTCATCGTCGTACCAGCCTGGTTCAGGCGGCGGCGGATATGGAAGAAAGCTCATACCCTCATTGTAATTTGACGTTTGATTTTGCGACGTTGATATTCGTTCTGCAATACAGGCAGTTTCGTAATATGCCGACTGTTGGCATCATAATCGCAACAATCGTGTTTTTTCGTATTAAAAATGGGGATCAGCTGTTTGAAGCCAATCCCCATTTTTATGTCTATCGGATGATTTCAGACGTTATGTCGTTCCATCATCGCCTTTCGGATCACAGGGTGTCGCCCAAATCCATCTGACCACCATTGTCGTCCAAGAAGTCATCCGGATTGAAGTCGTCGCCAAGCTTCAGATCGCCGAAATCGATGTTGGAGAAGTCGACTTCGGACAGATCCGCATCGCCGAAGGCAGCATCGGACTCGTCGCCACCCAAACCGAAGTTCGGGTAGATGGTGTCGCGAATGGCCTTGTCGGGCTCGACCACGGCGTTACGGTAACGGGCAAGACCGGTACCGGCCGGAATGAGCTTACCGATGATGACGTTCTCCTTGAGACCCTTCAGGTCGTCGACCTTCTGGCTCAGGGCGGCTTCGGTGAGCACGCGGGTGGTCTCCTGGAAGGAAGCCGCGGACAGCCAGGAATCGGTTGCCAGCGAAGCCTTGGTGATGCCCATCAGCTCCGGACGACCGGCGGCAGGCTTGCCGCCTTCCTTCACGGCCTTCATATTGGCGGCCTTGAAGCGGGCCTGATCCACCAGTTCACCCGGAAGCAGGTCGGTATCGCCGGAATCGATCACCGTGATACGACGCAGCATCTGGTGCACGATGACCTCGATGTGCTTGTCGTGGATATCCACGCCCTGGGAGCGGTACACGGTGTGCACTTCCTCCACAATGTTCACTTGGGCGGCACGAGGGCCGAGGATGCGCAGGATCTTCTTAGGATCGACGGAGCCTTCGATCAGCTGGGTGCCAGCTTCGACATGCTCGCCGTCCTTGACCAGCATCGGGGCGCGACGGGTCACCGGGTAGACGATCGGTTCGACGGATTCGTCGTCCGGCTTCAGCATGACCTGACGGCCACGCTCGGTGTCTTCCACCTTGACCACGCCTGCGAACTCCGCGATCGGAGCCTCGCCCTTCGGGGTACGAGCTTCGAAAAGCTCGGTAACACGAGGGAGACCCTGGGTGATATCGGATGCGGAAGCGACGCCGCCGGAGTGGAAGGAACGCAGTGTCAGCTGGGTACCAGGCTCGCCGATGGACTGTGCTGCCACGATGCCAACGGCCTCGCCGACGTCCACCAGCTTGTTGGTGGCCAGAGACCAGCCATAGCACTTGGCGCACACACCGCGCTTGGAATCGCAGGTGAGCACGGAACGGGCCTTGACTTCTTCCACATCATGGGCGACGAGATCGTTGAGCACGTCCATGGACAGCGCGTCGCCGGCCTTGTACAGCACGGTTTCGCCGTCGGCTGGATCGATCACGTCAGCTGCGAGCAGACGGGAGTACGGACCACCGTCGGCAGCCTTGACGAGATGCAGGTTGCCTTCAGCGTCACGCTCGCCGACCTTCATCGTCAGGCCGCGCTTGGTGCCGCAATCCTCTTCGCGCACGATCACGTCCTGGGAGACGTCCACCAGACGACGGGTCAGGTAACCAGACTCTGCGGTACGCAGTGCGGTATCGGCCAGACCCTTACGCGCGCCGTGCTGGGAGATGAAGTATTCCAGCACGGACAGGCCGTCGCGGTAGTTGGACTTCACAGGTCGAGGAATGATCTCGCCCTTCGGGTTGGCCACGAGGCCTCGCATACCTGCGATCTGGTTGATCTGCATCATGTTTCCTCGTGCACCGGACTGCACGATGATAGCCAGATTGTTCTTGGAGTCGAAGTGTTTCTCGACAGCCTCGGAAACCTCACTGGTGCACTTGGTCCACAGGTCGATGAGTTCCTGGCGGCGCTCCTCTTCGGTAAGCATACCGATTTCGTAGTTCTCGTTGACCTTGTCGGCTTCGGCTTCGTACTTCTCGATGAATTCGTCGCGCTCGGACGGCTGGATAACGTCGGAGAACGCGAAGGACACACCGGACCACGGTGCGCGGGTGAAGCCCATATCCTTCAGAGCGTCCAGCGTTGCAGCCACCTGTGCAGTGGAGTAACGGGTTGCGATGTCGTCGACGATCTTGCTCAGACGCTTCTTCGGAGCCTGATCGTTCACGAACGGGTAGTCGACCGGCAGCGTGCTGTTGAACAGGATGCGGCCGTAGGAGGTTGCGAAAAGCACGGAACCATCGTGGAAGCGCTCTTCCTTCACCACCGCCGGGCTGCCCGGTTCAGGATCGATGACTTCGATTTCGCTCGGTTCCCAACCCTTCGGAAGCACGAAGTCTTTCGGAAGGCGGATAAGCACCTTGGCCTGCATGTCGATCTCGTGCTTGTCGAGCGCCATTTCGGCCTCTTCGAGCGAGGAGAACACACGGCCCTGACCCTTGGCTCCGTCGATGACGGTGGTCAGGTAGTACAGACCGAGGATCATGTCCTGGCTCGGCATGGTCACGGTGTGGCCGTCTGCCGGCTTCAGAATGTTGTCGGAAGCCATCATCAGGGAGCGGGCCTCGGCCTGGGCTTCCGCGGACAGCGGCAGGTGGACTGCCATCTGGTCGCCATCGAAGTCGGCGTTGAATGCGGCGCAGGCAAGCGGCGGCAGGTGGATGGCCTTGCCTTCCACCAGGATCGGCTCGAATGCCTGAATGCCCAGACGGTGCAGCGTAGGTGCACGGTTCAGAAGCACCGGATGTTCGGCGATGACCTCTTCGAGCACACCCCACACTTCGGAATCGCCACGGTCCACAAGACGCTTGGCGCTCTTCATGTTCTGCGCGTAGTTGAGGTCCACAAGACGCTTGATGACGAACGGCTTGAACAGCTCGAGGGCCATCGGCTTCGGCAGACCGCACTGGTGCATGCGCAGGGACGGACCGACCACGATCACGGAACGGCCGGAGTAGTCCACACGCTTACCAAGCAGGTTCTGACGGAAACGACCCTGCTTGCCCTTGAGCATGTCACTCAGGGACTTCAGCGGGCGGTTCGAAGCGCCGGTGACCGGGCGTCCACGACGACCGTTGTCGAACAGGGAGTCGACGGCTTCCTGAAGCATGCGCTTTTCGTTGTTGAGCATGATTTCAGGAGCGCCGAGCTCGATCAGTCGCTTCAGACGGTTGTTACGGTTGATCACACGACGATAGAGGTCGTTGAGATCGGAAGTGGCGAAACGGCCACCGTCGAGCTGCACCATCGGGCGCAGATCCGGCGGAATGACCGGGATCACGTCGAGCACCATGGCTTCCGGCTTGTTGCCGGTGGTCAGGAAGGCGTTGACGACCTTCAGACGCTTCAGGGCGCGGGCCTTGCGCTGGCCGGTGCCGGTGTCGATTTCCTCACGCAGCTGCTTGGAAGCGGCCTCAAGATCGAAGTCCTGCAAGCGCTTCTTGATGGCTTCGGCGCCCATGCAGCCTTCGAAGTAGTCGCCGTAGCGGTCTTCCATTTCGCGCCACAGGTCGACGTCGCCTTCCATGTCGCCCGGCTTCAGGTTCTTGAAGCGGTCGAACACGGCGCTCAGACGCTGAATCTGCTCGTCGAAACGGATGCGGATCGCGGCCATTTCACGCTCGGCGCTGTTGCGCAGCTTGGCGCGTGCGGAGCCCTTGGCTTCGCCTTCGGCCTCAAGTTCGGCCAGATCGGATTCGACTTTCTTGGCACGCTCTTCGATTTCCGCGTTGCGACGCTTCTCCAGATTGGCGATGTCGTTGTCGAACTCGTCCTGCAGACCCGGAAGATCCTCGTGACGCTGTTCCTCATCGACGCTGGTAACCATGTAGGCGGCGAAGTAGATGACCTTTTCCAGATCCTTCGGAGCGATGTCCAGCAGGTAGCCCAAACGGGACGGAACACCCTTGAAGAACCAGATGTGGGTCACCGGAGCGGCAAGCTCGATATGGCCCATGCGCTCACGGCGCACACGGCTCTTGGTGACTTCCACACCGCAGCGTTCGCAGACGATGCCCTTGAAGCGCACGCGCTTGTACTTACCGCAGGCGCACTCCCAGTCACGGGTAGGTCCGAAGATCTGTTCGCCGAACAGACCGTCTTTCTCCGGCTTCAGGGTACGGTAGTTAATGGTTTCAGGCTTCTTGACCTCGCCGTGGCTCCAATTACGGATGTCTTCGGCAGTGGCCAGGCCGATCCTCAGTTTGTCAAATGCGTTGACGTCCAGCACTCTATTGTCCTGTCTATCGATTCTTAATGCTTAATCACGTTTCGTCAGGCTGGTCGCGCCACGTTTTCATACGACGCGACCAGCCATGGGATCACTGGAATTCAGGCTCTTCCGCAACCTGGTCAGCCTTGGCGACCGCGTCGGGGCGCGCGCCGATGTTGAAGCCAAGATCGTCGGAGGAAGCAGACGGATCGTCGTCCTCGTCCTTCATGTCGATGGCCACACCTTCCGCGTTGAGCACTTCGACGTTCAGGGACAGGGACTGCATTTCCTTGAGCAGCACCTTGAAGGATTCCGGAATGCCTGCCGGCGGCAGGTTGTCGCCCTTCACAATGGCGCCGTAGACACGCACGCGGCCGTCGACGTCATCGGACTTGGTGGTCATCATCTCGTGCAGCGTGTAGGCGGCACCGTAGGCCTCGAGGGCCCACACTTCCATTTCGCCGAAGCGCTGGCCACCGAACTGGGCCTTGCCACCCAACGGCTGCTGGGTGATCATGGAGTACGGGCCGGTGGAACGTGCGTGGATCTTGTCGTCGACCAGGTGGTGCAGCTTCAGCATGTACATGTAGCCAACGGAAATCGGCTTCGGGTACGGTTCGCCGGTACGACCGTCGAACAGCACGGCCTTGCCGTCGTCTCCGACCAGCTTGTTGCCGTCGCGATCCGGCAAGGTGCAGGAAAGCAGTCCCTTAATGGTTTCCGGACGAACGCCGTCGAACACCGGGGTTGCCACCGGGGTGCCCGGCTCGCCCTTTTCGGCGCCCTGCGGAATGTTCTTCTTCCAAGCGGCTTCGATATCCGGGTCGAGGGAGATGTCCCAGCCGGCATGTGCGATCCAGCCCAAGTGCAGTTCCAGCACCTGGCCGAGGTTCATTCGAGAAGGCACGCCCAGCGGGTTCAGCATGATGTCGACCGGAGTACCATCCGCGAGGAACGGCATATCCTCTTCCGGCAGAATGCGGGAGATAACACCCTTGTTGCCATGTCGGCCGGAGAGCTTGTCGCCCTGGGTGATCTTACGATGCTGCGCAATGTAGACGCGAATCATCTGATTCACGCCGTTCGGCAGCTCGTCGCCGTCTTCTTCGGCGTCTTCGCGGGTGATCTCCTTGACGTCGATCACCGTACCGGTCTCGCCGTGAGGCACACGCAGCGAGGTGTCACGAACTTCGCGGCTCTTCTCACCGAAGATGGCGCGCAGCAGACGCTCTTCCGGAGTCAGCTCGGTTTCGCCCTTCGGGGTGACCTTACCCACCAGAATGTCGCCGGCTTCGACTTCGGCGCCGATGCGGATAATGCCACGCTCGTCGAGGTTGGCCACCGCGTCTTCGCCGACGTTCGGCAGATCACGGGTGATCTCCTCGGCACCCAGCTTGGTTTCGCGGGCGTCGATCTCGTATTCCTCGATGTGGATGGAGCTCAGGGTGTCGTCCTGCACGAGACGCTGGGAGATGATCACAGCATCCTCGTAGTTATAGCCGTTCCACGGCATGAAGGCGATGAGCAGGTTCTTGCCCAGAGCCATTTCACCCTTCTGGGTTGCCGGGCCGTCGGCCAGCACGGTGCCGGCTTCCACACGTTCGCCGTCGTGGATCAGCGGCACCTGGTTGTAACAGGTGGTCTGGTTGGAACGGCGGAACTTGGCCAGCTTGTAGGAGCTGGTGGTGCCATCGTCGTTCATTACACGGATGATATCGGCGGAAACATAGGTCACCACGCCCGGCTTCTCAGCCAGAATCACATCACCGGAATCAACGGCTGCACGCCATTCGGCACCGGTGCCCACCAGCGGGCGCTCGGATTCGATCAGCGGCACGGCCTGGCGCTGCATGTTGGTACCCATCAGTGCTCGGTGGCCCTCATCGTGTTCCAGGAACGGAATCAGGGATGCGCCGACGGAAACCATCTGGCGCGGGGAAACGTCCATGTAGTCAACGGAGCTGACCGGCACATCGACCGCTTCTTCCTCACCGACTCGGGCAAGGGCCTGCTTCTTGACGAAGTTGCCGTTCTCGTCGAGCTCCTGGTTGGCCTGTGCGATGACGTGCTCGGCATCGCGGTCTGCGGTCATGTATTCGACCTCGTCAGTCACATGGCCGTTGACGACCTTACGGTACGGGGTCTCGATGAAGCCGAACGGGTTGATGCGGCCGAAGGTTGCCAGAGAGCCGATAAGACCGATGTTCGGGCCTTCAGGAGACTCGATCGGGCACATACGACCGAAGTGGGACGGGTGCACGTCTCGCACTTCCATGGATGCACGGTCGCGGGACAGACCGCCAGGACCCAGAGCGGACAGACGACGCTTGTTGGTCACACCTGCCAGCGGGTTGTTCTGATCCATGAACTGCGACAGCTGGGAGGTTCCGAAGAACTCCTTGATGGTGGCGTTCACAGGGCGGATGTTGATCAGGGACTGCGGGGTGATGGCCTCCGGATCCTGAGTGGTCATACGCTCGCGGACCACGCGCTCCATACGGCTCAGACCAGTGCGCAGCTGGTTCTGGATCAGCTCGCCGACCTGACGGATACGACGGTTGCCGAAGTGGTCGATATCGTCGACGTCCACGCGCAGATCCACATCCTGACCATCACGCTTGCCCGGGAACTTGGTGTCGCCGGCATGCAGAGTGACCAGATACTTGATAGTAGAGATGATGTCTTCGCGAGACAGGCTGCGATCGTTGATATCCTTCTCCAAGCCAAGCTTGCGGTTGATCTTGTAACGGCCGACGCGGGCCAGATCGTAACGCTTGGTGTTGAAGTAGAAGGAATCCAGCAGATTGCGGCCAGCTTCCGGCGTCGGGGTGTCGGCCGGGCGGATCTTGCGGTACAGATCGGTCAGAGCCTCGTCCTGGGTCTGCACGGTCTCCTTGGCGAGCGCGTCCATGACCAGCGGGTAATCCTTGAAGGCGTCGGCGATCTCGTCCTTGGTCATGCCGATGGCCATGAGGAACACGATGGCGGACTGCTTGCGCTTACGATCCACACGCACGCCGAGCACATCACGCTTGTCGATCTCGAACTCGAGCCATGCGCCACGGCTCGGAATGATCTTCGCGCCGAAGACTTCCTTGTCGGAAGTACGATCCTGGCTACGGTCGAAGTACACGCCCGGGGAACGCACCAGCTGAGACACGATCACTCGCTCGGTACCGCCGATGATGAAGGTGCCGTGCGGGGTCTGCAGCGGGAAATCGCCCATGAACACGGTCTGGGATTTGATTTCGCCGGTGTCGCCGTTCTCGAACTCAGCGTTCACGTACAGCGGAGCAGAGTAGGTGTAATCCTTCTCCTTGCACTCCTGCACGGTGTGGCGCGGTTCCTCGAAATATGGATCGGAGAAGGTCAGGCTCATGGTCTGAGCGAAGTTCTCGATCGGGGAGATCTCCTGAAAGACCTCGTCAAGACCAGAGGTGTGGGACACGGTGTTGGTGCCGTTCTCCAAATCCTCCTCGACACGCTTCTGCCAGCGCTCGTTGCCGATGAGCCAGTCAAAGCTGTCAGTCTGTACACCCAACAGGTAGGGTACATCAATGGGCTCGCGGATGGAGCCGAAATTCACACGGTCCGACGCCTTGTGCAGATCAATATCGTGCTGGTCGGCGCGTGCGATGATGGTGGTGGTGTTCGTCGTAGCCTCAGCCAATGGACGTTCCTTATCGCTCGCTAAATCGTTTCGATATGTTTCCCCGGAAGCGCTCCCATTGGCCACCATATGCCTAGTACGCGGGCGCTTCTTCTTTGTCAGCGTGCCCGCTATATGACACGCATGTACGCAAAGTCATAAGAATAACATATCCTGTAGATTTTTATTCGACAGTTATGCCGACCGGATCGGACTTGGCTTTGGGATGCCCTTCAAGTGAAAGCTGCGCCGAATACACGCCCCGATCCACCTTCGGTAGGGTGGATTCCTCCACACACTCACTGCCGGTACGCGTTCCCGGCCAAGTAATCGTCTGCTTGACCTCGTCGCCCTTCGCCAACAGACGATAATCAGCATCCACAGGACACACATTCGACTTCCAAATCACATCATCGCCCGATTTGATCGTCAACACAACGTTGGAAGCCGATATATCAACCAAACAGCCGACCTTGCTGGAACCGTCATATTTGATATCCGTCGTAAAATCCATCGAACCGCCCACGCCGAAACTCGACGCCGCAGGAGTCAACGAAAGCGCAACATTCGTCGCGCTGCAATCCGGCACCCCGCTTTTCTTCTTCTTCGTCGGGGACGGCACTTCCTTACGGGAAATCGCATACACATCCGCATGATGAATCTCCCGATTCACCGCAACAATCCCCCTAGACAGGGAATACAGGCAAAACACCAGAAAAGAGACCAGCACCACCACCGCAATACCGAAGACAATGCGACGACGACGAAATATCGTCTGCTGTTTTTTCGAACGCTTCTTGCCGGATTTCGAGAACGTCTTCTGTGCCATGATTCCACAGTCTAGCGTGCGCGCATCCAAAGAACATCGGCACCCGCCTTTTCATACCGGAAGACGCACAGCCGCATTCGGCAGGATCTCAATAAGACCATCCTCATCCAACGACGCGATACAACGGTCAAGTTGGATATGATCATTCCACAATCGTTCAAGCGACTTACGATCGACGGCAATCTCACCTTCCGGCAGATTACGCAACGCATTCAGCACCAGCCCACGCACCTGACGATCCGTACCCTGAAAACGCTGACGCGGCCTTGTACGACGCTCCCCCAATCCCGGTCGTCCATCACGCAAAAACACACACAGCGAAGAAACTGGACACACCTCACACAACGGCGATTTCGCCGCACACACAATCGCACCCAATTCCATAACCGACTGATTCCACACCACCGAAGAACGGTCGAACCGCCTGCATTTCGACACACCATCCTGTGGCAACACTTGCCTCGCCAACGCACGCTCAGCAGGACTCGCCGCACCGCCAAGCGACTCCACACCAAGGAAAACCCGCGAAAGCACCCTGCGAATATTCGTATCTACCACCGCGATGCGCTCGCCGAATGCGAAACTCATCACTGCGCTGGCCGTGTAATCGCCGATCCCCGGCAGAGCCAACAGCTTATCGTATGTTCGCGGCAGCTCATTGCCATAGTCGGAAGCGACCACACGAGCGCATTCCTGCAAGCGCAACGCGCGCCGAGGGTACCCAAGCCTGCCCCAGGCAGTGATCACATCAGATTTCGCCGCACCTGCAAGCGCAGCCGCATCAGGCCAACGCTCCATCCAATCGTTCCAATACGGCACCACACGGCTCATCTGCGTCTGCTGGCTCATCACCTCGGAAACAAGCACACCCCATGGCGTGGCACGGCCGAATCGCCACGGCAGATCACGCGCCGAGGCATGCCACCATTCGGCGAGCGCGACCGCCACAGCTTCGGCGTTTTCGATTTCAGCATTATTCCCATTCGTGTCGTTCATCGTACCTATTCTTGCATTCATGACGAACGAAGAGCATACCAATGACGCGCAAGGCGCAAACGCAGCGGAAGCCAAAGTCGAGAAAATGTTCGAATACGGCTACCGCAAATCGAATTACGGCCCGGACGAACTCGTGACCGATGCGCACGGCAATCCGATTTCCGTAGTCGACGCGATGCTGTCGGCCGAAGACGCGGCAAAAGCCGAAACCTCCACGCCCCACCTGTGCTACTACTCCCCCCGAATTCCAGGCAACACCGGTTCGGCAATCCGCCTGTGCGCAGTGACCGGCACGATCCTGCATTTGGTGGAGCCGCTTGGATTCAATCTGCGCGATACGAAGCTGCGCCGCGCCGGATTGGATTATCACGACATGGCGCACGTGGTATTACACCCGAATTTTGAAAACCTAGTGGAATCCATGCCGAATTCTCGCATCATCGCGTTCACCGCACATGCCACCAAACTGTATACCGACATCGAATACAAACCGACCGACATTCTGCTGTTCGGCCCGGAGCCGGGCAATATTCCCGATCCGATGGATATTATGGCCGGGCCGCACGTGACCGAACAGGTGCGATTGCCAATGCGCCCAAGCCTGCGCTCCCTGAACCTCACCAACTGCGCGTCCATTGCCATCTATGAAGCTTGGCGCCAGCTAGGCTTCGCCGGCGGCCAGTGATTCCTCCCCTGCCTGCCAACTTCTAGGTTTTTCAATAATTTTGCTTTTGTATAGCAAGTTCCGCTGGAGAGGCGGCGGGGTCTATTCCCGACACGCTCCAGGCCGCTCAGGCCAAGTCTTTACGGTCTGAAACAGACCCCGCCGCCTCTCCAGCTGCGCTGAGTTCAACTTAAGTAAGTTTTCTTTTCTTTTATGCAAGACGCAACGAGATGTACGAAAGCGAGCAGAAGAGCGGGATATTCTGTTCGAGACCGTAAGCTTGGCCAAACGGCCTTGAGTGTGTCGCGAATAGAATATCCCGCTCTTCTGCGACCTCCCCATTACAGCAGCTTATGCACCCAACGCAAGCACAGATCGCAAGAATGAATCGCACGCGACAAGCATGCATCGGGAAGAGGGAAGGGAGGGGCTAGTTTTTGAAGCTGTGGATTGGGGCAGGGATGCGACCGCCTCGAGTCACGAAAGCTTCGCAGCTGGTCTGGTTGACTGGAATGATCGGCGCATATCCCATCAGGCCGCCGAAGTTGGCCATCTCCCCTACGCCTTTGCCTTCAACCGGAATCACGCGCACAGCCGTGGTCTTCTGGTTGACCATGCCGATCGCGGCCTCATCGGCGATGATGCCGGAAATGGTGGATGCGGTGGTGTCTCCCGGAATGGCGATCATGTCAAGTCCGACGGAGCACACGCAGGTCATGGCTTCAAGCTTTTCGATCTTCAGGCAGCCATTGGTTGCCGCATCGATCATGTTCTTGTCTTCGGAGACAGGGATGAACGCGCCGGACAGTCCGCCGACGTAGGAGGACGCCATGATGCCGCCCTTCTTCACCTGATCGTTGAGCATGGCGAGCGCCGCGGTGGTGCCCGGTGCACCAACCTGTTCGAGGCCGATCTTCTCAAGCACTTCGCCGACGGAGTCGCCTACGGCCGGGGTCGGTGCGAGGGAAAGGTCGATGATGCCGAATGGAATGCCGAGGCGACGGGATGCCTCCTGTGCCACCAGCTGGCCGACGCGCGTAATCTTGAACGCAGTGCGCTTGATGGTTTCGCACAGGAATTCGAAGTCCTTGCCCTTGGCTTCGTCGAGCGCGCGGGAAACCACGCCGGGGCCGGAAACGCCGACGTTGATGACCGCGTCGCCTTCGGTTACGCCATGGAAGCCACCTGCCATGAACGGGTTGTCGTCGGGGGCATTGCAGAATGCCACGAATTTCACGCATCCGTAGGAATCGTTATCTGCGGTGGCATGTGCGATGTCTTTGATGATGTGGCCGAGCAGTTCGACGGAGTTCATGTCGATGCCGGTCTTAGTGGATCCCACGTTGACGGACGAGCAGACAATGTCGGTTTCGCTCAGCGCCTTCGGCAGGGAGCGGATGAGCAGCTCTTCAGCAGGGGTCATGGACTTGGATACGAGAGCGGAGTAGCCGCCGATCAGGTCGACGCCGACCTTCTTCGCCGCCTTGTCAAGCGCATGCGCGATTTTCACGAAATCATCCGACGTTTTGCACGAGCTTGCGCCGACCAAGGAAATTGGGGTGACAGTGATGCGCTTGTTGACGATCGGAATGCCGTAGTCGCGTTCGATGGCTTTGCCGGTGGATACGAGATCCTTGGCGTACGTGGTGATTTTGTTGTAGATGTTGTCGCAGACTTCGTCGACGCTGTCGGCCGCGCAGTCCAGCAGGCTGATGCCCATGGTGATGGTGCGTACGTCGAGCTTCTCCTGCTCGATCATCTTGTTGGTCTCGTGGACCTCCATGATATTCAGCATGATGTGTTCCTTCGCTCCTTACCGATGAACCCTGATGGATCAGACGCGGTGCATCTTGGTGAAGATCTCTTCACGCTGGCAGCGGATGCGCACGCCGATCTCTTCGCCGAGCTTGTCGAGATCGTCCACGACCTCGCCGAATTCCTTGTCGGTGTTGGAATAGTCCACAATCATCATCATGTTGAAGAAACCGTCGATGATGGTCTGGGAAATGTCAAGCACGTTGACCTGATGTTCGGAAAGGTATGTGCAGACGCGTGCGATAATGCCGACAGTATCCTGGCCGACGACGGTGATGATTGCCTTGTTCATGGAACTCCCTAAACGTGAGGTGTGAATATCCAGTTACCGTCTCGGCAAATTGCCGGACGTGTGCTCAAGTATAGGAAAGACACGTGCCAAAACACGTGCCTTTCGTCTATTTGCCTTACATACTGAGATGACTGTCGGATATCACCTGCCTCTGCAGCAGCTGTATGTCACCGCCAGATGCCGTCAAGCACACGCACATCCACGCAATCGACCTTGCCGTCAGCAACAAAACGGAACTCGCCATCGCCGTCCGCACCTTGGAACAGCATGCTGCCGGCCGCTTCGCCGTTGTTAAGGAAGACTTCCACCACATTACGGTCGAAGAAGATTTCGACGCGACGAACATCGGCGATGCCGCTATCGAAATCGATGTCGTCCACGACTGTTCCCTTCGTGACCAGTCGGGTCACGCCGTCGCGACGCTGCAGCTGCAATTCAGTCGAATCACCATTGGCGGGATTGGTACCGGTCGCGATGAGCATTGTGAAATCGTCATCGTCGGCCAGATGCATGTCCGTGTAATACGCGTTGTTCGGCACAATAAAGAAGGTCCCGTTTTCGTCTGCATGCGCTTCCAAACGATCGCCTAGCAGCTGCTCGTACGCTTCTTTGACAGGACGGCTGGTCAAGCGGCCGTCACGCACGTGCAGTTCACGTGGCAGCGACATCATGCCGTTGGCGATGCACGGCTTTTCCACACGCATCGCGGGAAAGTCGGTATACCAGCCGAACACGATACGACGCCCGTCGTCGGCAAAGCTTTGCGTGGCATAGTAGCCGGTACCGAAATCACACCAATCACTGTTCTCTACCTGCAAACGTGGACCTTCGGCGGTGTCCTTGAGATCACCAACATACCAACGCACCTGCTGGAAACGACCTTGCTTGTCACGGTAGTGCATCAACGCGCCGATGGCGACTGTCTTGCCGTCGAGCTGGAACAGGTCAGGACATTCGTAGGTACGCGATAGCTGGTGGCCGAAATCGGCGAGCACCGGTCCTTCATACTGCCACGTCACGTTGCGCTTGAGTGGTTTCTTCGCGGAGAAGAGCGCCATGGCAGGCACCGTGTCCATATTGGGCTTGTCGGTGCCGGGCCTGCCTTGCGGACCGCATGTGAACCAGCCGTCTGTACCCTGTACGCTGATGCCAGGCGCCGCGGAGGACACAGCATCAGTATCGAATTCGGAGACCGGCAGATTCGTGGCGGTCACCATGTAAGCGCGTTCCGGATTGATAGCCTCGCCAGACATGCCGGTTTCCACCTTCGGATCACGGAAATCGAAGCCAAAACCATCGTTAACGCGCAACGCGACCGGAGATTCGACACTCACATGCACGCCATCCTCACACAAGCAGGTGGTCTGGTATTCAGTAACAGACGATTCGTCTCCGCGAGTCTCCAGGTGCCGGGTTAGATACAGGCGAATAGCGGCCGCATCATCACCCTTGCAGGGATTGTCACACGCATCCACCGTCACCGCGGATCCGGAGAACGCGCCACCAACGATGCGTTCGTCGATATGCAGCTCCGGCTGCGGTTCGAGGAAGATTGGCAGATGCGTCCAATGCACCAGATCGCGGCTCACCGCATGCCCCCAGTGCATATTGTCCCAGCCAAAACCATACGGATTGAATTGGTAGAACAGATGGTAGCGTCCTTGGAAACGACACAGGCCGTTAGGATCATTCATCCAGCGAGCGAATGGCTCGAAATGCGCCGCAGGGCGAGCGAAGCGATCATAGATCTGCTCCAGCGTCGGCTGCGTATCCCATTCATTGTCGTACGGATTCATGCTGATGAAACGCACGCCTTCATCAAGGAGATTCTCACACTCGGACAAGTAGGCGAACCGTACGGTCAGTCGGTGCGCACTCACCGTAATACGCACGTTCGTCGGCACCGGAATCAAGAAATGGTGACGACGCTCGGCCACCGGCATGGCATGGCTGGCGATTTGATGGCCGTCCCCGTCTGTAATGGTGACGGCAGCGTCATCGCCGCATCTTTCGGCGAACAATTCCAGCAGACGGTAGCCGCCGGTTTCGATGGCAACGGAATAGTTGTCAGGCATAATGATCTCCTCCACAGCGCCACATGATCGGATAGCACGTGGCTACGCATTGAAAAACAGATAATTAGAAAAACAAATACGGAAAGAAACGTCCGTCACGACACGATGGAATCGCGTTCGATGATGCGGCAGCGCAATGCTGTTTTGCTGCCATCACGTTGCCTCTGCACCGCCATGCTACGATCGGACTCAAGATCGGCTACGGCCTTGTCGCCGTCAAGTATGGCGACAAGTTGCCGAACCGCTTCAAAACCCATCTCATAATGGGGTAGTTCCAGCGTAGTCAGTGATGGTTTGATCACATTAGTGATGAACGGCTGGTTATCGATGCTGATCACCGACACGTCAGCGCCGATGCGCACTCCGCGTTCGCGTGCGGCTTCGTAGATGAAAGTGGCGCGCACATCGTTGAAACAAAAGATGCCGTCCGGCTTGATTTCGTCGAACACCCGCGCCGCTTCATCGTCCGCGTTAGTAAATTCCGATACTTCGACAACCAAAGCGTCATCGAATGGAATGCCCGCTTCCGCAAGCGCACGTCGGTAACCAGTCAGACGTTGCTCTTGCGCGACGATGGAGGTTGCGGAACCGTAGTAGACGATGCGTCTGCATCCAGCTTGGATCAGACGGTTGGTGGCGTCATACCCCGCCAGTTCATCATCGGGGTAGACCGAGGGAACTCGCCCCGCTGCATCCTCACTGTCCACCACTACGGTCGGGCTACCTTCCAAGACTTCGGGAATGTCCACTTTGCGGTGGAACATCATGGCGTATAGGAAGCCATCCACGTTGTATCGGAGCAGGGCGGATATTTCTTGGTTCTCAAGTTCGGCGTCATTATTGGTGTTCGTGGTAAGCAGTATGTATCCGAGCTTGCTCGCGGCATCCTGCGCACCTTCGAGTACCTTGCTCGCGTACGGGGTCGTGGCGATCTCATCGGTCACAAATCCCAGAGTATTGGATTTGCTGGTACGTAGGGTGCGCGCCACAGAATTGGGCTTGTACCCCATGCTCTTGGCAGTCGCACGGATTTTCTGCGCAACCGCCTTGCTGACGCGATTGTGATCCTTGTTGTTCATAACCAAAGACACAGTGCATACGGAAACACCCGCTTCCTTAGCTATGTCTTTGATGGATACCAATCGTTTGGACCTGTTCACTCGTTGCCTTACTGACGACTGCACCATTTTATCACCCCCTTTTTTGCGAACATGTCACGATGTCTGGTTTCGGGCGTGGCCCGTGCTCTGTTCCATGCGGTCATGAATGTCCATTCCAGGCAGACGGCCGAATGAATAAATAATCCAGGCTGTGCAGAACATCGGCAGCGACAAGCCGAACACCATGAGAATTCCAGGCCATTGCACCCATACAAGCACGGTAAGAATCAGCAGTCCGACCTGCAGAAGGCTGCACAACGGGCGTGCCACAATCATCGCCAGTGTTGTACGAACAATCCAGACGGGGCTCTCTTCATAGTTCGCGCGCACCACCCAAACCAAGGACGAGAACACTGCCAAAACTACGATGATGAGCAGCAGCACGCCGGAAACCATGATGTCGAAATCGCCGCGAGCATGCCAGTTCATTACGTAGTAGTCGACGATGACCACGGCCCAGAGAATAATCAAAGGCCAACCGAAAAGATTCGCGCGCTTGACTTCGCTTTTCCAGAAGCCGTGGAACGTCTTCCAAACTTCCTTGGCCCGCATTGAACGGTCCTCAGAAAGCACCCACGCACGGAACGTAGCCTGCGCAGCCGCGAACGAGGGGAGAAATCCCAGCACGACGGCTCCCATCAGAGTGTGCGCGAGTATAGCCACGTTGACCACGAAAATCGCGACTAGCAGACGGCAGAACCGCTCGTAGGCCACAGAGAAGCGGGCAAGCATAGCGAATCCTTTCTATCGGCTGGCTTTTAGATTGGTTGTTTCTTGTCGGATTGCGTTTGACTCACCCCTTGACCGCGCCGAGCATCACACCCTTGTTGAAGTACTTCTGCAAGAACGGATAGAGCACAAGCAGAGGCAGAGTAGAGACGATGATGATGCCGAACTTGATCTGATCGGCGGCCTGCTGCTGCGCAGCCGCGTTAACATTGGTTCCAGTACCCTGCGCCACCAACAGCAACTGCTGCAACACCACCTGCAATGGCTGCTTCTTGTCGTCGGTGATGTAGATAAGGCCCGTCATGAAGTCGTTCCAATGG
This sequence comes from Bifidobacterium sp. N5G01, assembly GCF_002742425.1. Taxonomy (NCBI): domain Bacteria; kingdom Bacillati; phylum Actinomycetota; class Actinomycetes; order Bifidobacteriales; family Bifidobacteriaceae; genus Bifidobacterium; species Bifidobacterium sp. N5G01. Next base: position 56,685 of record NZ_NJNP01000004.1, read on the forward strand.
CCGACAAAGTAGTACAGACCAATTACAGCCAGAATCGCGGAGCTTAACGGCAGCACAATCTTGAAGAAGTAGCCAAAATAGCTCAGCCCGTCGATTTGGGCCGCGTCGAAGAGCTCTTCGGGGATAGAGGTTTCGAAGAAGGAGCGGGCCACGATCACGTTGTACACGGAAACCGCGCCAGGCAGGATGAACACCCACATGCTGTTGTTGATGCCGAGGCTCTTGTACAGCAGGTAGTTCGGAATCAGGCCGCCGGCGATGAACATGGTCACGGTGAACAGGAACATGATCACGCGTCGCGGCTTGAACTCGCGACGGGATAGCGCGAAAGCGCAGGGAATGGTCACTGCCATGTTGACCGCGGTGCCGACCACCGAATAGATGATGGTGTTGAGATAGCCCTGCCAGATGCGCTGGTTGGCGAACACCTTAGCATAGCCAGCGAAGGTCACACCCTTGGGTAGCAGCAGCACTTCACCGCCGGCCACGGCGTTCGGATTTGAAAATGATGCAATGACCACGAACCACAGCGGATAGAGCACCGCCACAATGGTCAGGAGCAGCAGCACATTGATGACGCCCGACACCGCCAGGTCACCCGGCTTCTGCTTCTGGCGCACGTGCTTGTTCCAGGGAATGTCGTTCTTGTTCTGGGTAACAGCCTCAATTGTTGCAGACATGATAAAACCCTTCTAGAAAATGCTCGTATCGGAAACGCGCTTGGCGATTGCATTCGCGGTGATCAGGAAGATGAAGTTGACCAAGGTGTTGAACAGGCCAATTGCCGTCGAATACGAGTATTGGCCATTGATAATACCGATTTTGTAGGTGTATGTGGCGATGACTTCGGTGGCCGGCATGTTCAGCGAATTCTGCATCAGATAGATCTTGTCGAAGCCCACGTTGAGCACGGAGCCCATGTTCATGATGAGCAGGATCGCACATGTCGGCATGATCGCAGGAATATCGACGTAGCGAATCAACTGCAGACGGCCTGCACCGTCGATCTTCGCCGCCTCGTACAGCGATGTGTTCACACCGGCGAGCGCAGCCAGGTAGATGATGGAGTTCCAACCAACATGCTGCCAGACTTCGGAGATCCAATAGACCGCGGTGATGGCGCTGGTGGAGCCCATCAGTGATTCATCACCGAAGAAGCGACCGAGAATGCCGGTACCAGGAGTCAGGAAGATGTTGAGCATGGAGACGATGACCACCACGGAGATGAAGTGGGGCATGTAGGTGATCGTTTGTACGAAACCCTTGATTTTCTTAGAACCGATCTGATTGATCAGCAGGGCCAGAATAATCGGAAAAATGAAGCCCATGACCAGTGTCCAAAGGGAAATGCGGATGGTGTTGGTCATGATCTCGCCAAACAGCGGGTTGTGGAAGAATTCCAGGAAGTATTTGAAACCGACGAATTTGCCGCCGGTCAGGCCTTTGGTCGGATCGAACTCGCGGAAGGCGAGCTGGATGCCCCACATCGGCACGTAGGAGAACAGTCCCACGAAGAACAATGCCGGAGCGGAAAGAATCCACAACTGCCAGTAGCGACGTAAATGGTCGGCGATGCGATCGAGCAGACCTGGTTTCTTGCGGTCGGGAGCCGCTTCCATCGCCACGGTCCGTGCAGCAACGCCTTGCGATGTTTGTGCACTCATGTTGGTCTCCAATTTAGGATGATTGCTAGGGAACAAAAATGCGGGGTCCGGCGGCAGTCACGGGAGAGAAACGAACCCGTGCGATGGACCCCGCGGTATTACTTGGCTACTTGGTGTACTTGTCGTACCACTTCTGCCAAATCTTGATGTTGGCGTCGAGGCCGAGGGTCGGTTCGGACACCTTTTTCACGTAGGCATCCCATTCCTTGTCGATGCCGCCCTTCTGGACCCACTTCGCGATCTGGTTGTTCGCGTAGTTGGAGATGGCGGTGTTGTTGTTTTGCAGGGTGTTGGAGTCCTCGGTATCCGGGCGCACGTAAATCGGTACGACATCCTTGACGCCGTCGACGCGGTTGCGCGCCTCACGAATGGCCAAATCGGACGCAGTGACCTGGTCGGCGTTGGTGTCGTTGACCATCTTCACGTCGTCGCGAATCCAGCCACCGAAGCGGTCCTGCAGGGCGACGGCGCGGGTATCAGGATATTCGGCGTAGGCTTTAGCCTTGTCGATGGTGTACTGGTGGTCGCCGTCATCGGAGACGATATCTGGAATAGAGCCGAAGAATCCAGCCACGGAAAGCTTCTCGCCATACATGGCGTCGATCACCTTGTAGATGGCGTCCTGGTTGGCTGCGTTCGGGTTGACGGTCAGGCCGGAACCGGAGTAGGCCCAGCGGCAGGCGTCCTGGGAATAATCCCACTTGACCTGGGAGTCGGGCGTGGAGGCGTCCTTCTTCAGCGGCGGCAGGGTGACGTACTGGTCGCCAAGCGCGTTGCCGTATTCGGCGTAGTTGGACCAACCGAAGGAGACGCCGGTCAGCGCGGTCTTGCCGTCACTGACGGTCTGCGAAGTGTATTGCGAGGCGTCGCGGGTGAGCACATCCTTCGGGATAAGGCCCTTGGCCATGAGTCCGTGCAGGTAGGAGACGACGTCCTTGAGCGCGTCGGAGGTGTAATAGCTCTTAACCTTGCCGTTGTCCACATAATAGCCCTGTTCGGAAGCGCCACCGCCCATGAATGAGGTGACCACGCCTTCGGAGTTCATCAGCGCCAGAGGGCTCCACAGGCCGAAGCCGAGGCTGCGGATATTCATCGGCACCTCATCAGCCTTGCCGTTGCCGTTCGGATCCTGGGTCTTGAATGCATCGAGCACGTTCTCGAGCTCGTCCCAAGTGGTCGGCATCTGGAGTCCCAGCTTGTCCAGCCAGGTCTTGTTGATGAACATGTGAGTGCCGGAAACCTCGTAACCCTTACCGCGGTCGGAGGGCAGCATGGCGATCTTGGTGCCATCGGTAACGTACTTCGCGGCGCCCGGCTGGGCCTTGAGGAACTTCTTGACGTTCGGCATCTTGTCCAGATGCGGCTTGAGATCCTCGAAATAGGTGCTGTACTTGGCCGCATCCACCATGCTGAACAAGCTCAAGCCAATGTCCGGGAATTCACCGGCGGCCATCTTGGCGCTCTTCTGCTGACCCCAAGCGTTGTCGGAGACTTCCTGCCACTTGATGGTGCAATCGCAGGCGGCTTCCAGATCCTTGGTGTACTGGGTGTCCTGCATCGGATGGTCGGTCACGTTGCGACGAACCAGAATATTGACGATTGGCTTGCCGTTCTCGTCTGTGGTGGCCTGCTTGTTGCCGCAGGCGGCAAACGTCGTGACCATAGTCGCGACTGCAGCTATTGATGCCAACAGGCGAACACTTCTTCGTGCCATGATTAGGCTCCTTCTTCCTTGATGTTTCCTCCCCGTACCGATGTAAGACGCACCGGTACGACCCCGTCAGCCACTTGCTTTGTGGTTGTTTCCTTGCGGTGGTTAACACTATAAATCGTTAATCGTTTAATGTCAAACGTTAATCGTTTATCTCAATAGTTAACACTCTCATCGACCAGTCCCCCCAGCGTCGCAAACGTAAACTTCGGCTCTATACTGCCGTTCTTGCAGAACACCGGAATCACCCACATCGCGACACGCCGTTAATCGTATAACGTATCGTTTTCATCAAATACACGTACCGCCCATCCACTGCACGCACAAAAACGTAGCCGAACAGGACGGCCACCAAGTCGACACGTCGCTACTTACGAAAGATGCTCCCCTCCTTCAGGAAGAAGGAGGGGAGCACGAATACGATCACAGACGGCACCAGGCCAAACACGTAGCCGCACCGGGAGCCAGGATGAAGCATTCGGCATCGTACCTGCTGGTCATCACCGTGGGATACGCTGTGCGCCATCTGGTCCACAAGTAGATCGTGCAAAAACGCGCGTTGGCGCACGTCCTTTTCATGGGCGTGCGCCAACGCGCGTTTTTGCATCGGCTTCTGCGATCAAGCCTCGCGGCTCGCGGAAGCCGCAGCGAACGCCGGCAAAGCGCGAGGTGCGTTGAAACCTTCCTTTTCGAAGCGGTCAGCAATCTTCTGTGCGATTTCGTGGCCCTGGCCCTTGTCCACCAGCGCGATGATGGAGCCACCAAAGCCGCCGCCGGTCATACGTGCGCCGTACGCGCCGTTGACACGAGCCACATCCACGGCAATATCCAACTCGGGCACAGTCACTTCATAATCCGCTGCGAGCGAATCATGAGACGCGTTGAACAGTCGTCCGGCTTCGTCGATCTTGCCGTTGGCGAAGGCACGTACGAAGGAGTTGACGCGCGCAATCTCAGTGATCACATGACGCACGCGCTTCTTCATCGTGTCGTCTTCCAGCTTGTCGAGCGTTTCCTTGAGCGCCTGGAACGGATCGTCGGACTTGGCGATGCTGTCGGCAACCACACGCAGGTTGGCCACGCCGAGGATTTCGGCGGCCTTCTCGCAGGTGGCGCGGCGCTGGGCATACTGGCCGTCGTTGAGCTGGTGCGGAGCCTGAGTGTCGAGCACCATCAGCTCCAGACCGTACTTGTCGAGATCGAACTCCTGCTGGGAGACATTCTCCAGCGGGCTCAGCTCCGGGCGGCAGTCCAGGCGCAGCGCATGGCCGAACGTGCAGCGCATGGAGGCGTTCTGGTCGAGGCCGCCGGTGGAGGCGCCGGCCATGTCGTTCTCGGACTTGATGGCGGCGTTGATCAGCGTCACACGACCGGCGTCGGAAGCGCCGTAGCCCAAGCCGTACACGTCATCCAGGGCCAGCGCGGTCGAGCAGGTCATGGCGGCGGACGAGCTCAGGCCCGATCCGAGCGGCACGCAGGAAGAGAATGCCGCATCGAAGCCTTGCACGGCGTTGAAGCCGGCTTCGCGCAATGCCCAGGCCACACCCACCGGGTAGGCGGCCCAACCTTCCACACCACCGGCCTGCAGACCGTCGAGGTCGGCTTCGGTAACGTTTTCGGAGTCGACGTCGGAAACCACGCGCACCTTGGTGTCTTCACGCGGCTTGAGCGCGATGAACGTGCGGTGCGGCAATGCGATCGGCAGGCACAGGCCCGCGTTGTAATCGGTGTGCTCGCCAATCAGGTTCACACGGCCCGGTGCGGCCCATACGCCAGCCGGTTCCTCACCGTAGGTGGCCTTGAACAGGTCGACGGCGATCTTCACGCCTTCGTCATGCGAAAGCGGCTCAATGAATTCAACAGCAGTCATTGGTGTTTTGTCCTTTGGGTTTTATTGGTTTTCAGCCTTCGATGTCGATTGGTCCGAGCTCGTGGAAGCGCTTGGCGATGAGTTCCGGCGTGGTGTCGGAAACCCATGCGGCCATGCCGGATTCGGATCCGGCCAGATACTTGATCTTGTTGGCTGCGCGGCGGAACGAGAAGAACTGCAGGTTCAGGCGGTAGTTTTCACGGCGTGCGTCGTGGATCGGAGCCTGGTGCCATGCTGCGATGTATGGCAGGTCCATGCCCTTGCCGTCGCCCTTGTCGAAGAACGCGTTGCCGCGCTTGAGCAGGGTGGAGTACATGACGGCCAGATCCCAACGTTCCTGGTCGTTGAGCTCGTCGAGGGTGAGCACGTCGCGCACCGGGGCCACATGTACCTCGAGGGGCCAGCGGGCTGCGGCTGGCACGTAGGCCACCCAGCTGTGGTTGCGCATGACGATGCGCTCCCCAGCTTCGATTTCGGAGTTCATGAGATCCTTGAGCAGGTTGCCGCCGGTCTTCTCATGGTAGGCTTCGGTCTGCTTGAGTTCAGCTTCCATCTTCGGCGCGATGAACGGGTAGCAGTAGACCTGTCCGTGAGGGTGCGCCAGGGAGACGCCGATTTCCTGTCCGTGGTTTTCGAACGGGAAGATCTGTTCGATGCCTTCCATCTTGGAGATTTCGGCGGTACGGAACGCCCATGCTTCCACAACGGTGCGCAGACGGGAGACCGGCAGATCCGCCGGCAGACCGTTTTCGTCCGGGTCGAAGCAGATCACTTCGCAGCGGCCTGCGGCGAGCTTCTTCTCCCACAGCGGGTTGCCGTTGACGTATTCCACGGCTTCGGAACGGCCCGGCACTCGAACCATCGACGGGAAGCGGTTTTCGAACACGACCACGTTGTAGTCGGTATCCGGCACTTCGCCGTCCTGGTACGGGTCGCCCGGCTTGCGTGCGGCCAGCGGGTTGCCTTTGGCGGTGGCACCCGGTCCTGCGGTGATCGGGCGGTTCATGCGTGCGGTCGCCATCGGAATCCAATCGCCGGTCAGTGGATCGCGACGCATTTCCGGAGCGGCGTACGGCACTTCCTCACCGGCTGCGTTGAGCTGGTTGGAGAAGCGGTATGCCAGCTGACGAGGATCGTTCAGTTCGCGCGTCTTCGCGCCGGAAACATATTCCGGATCATCGTCGAGGTAGAAGAACGCACGGCCATCGGCGAGCGTGGTCGGCGTGATGCGAATGTGTTCCTTCGCGTACTCTCCCGGAGTGTAGTTTGCGAATTCACTCATTATGGTTATTCACCTTCCTGAATAGGCTCGTTCTGGTGCGCCAGCACGAGCTCTTTAACCAAATCCCTTGTTTTCCCAACCGAATCGGGGTCTAGTCCATCATCGGTAATGACCGTGTCCACCTGGTCGAAGCGTGCGAAAAGCGACAATGATGTGCAGCTCCACTTGGTGTGATCGGTCAAAATTATGGTTCGATCGGCAATGTCCATCATTGCCATATCGGTTGCAGCCTCAAGCGAGTTCGGCATGAGGAAGCCGCGCGGAATGGACACGGAATGCGTGCCCAGGAAGACTGTGTTGACGCGCAGGGAGGACACCACCTTGTCGGCAATCGGCCCTACGAGCGAGTTGGATCGGGTGGTCACGCCGCCGGTCACGATGACTTCCACGTCTTTCGATTCCAGCGCCTGCACCAGTTCTGCCACCGGAATGGAGTTGGTGAGGATGGTTATGCCCGATGACTGCTGCGATTCAAGCAGATGTTGCGCGAACACGTATGCCGTGGTGCCGCCGCCGACGGCGATCACGTCGCCGGGCGCCACATATTTGATGGCTTCCTGTGCGATGGCGTCTTTGAGGCCGATGTCCATCTGCGACTTTACAGAGAACAGCGGCTCGCTCAGCAGCGTGCTGGTGGTGACGGCGCCGCCGTGCACGCGTTTCAGCAAACCCTTGTCGGCCAGATCGGCGATATCGCGACGGATAGTCATGGCGGAAACACCCAATTCTTTGGACAATGCGGTGATACGCACCGCACCGCGGGTACGCAACCTGCTCAAAATCAAATGTTGACGTTGTGACGATATCATTCGAACATTATCGCACATGTTCACTCAAAATAAAAACTGAGATGAGCGTTTCGCGTGTTTTACTTGCAGAAAAGTGTACCTGAATATCACACAATCCTCCGAATCGCACAAAAACGAACGTCGACATACCGTCAACGAAACCGATCACCATGTTGCCTTCTTTCAGCAAACGATGCGAGAATGGTGAACCATGACGTATGTTTCTGAGAATTTCTGGCACGACGCGGTGAACAAAGCCACCACCGATCTCTTCACCTTCGGCTACAAGCACATCATCAAACCGTTTTTCGTTTTCAATCAAACGCCCGACGTGGCGCATGACCAGATGATCCAGTTCTGCAAGATCACCAAGAACATTCCTCCGCTGATGTGGGCGTGCCGTGAAATGCTCAACTACTCCGACCCGGTGCTGGAAACCAATGTTATGGGCATCGACTTCGTCAATCCGTTCGGTCTTTCCGCCGGTCTTGACAAGAACTGCGAGATGCCGGTCTTGCTCGACAATGCCGGTTTCGGCTTCGAAACGGTCGGTTCCACCACGTCCCGCCCATGCCCCGGCAATCCGAGGCCGTGGTTCCATCGCCTGCCTGAATATGATTCGATGATGGTGCACGTCGGTCTTGCCAATGAGGGATCGGAAATCGTGATTCCGCGTGCTGAGCAGGCTTGGACGAAAGCTCGCGACATGCAGATTTCCGTATCAATCGCGCGCACGAACGACACCAAAACCGGCGATTTGGAGGAGGGCATCGAGGATTACTGCACTTCGATGCGTCGCGCCGTCGGCCGCACCGCCATGGTCGAAGTGAACATCTCCTGCCCGAACACCATGGCCGGCGAACCGTTCAACGAAAGTCCGGAAGCGCTCGACAGGCTATTCACCGAACTCGACAAAATCGAACGCCCGCAGCCCACACTGGTAAAACTGCCGTTGAACAAGAGCTGGGAAGAGTTCAAGGAACTGCTTGACGTGCTTGCCGAGCACAACGTGCAGGGACTATCGATCGCGAACCTGCAGAAGGATCGTACCGGCATGAACATCCCGCGTGATTGGGAGGGCGGATTGTCGGGCTCGCCTTGCTATGCGGCCAGCAACGAACGCATCAAGCAGGTGTACCGCGAATACGGCGACCGTTTCACAATCGCAGGCATCGGCGGCGTGTTCACACCGCAACAGGCCTATGAGAAGATCCGTTCCGGCTCGTCGTTGGTGATGTTCATCAGCTCGCTGATGTACCGCGGTCCGCAGCAGATCACCGTTTTGAAGCGCGGTCTCGCCGAACTGCTCAAGCGCGACGGTTTCGACCACGTCAGCCAGGCCGTCGGCATCGACGCCTGATTTCATCCGGCTTCCCGATAGATGAAAGCAGCAAAAATAATGCGTCCCGCAACCAATACCATGGTGCGGGACGCTATTTTATTGCGATTACCAATACTGCCTGTTTTTATCTGATATTTATCTGACGATAATCCAATCTATCGGTTCCATTTAATACGCGCCACGCACGTATTGCGGCTGATAGGGCGCATTTTCGGTCGGAATATCGAGCTTGGCTGCGGCACGCAATGGCCAGTTCGGATCACGCAATGCCACACGTCCGATTTCGATGGCGTCGGCAGCACCGGATTTGAGAATCTTCTTGGCCTGCTTCGGTTTGGTGATCAGACCGACCGCCGTGGTTGGGATTCCGGCACGCGAACGCACCTGCTCCGCGAACGGAACCTGATAGCCGGGCTTGACCGGAATGGTCACGCCCGGAATCATGCCTCCGGTGGAAACATCCACCAGATCGACGCCATGCTCCTTCAATACTTTGGCAAGGTCGACGGTCTGGTCGAGATCCCAACCGCCGGCAGCCCAGTCGGTTGCGGAAACGCGCACCAGCACCGGCATGGTGTCGGGCACGACGGAACGCACGGCGTCCACGACCTCGACCAGCATGCGGATGCGGTTTTCGAACGATCCGCCATACTCATCCTCACGCTCGTTAATCAGCGGGTCGAGGAACTGCGACAGCAGATAGCCGTGGGCCGCATGAATTTCCACCGCGTCAAAACCGATATCATAAGCACGCCAAGCGGCATCGCGGAACTGGTCGACAATGGCATGGATCTCGTCAACGGTCAACGCGCGAGGCTTGGTCAGCGAGCCGAACGCGTTGGCGCTTGGCCCCACGGTCTTCCAACCGCCCTGCTCCTCCGGCACGCTCTCATGCTCGAAACCGATGGAGAAGCAACCGGTGGAGGCTTTGCGTCCGGCATGGTTGAGCTGCACCGCCATGGTGGCGCCGGCGGCCTTCGTATCGGCAACGATCCAACGCCATGCATCCATCTGCTCGTCAGCCCACAATCCCAAGTCGCATGGCGAAATACGGCCCTCCGGCGCCACTGCGGTAGCTTCCACGATAATCATGCCGAAACCGCCCATGGCACGCGACACATAATGCTGGTAGTGGAATGGCGTGGGCAGACCATCCTGGGCCAACGCGGAATACGTGTCCATCGGCGGCAGCCAGATACGGTTACGCACGGTCACTCCACGCAAAGTCATAGGATCGAACAGGCCAACCGTGCCATTGGTTTTGACCTTCTTCGACTGCTTCGTCTTCTTTTCATCTTCGCTCATCGTAGTAGCTCCCCCTCCGGTCGCGTCTACCGGCTTCATGCCGATCAGCTGAACCTTCTTTTCGTATTCCCCTTGAGCTTCTCTGGAGATTTCGTGCCGTAGAACCGGCACTATCTGCATTCTACGCAGAACGCCCGCCGAGCATGGCGGGCGTTCATTGCTTGTTCACTTCCATTCACTGAATTGCGGAAGCGTCACTCATCTTCGGTCTGCTGCTGATCCTGATCAGCCTGCTGGTCGTTCTGCTGGCTTTGCTGCTGAAGCGACTGGCTTTGCTGCTGAAGTGACTGGTTCTGCTGCTGGATGATTGTGCTTTGCTGCTGTGTGGCATTCTGCTTTCCACCGCCGATCCTGGTGACCGCGCCGGATGTTGCGGAATACTTGGCCGCAGGCTGCCCATAATCGTTATCAATCGGCAGCTGTTTGCGTTCCGCATAAGCATTCATAAAGTCACGCCATGCCGGGGCCGCGATGGTGGAACCATCCCAATAGCCGTGGTATTGGCCGTTGATAGCGATATTCGCAATCGGGTGTCCAACCGGATTCTGCACGTCACCGACGAGCACGAATGTAGCGATCTGGTTCGGAATGAAACCACCTGTCGTAACTAGCTGATCCTCGTGGGTACCGGTCTTGGCGAAGGTCTTACGTCCATTGGCCAGCTGTGCCACACCGCCTGCGCCGTCAGGACGAACAACGCCTTGATTCATGGCCCAAGCAAGCGTTTGAATGATTTCCGGATCAACCGCCTGATGGCAGTTCGCGGAAGGCACCTTAATATCATTGCCATCCACATCAGTCACCTGCTTCAGCGCGATCGGATTGCATTGCACGCCATTGGACGCATATACAGCGAAGATGCTTGCCATCGTCAGCGGGGACACGTTGACGTTACCGACCATCATGGCAGGCACGAATGATGAGGTCTTGTCGAGCGTCTCACCGGTATTCGCATCATGATAGCCAAGTTCAGTTGCGGTATCGGCAATCTTGCACAAACCGATGATGGATCCCATGGAAGCCTGCGTGGTGTTATGAGACCTTGCCAAAGCCAATGCCGGCGTTTCCGGGTTCACCGTTCCATTGGTTATTGCGTTGGTGACGTTCCACGAATCGGTGCCGCCGGTATAACGATCGCATGCGAACAACGAGGTCGAATACCTCGTGGACGTCTGCAGGTTCTCGTTGACGGAATGCCCTGCTTCCATCCATGCCACCAGATTGATAGGCTTCCACGACGAGCCGATGGAGAAGCCCATGCCGCCGCCGTCTTCTCGGTCCACGGCATAGTTCATGGAATCCCTGGTCTGGTCGTTCTGCGCCGCTTCGGTGGCATCATACGTTCGGTTCAGACCGAAGCCCAGCACCTCTCCGGTACCCGGTTTGACGGACGCCATCACGATTTCCATGCCGGAGGAATCTTCCGGCGGAATGGTGTTGCGCGCGGTTTCGTTCAACAAGGTGTTGGCGTCGATATCCAACGTGGTGACAATCTTCAGACCGCCCTCTTTCAGCAGTCTTTCCCTGTCCTCGCTGGTCTTGCCGAATTCCTTGGAATTCAAAATCTTATGCACCACGTAATCGCAGAAATAGCCTGCATCATAATCCGCGGCCATGCAACCGGTGGAAATAGGCTGGACATTAAGCGTATCCACGAGCGGAGTATTGACCGCTTCCTGATATTCCGCATCCGAAATATAGCCCTGCTCGTGCATCAGCTGCAGCACGATGTTGCGTTGCTTCTCGGATTCCGGCTGGTTCGATTCGACGGAAGGATCGTACGCGTTCGGATTCTTGGTGATTGCCGCAATGGTGGCGGACTGCACGATGTTCAGCTGATCGGCGGTGGTATTGAAATACCGTTTCGCAGCCGCCTGCACACCATAGAGGCTATTGCCGCCGAACTGTGCGATATTGAGATATCCCTGCAAAATTTCAGGCTTGGAATACTGCTTTTCCATTTGCACGGAAATCAGCATTTCTCTCAATTTTCGTGCGATGGTATCTTCCGACGCATGGTATTGCGCAATCGGATCGTCATCCTGCTGCGCCTGCAGAATCAGCACGTTTTTGACATACTGCTGGGTAAGGGAGGAACCGCCCTGATGGTCGCCCTTCACGTATGTTTGGACGAATGCACGGAACACACCCTGCACATCAATGCCGCCGTGAGTGAAGAATCGCCTGTCTTCACGCGAGACCACGGCCTGCTGCATGTATTTGGAAATCTTCTTCAACGGCACGACTTCACGATTCTGATCCCAGAATTCGGTGATTTTCGTGGTGCCATCGGAAGCGTACATGGTCGACTTCTGCGGCAAGCTGGTCACATCAAAATCAATACCTTCGACCGACAGCGACGGAATAACCGCCTTGGCGACGCTGTTCGCGCCGAAAACCGCCGGTAGGAGGAACAAACTGGCGGCCACGCCGCCACCCACACTCAGCGTGATGTAGGCAATCACGAGCGCGAGCACACGTTGAACGGTCAAAGTCTTCTTTTCGGGCATGGTGCCCATTCTAAAGTGGTGGGTCTACTAATCAACCGCTCGCCCACAGGCGTCACGGATTTCTCACAAACAACCGTAAAACTTGAAAAACACTGGAAAATAGCCGAAATTATCGTCTCGCCCGCCGAATAAGCATACCCGGCTGATAGATGACGATGGAACGGCCCTCACGCGCAATCCATCCACGGTTGGCGAAATCCATCAGCGCCTTGTTCACCGTCTCACGCGACGAACCGACCAGCTGCGCCATTTCCTCCTGCGTCAGATCGTGTGGCACCTTCAACCCCGCCTCGACCGGCTCACCGAAACGTGACGCCAGATTCAGCAGCGTTTTTGCCAAACGTCCCGGCACGTCCATGAACACAAGTTCCGAAATGCGCTCGTTGTTGTCACGCATGCGATGCGCGAGCACCTGAAGCATGTCGACGGCCACGCGCGGATGCTCGTCAAGCCATGCGAACAGGGCGTCATGTTCAAGCCACACGACTTTCGTGTCATTGGTCATGGCCACGGCGGACGCGGTGCGCGGCCCACCGTGCGGATCGAACACCGGAATCTCACCCAGCACTTCGCCGTACGCATGAATGCTCAACAACTGCACACGTCTGTCGGACGATTGCCGGATTAGTTTGACGCGCCCGCGTTCCAGCAGATACATGCGATGATCGGTGTCGCCTTCACGGAAAATATAGTCGCCCTTGTTGTATTCGGCATGTTGCAGATGCGGCAGCAGTTCCTCCGCCTCTTCGGAAGAAACCTGCTTGAACAACGCGGTATGCAGCAACATTGCACTTTCGCCACTGGGTCCACTATTTGTCTCGTTTGGCGTAGCCATTTGTCACACCTCCGTGTTCATAGGCGCATCCTCTGGGCACGGCCACCAGACGTGTTGTCGGGCGCGCTGCTGCGGCTTCGAAAGCTTGCTGCGATTCCGCATGCCCTCGTGGAACACCAAGCCTTCGTAGCGTTCTCATCGCCCTTGACATTCGGGCGGCTTCTATCGTCGGGCTACATTGTAACTCGCTTGGCGGCATCGAGCAGCCGTTCAACCACGTCTTCGCGGCTCATGCCCGTCTGCGAGCGCATCGGATCGACTCGTTTTACCGCTGATCTCACTGCTTTGTCCGACATTTTTTCGCGTGAGGTGTTCAGCACCCGTCCCATTTTTTCCGCGTCGATATCGTAGGCGAGGGTCACATGGTGCAGTACGGCGCCAGGCCCTCCTCCTACTGGCGTGAAGCGGCGTTGCGCGGCTCCGCCGAGTTTGCCATATTGCGTGGCGATGTCGTTGAGACCGGCGAATCGTACGTCGAGACCGAGTTCCTTAAGCGCGCGCACCAGCCAGAAATCGCAGAGCCGGTATGATTCCTCGACGCCTATGCTTTGGGTGAAATCGAGCGGCGCGTATAGCGAGTAGGTGATGGTGTTGCCCGGTTCGATGAACATTGCCCCGCCGCCGGTGCAACGTCGGACCACGGTAAATCCTTCCCTCTGCGCGACCGCCGTGTTGACTTCGTCTTCGAGTGATTGGAATTTGCCGATGACCACCGCCGGCGCGGCCCATTCCCAGATACGCAGCGTGGGTTCGCGTTTTCCTGCCGCCACTTCGCGCGCCCATGCGATGTCGGTTTCCATTTGTTCGTTTGGATTTCGCGGTTTGTCATGGATGACGGTCGGTTTCAGGGCCCGCCAACGTTCCAGATATTCCTCTTGCGTCAGCGCATTATGCGTTTCCAGTTGTTCCCCGGAATATTGTTTCGCGGACCGCACGATATTCCCGTTGTTCGTTGCATCTTCCGCATTGCGCGATTCGCTTCCTGTGATTGCGCGGAGGAAAGCGATGGCGATGCCCTCTTCCGTCATACCCACCAATCGCACGTTCGGATAGTTCGCGGTAATCGCTTGCAATCGTCGCGTAATATCGCGTGCGGGCGCGCTTTGCTGGCTTTGCAGCAAGTTTTCCAAATCCTGCAATAGTCGGCGGGAATCCTTGTCATTGCCGTCAAGAAAGAAATCGCCGTCGATCCGGCATTGTTCTACGGATTGGGTGGAGCTTGCGCATTCGCGGGAATATGCTGGAACGGCATCAGAAAGCCGGACGGAAACCCCTACGAGTTTTCCACCCGGCTGCTTGTACAGGCCTCTGCGCATCAATCTTGGAGCTCTTGGCCACGCCCGTCGCGGTGCCAGCTGGATCCGTAGCTGGAGCACAGGATGAGGACGGCTTCGATCAGAGCCCAGATTCCGGAAATGATCGGTCCGACAAGGATGATCCATCCGATCAGGGTCAGCAACAGCTGGGCCACGGCCTTGCCGGTGTAGCCCAGATAGAAGTTGTGTATGCCTAGGGTGCCGAGGAACAGGCCAAGAAGGCCGGCGACGATCTTCGACTTCTGCGCGTAGCCGTAGCCTGGCTGCTGTTGGGCCGCCTGATAGTAGGCCTGCTGCGCGTAGATTGGCGGCTGATTGTATGCGGGCTGCGTGTATTGGGGCTGCGCCGGCTGCTGATCATAGGGGGTCTGCGCCGATTGTGCGTAATCCGCCGGTCCATACATCGGCTGGCCGTAGCTGGGCTGAGCTGGCTGCGTAGGCTGCGCGTAAGCGGGAGCGGCCAAGCCATCTGCGGGCACGGACGAACCGTAGGCAGCCGGCTGACCATATGGCTGGGCATTGCCATACGTACCGTCGGGAATGTTGTTGCCCTGCGCGTCCGGGGCATGTCCCTGCACAGGCTGCTGCGATGCATACTGGTTGGGATTGTACGGTTGCGCTGCAGGCTGATTGCAGCCATCCTGGAATTGTCCGAAATCAGCTTGGGTCGAATCATTCGACGCGTAATAGTTGTCTTGTCCGGAATTGTTGTAGCCGGCATTGTTGTCACTCATGTTTCCAACAATATCCCATAATTTGCCTTATCTCTTTCATCTACCCTGAAAGCAATCCCTGAAATCCCCCTGAATATACGTGAAGCCCGTCGAGCCAAGCATGAAGCTCGATTCGACGGGCGTTTCAACAGGCGAATGGATCCGGCAAAATCATATAATCCGGATCATGCCCGTCACATGCGGGCCAGAATGTCGCGTCCGACCTCGTCGGTGGAGCGGGTGGTGGATCCCAGTTCCTCAATGTCGGCTTCGACGGCCGCATCGATCTTGGCTGCGGCTTCGTCGAATCCAAGGTGGCGCAGCAGCATGGCTGCGGAAAGAATCGCGGCGGTCGGATTGGCCTTGTTCTGACCTGCGATATCTGGAGCGGAACCGTGGATCGGCTCGAACATGGACGGGTATTCGTCGGAAGCGTTGATGCATCCGGAAGCGGAATAGCCAACGCCACCGACCACGGCGCCGGCCTCGTCGGTGATGATGTCGCCGAACAGGTTGTCGGTGAGGATCACGTCGAAACGGGACGGATTGGACACCATGAAGATGGTGGTCGCGTCAATGTGCAGATAGTCATGGGAGACTTCCGGATATTCCTCGGCGACCTTGTCAACGATGCGCTGCCACATGTCGCCCGCGTTGACGAGCACGTTCTTCTTGTGCACGAGGGTCACATGCTTCCTGCGCTTCATGGCCAGCTGGAAGGCGTAACGTACCACGCGCTCCACACCGTAGGCGGTGTTGATGGAGACTTCGGTGGCCACCTCGTTCGGAGTGCCGCGACGCACCGCTCCGCCGGCGCCGCAGTACAGGCCTTCGGTGCCTTCACGCACTACAACGAAGTCGATGTCGCCCGGGTTGGCGAGCGGGGAGGTCACGCCCTTGTACAGCTTGGAAGGACGCAGGTTGACGTACTGGTCGAGATCGAAGCGGAGCTTGAGCAGCAGACCACGTTCCAGAATGCCGGCCTTGATGCGCGGATCGCCTACGGCGCCCAGCAGAATCGCATCGGTCTTCTTGATGCGCTCCTCTTCCTCTTCCGGAAGAATCGCACCGTCGCGCAGGTAACGCTCGGCACCAAGATCGAAATTCTCGTAATCGAATTCGGCGACGCCCTCGGCCGCCTTCTCCAGCGCCTTCTGGGCCCACGGAGTCACTTCCTTGCCAATGCCATCGCCCGGAATGACGGCGATGGTGTACTTCTTTGCAGAATCACTCATAGCACGCGACTCTAGTCAACGGATCAGCACGTGGACACGTAACGCTCAACTAGTGGACACTCCATATGGCGTCGTCGGCGGCCACGAACGTGTCACCTTCATTGATTTTGACGTCGTATGGCACTTTCCAATGCAGTTCGGTGTAGGACCCTCAAATCGGGGGCCCTACAAGAAACGCCGAACATACACGGTCGGACACAAACGAATTAATGCGTAATACCCATCATCGCAAGGCACCAAGCATTCTCATAGGAAATCTCCTCCCACTGCTTATACCTTCCGGACGTACCCCCATGACCGGCCTCAACCTCAATCTTCGCCACGGCATCCACACCAGCGCGCTGCAGGCGAGCCAACCATTTCATCGGCTCCACATACAGCACACGCGTGTCATTCATCGACGTGGTGATGAAAATCTTCGGGAAAACCACAACCCGATCATCATCGGCATCAGCCGGCGCATTCTCATACGGCGTATATTCCTTCATATACCGATACACGTCCGCATTATGCAACGGATCGCCCCACTCGTCCCACTCCGTAACCGTCAACGGCAACGACGGGTCAAGAATCGACGTCAACGCATCCACAAAAGGCACATCCGCCTCAATACCGGCAAAACATTCAGGAGCCAGATTCGCCACGGCACCCATCAACAGGCCACCGGCGGAACCACCATCGGCCACCGTGCGAACAGGAGACGCCAAACCGGCACGTTGCAACGCACGCACGGCATCAACGAAATCCTCAAACGAATGCTTCTTATTGAGCAGATGCCCCTGCTCATACCAGGCACGACCCATCTCACCGCCGCCGCGAATGTGCGGCACCGCATAAAGCACGCCACGATCAAGCATACTGATGCGAGACACCGAGAATCCCGGATCCGAACTGATCTCATACGCGCCATAACCAGTAACGAACATCGCCGAATCACAAGCAGGCACGTCCCGACGCCACACCAAGGAAACGGGAATACGCTCGCCATCGCGGGCGGTGACCCACACTCGGCGTTCCATATATTCGCGCGGCTCAAATCCACCAAGCACGGTGGCACGCTTCAACAGGCGATCCTCACCGGTTGCCGGATCGACATCATGCAGCTCGCCGGGGCGCGTATAGCTGGCGAACGAGTAGCGTATACGGGGCGCATCATATGAAGGATTATCTCCCGTACTAATCGAATACAGGCGCCGGGTCTCCCCCGGCATCGCATCGGCAGTCGCGCCATCCGACGAAGTCATCGCCTTACGGGAAATCCCATGCACGGCCGATCCTTCGCCTTGCGCAGCGGCCAACTGGTCGAGCGCACCCCACACTTCGGCACGCTCCACGTTGATCTCGTCCACCGACTCATCAACATCCCAATCGCCTTCCAACGCGTGCGGAACCAGCTCGGTGAACCGCCATGGGCGACCTGCAAGAAAATCCTCCGCGGCCGCATCCTTCGTCATCACCGCAATATGCGGCAGACTTTCCGCACGGTACTGCAACGCCACGTAATGCCGATGAATCGAAATTCCCTCGATGCCAAGACCATGCGCACCCTGCAAAATGGCGGGATTGCAAGGATTCGAATACGGCGTGCCGATCGGCATCGAAGAAGCGCCCGGTTCAACATCGTCGCCATGCTCGCATCCGTACGGCGAACCGACGGCCACACGCACACCCTCACCCAAACGATACGGGGGCTCATGCGAACGCATGTCAATCACATCGATTTCGAAATTCGGGTTCAACGCATTGTGGTAAACCACGGCGAGCGGAATGTCCTCGCCATGCTCGCCGGCACCTTCGAAACGGCTGAAGCTCACGTCATATTCCACATCCGGCTCGCGCGGAATGAACGCACGGAATTCACCTTCCGGATCGTCAGTGGAAAGCAGCAGCACTTCGGTGGTGGTTTTCGATCCGGTGCCGATCACCAGATTGCGTTCGTCGAACGACAGGCCGATGCCCACCCAGAATCGTTCGTCCTGTTCACGATACACTTCCACATCGTCGGTGACGGGGGTACCAACGCGGTGTCGCATCACCGCATATGGACGCCATGCGTCGTCGAGCAGCACGTAGAACACCCATTGCGCGTCCGGCGTGAAGCAGGCGCCGCCGATGCCTTCGAACACTTCCGGCAGTTCATCGCCGGTTTCGATATTGCGAATACGGAAATTGTAACGTTCGTCGCCGCTGGTATCAGTGCCGTACAGCATCCAACGTCCGTCTTTGGAAACATCCATGCCACCAATGCGGAAGAAATCGTAGCCTTGCGCTTCGGCATTCGTGTCGAACACCACTTGTTCGCCGTCGAGGGGAACGCCGATCTCAATGGTCGGCGGATCCCAATCGTCTGCGCTTCGAATCGGCACACGGCATTGCACCGCATACTGCTGGCCTTCCTTGGTGCGTGTGAAATACCAGTAGCCGTCCATGCGCGTTGGCACGGACATGTCGGTTTCCTGCACATGCGATTTGAACTCGTCGAACAATGTGGTGCGTAGGTTTTTCAACGCTTCCATGCGCTGTTCGCAATACTGGTTCTGTGCGGCGACGTAATCCTGCACGTCCTGCGATTCCTTGTCGCGCAGCCATTCGTACTCATCGATGAAGGTGTCGCCGTGGAACACGCGCTCCGTCGGCACGCGTTTCGCGATCGGCATTCCGCATTCGCCCAGACGGCTCTGACGGCTCTTGTCGTTTTCCTGCGCGCCCGTTGCGTCCTGTTCACCCCGAAAATCAGTCATGCAGGCGATTATACCGGTATCGCGCTCCCAATCCAGCGCAACGCGCATCCCCCTTACTGTAAGTGGAAAGAAAAAACGTCAGACACCCAGCTGTTGTTTCAGGAACGGCAGCATGGTTTTCATCAGATTCGAGCCAGTCGTTCCCGTAAATACAGGAACGTCGGTGACTGGAATCGGCTGCGTGGCCGCACGCCCCGCAACGGTGCCGAGATTACCGGAGGCCTCGCGTGGAGACAGTTGCCGTATGCCGATCGCAAGCACACGCCCCGGATACCGACGTGCGATCGTGGCGTACGTGGTCGGATCCTTCTGCCCATCATCGCCGATCAGAATGAACTTCATATCGGGAAAATCAGCCATTAATTGTTCGGCATACTCGAGTTTGTGCTGCACTCCGGAAGGAATGAACGTTTTCGGGCGGGGATCGAGGTCACGCAGCAGCAGCGGCCCTTCCGGGAACCCATGGTCGGCAATGAAATGCCTAATCGAGCTTTCCACGTTCCACGGCGACGTCGACAGATAGAAGAACGGGGCATCCGGGAACATGTCCGCAATGCGGTTGAACAGCAGATTCATGCCCGCCACCGGCATTTTCTTCTTCGGATCGAGCAGCAGCAGATTGTAGGCCGCTTTCATCAGGCTTGGCGCCTGCGTGACCATGACGGTGTCGTCCACGTCGGAGATTACACCGACTTTCGTGCCGCTGGGAATGGTGAACAGGTTGGCTTTGACCGGCTTGCGGCTACGCACCTTGTACGACACGTCATGCACGCCGGGTTCGAGCGAATGTTCGGCCACGAGATCGAGATAGCCTGCGGAATCGGATGCGGCGAATTCGCTGGAAACATTGCGCTGCGCATCCACTTCGTCATACACTTCCGACGCCCCCACCTGCACGGTTTCGAGGGGCACGCCGTCGATGGCGATGCGCACCTTCGTATGCGGCGAGGGGATAGTGAGCATAGCGCGGATACCTCGGGTCAGGCGTCCCGCCTGGCGTTTAAAGGGCCCGTACACGGTTCGGCAGATCAGGCGCGAGTAATGTTCGGTGCCATAGCCGACATACGGTTCCACGCGCGGATACCAATTGAGATTGCGTACCATATTTGTCGAGACCGTCACCCACCCGTTGAACGCTCTGGTGAGGGCACGGCGGAACAGCTGTGTCAGCGGAGGCTTGACTTCGATACGCTCATGTTTTGAAGCGGCATCAAAGGTGGTGACCACCTTGCGTGCGGGAATGGGCACGGTCGGCATGTCATCTTCGGATATGACATCCGGTTCACGCTGGGGCAACGGCTGTGGTTCGGTCATATCCCCACTATAAAGGCGATTGCCGAACTACTTAGTGCCCCAGCCATGAAAATCAGGGATTATTCAGGGAACGGTAACGATTTCATACCTGATTTCGCATGCGGTTCCCTGTTCCGAGACGTTTTGCCGAATCTTTTATTCCGCCACGATGTTGGCGTATTCCTCGGAGGAAAGCAGTCCCGGTTCGTCATCCTCAAGCTCGATTTTGAAAATCCAGCCTTCGCCATACGGATCGCCGGTAACGATGCCCGGATCGTCGGCCGCTTCGCTGTTCACATAGCGGATCACGCCAGCCACTGGAGTGACCAGCGGCGTGACGGCTTTGGAGGATTCCAATTCCGCCACTTCGTCGCCGGCCTGTACTTCGGTGCCGACTTCCGGCAGATCGATGTACACGAGTTCGCCAAGCTGGTCGGCCGCATATTCGGTGATGCCCACCATGGCCGGTTCGGTGGAGACGTCCACCCACACATGCTCGTCGGAGTATTCGAGATGCTCGGGAACGTCCAGATTCGGCCTGTTTTCGTTTTCTTCACTCATGAAAACTCATTCTATGTCAATTGCGCGCATTTCCCATAGCGCGGTACCGAAACTTGTTACGGCAGATCGTGGCCGAGCCATTCTTCGATCATGTAGCGGGCGATGGTGGCCTTTCCGGGGGCTTCCATACGCCCTGTTACCAGCTCGTTCATATATTCGTCACGGGTCATCCAACGCGCTTGCAGGGTCTCGTCACCGTCCACATGCACGTCGGTGGTATTGGCCACGCCCTTGAACGCCATCATGAGCGAGGCTGGGAATGGCCATGGCTGCGATCCCAAATATTTGAGTTCGCCGAGGTCGATGCCGACCTCCTCTTTGGCTTCGCGCCGGCATGCGTGCTCCAGATTCTCGCCCGCCTCCACGAAGCCTGCGGACACGGAATACAGGCCGGTGTTGCGCCATGCGCTGTTGTGCTGCAGCAGCAGACGGTCCTCATGGTCCACGATCGCCGTGATAACGGCCGGCTCCACTCTGGGGAACAGCAGCCGTCTGCCATCCGCTTCGCTGGTGCACCGCTGCGCCCATCCGCCCAACGCCGGTTCGGTCGGAGCGCCGCACGTGGGGCAATGGCGTTGGCGCGCATGCCACACACCTAGCGAAATCGCCGTTGTGGCCTGGCCAGCCTCACGCGCGCTGGCATGTGGGGCGAATCCGCGCAGGTCAACCCAGTCGAATCGTTCCGCTGCGTTTTCCAACAGCGATTTCGACGTCTTCGCTTCCGGTTCGCGCTGTTCGTCGAACGCGTCGTCCGCGCCCATATGCTCGCTGCTTGCGGCCACCGGCTCTGCAGCCTTCACACGAGACACGTCAACGGCCACCACATGCTCGTCACGCTTGCCGCCATATGAGCCGAGGAATATGGCGAGCGCCGTCGGATGCGTGTGCAATTCCGCCGCTACATAGGATCCGGGCAGCTGTGTCAAACGCATGTGCACGTTGGCGTAGTCCGCGATGGCGCCTTGTCCGCGTGGCACCGCCACCATGCCGTCTTTGACGAGAATGACTTTCGTAGCAGGTTCCAGCAGCACTGTGTCGAACAGGTCGGGTTCGTCGCGTCTTGAAACCTCATAGTCGATGTCGCCTTGCGCAAGTGGTAGGAACGGCAGTGCCTGAGTCAGCGCCAGTGGCGAGAACACGCTCATCGATTGCTTCTTTCTTTGAATACGATATATAGAAGATTTTTTCTATATAAATCGTATTTTCTTTATATTTTTGTATATCTGATTACGCTATTGACGGTAGTTGCGGGAATATCGGCTACTGCGCTCTGCGCACCAATGCAAGCAGTGCGTCGGCAACCGCCTGCGGATGCTCATAGGCGCTGAAATGACCGCAATCAAATACCACCGTCATATCCGTGCTCGTAGCCGTCATCGCATCGGCGATCGGCGCCATCACGCTCGGCGGACTCGACGGATCCTTGTCGCCGCAGATCACCGCGACCGGCGCTGTAATCGACGACAGCACATCGTTCAGGTCCGGACGGCCAGCAGCCATGCGTTCACGCCAGGCGATGCCTTCGGCCGGCTGCTCGTTGATCCATGCAGTGAACTGTTCACGGTAAGCGTCCGACTGTTTGATGGTTGAATCCTCAGGCGTGGCGGCGGCGAATCCCATAACCGGCTCATGCGTGCCCGTCGATTCGCATTCCTCGGCGATCGCGATGCGTTTCGCACGCATCTGATCGGAATCAGCGGCGGCCTTCGTGTCGCATAAGGCCAGTGCGGCGACGGCTTCGGGGTGCAAACGCTGAATGTCGAGAATCAGGTAGCCGCCCATCGAAAGACCCACCCAAATCGCCTTGTCGTATCCGGCAGCGTGCAACAGGTCGACGTAAGCGTCGGCCATGCGGTCCAAACCGTTGGGGAAAGCGCCGTCCGTGTCTTTGCCGCCGCTGTTCTCGTCGGAAGGAATCGGCCCTTCTCCCGCACCGGGCATGTCGGGAGCCCAAATCGGGAATTGTTTCACGCCATGTTCCGCAGCGGTCGTTTTCAACGCATCCGCGCATTCGTTCCACATACGGTGGTCCACAGGGAACCCGTGCACCAGCACCACGGGAAGCCCCGCCCCTTCGCAATACACATTGTTATGCAATTCGATCGTCATATGCGCTCCTCCATTACTCTCCCCTGTTGTTCATGCATTCGCAGCCTATTTGCCGGTCCAAGCAATCGCCTGACGCACAATCGTGCCATATCCGTTGCTCATCTGGTTGACGAAAGTGTCGAGAATCTCGCTGTTCGGATTGACCCATTCCACGTCGAGCGTCTCGTCCTGCGGCTTGCAATCGCCCGCGATCGGCACTACATAGCACAATGCGATCGCATGCTGGCGGGAATCGAAATAATCGGACAGTCCTGGCGTCGGGAAAAATTCAGCCACGGTGAATGGCTGCAGGCTCACTGGCAACTGCGGCAACGCGATATCTCCCAAATCCTTGGCGATATTGCGCGCCACGGCCTCACGCAACGATTCGTGGTAGAGCACGCGGCCGGCGATCAGCGTTCGTTCGATGCTGCCGTCGTCAGACACACGAAGCAGTGATCCGACCTGTGAGACACGTCCCAGATCATCGGTGCGCACCGGCACCACAAGCACGTACGGGATCGGCATTTCACCTCGCATACGGTTGATTTCGCCGGAAGCAAGCCATCCTGGAGGGTTTCCTATTCCGCGGATGAAATCCTCCGGCGTGATGTCGTCGAATTCTCCGCGACGGCGGCCTGCATCGAAATCGCCCTCGTCGGGCACTTCATCATTCATCACTGGCATAGTCCCATTATCACGCATCTTGTGTGAATTGGCTGGAAAAGCGTGCGATGGAAGACGATTCCTCTGATAGCGGATCTTACGCATGCCGGGAATGCGTCGGGTTGGGGCACGGTTATATACTCCAAAGCAATCGCATACGAGGGGTGCAGCCCGTCACGCGCGTCGATGGAACGAACAGCAAGGAGCAATCATGGCAACGCATGCAGTCACTTCCGAGGATTTCAATCAGATTGTGGAATCCAACGATCTGGTATTCGTGGATTTTTGGGCGACCTGGTGCGGTCCGTGCCGCGCATTCGGTCCGACGTTCGAAAAGGCGAGCGAAGCGAATCCCGACGTTTATTTCGCCAAGGTCGATATCGACCAGAATCCGGATCTCGCTTCCGCGGCCAAGGTGCAGGCCGTGCCGACGTTGATGGTGGTCAAGAACCAGCAGATCGTGTTCCAGCAGGCCGGTGCGTTGCGTGCGTCGGATCTGGACGATCTGATCGCGCAGGCCAAGGCGTTGGATGTCAACGCGGCCGCTGCCGAAGAGGCTGAGGCGCAGGCGGAGTAGGCTGAAAATTACAACGATTTCAAAGGTGTCGTTCGATGGTAAACATCAACGGCACTTTTTGTTTTGCCCGCCTATTGCGTACGCTTGCTTTGCCCACCTGTTACATATGCGCCCGCTCGGTTTCCATGGCGTGAGGTAAACTGGCTTGTTAGATGTGCGCTTTCCGGCGAAGCCTCGTGTGGCAGCGCACCGCATGCCGAGCATGCGTGAATTCGCCGAGGATCTGAACGCGCGTTTAGGAGCAGAATGGCTAACCACAGCAAGCACGCCCAATCGTCTACCTTCACCGTGCCGAGCAAGTCCTCGCTGGTGAAGATCGCCGCAACGGTTGCGGCGGTGGGCCTGTTGGCTACCGGCGGCATTGTGTCGCGCAATCTTTACACATCCGCGGAGCAGAATACGGCCAATCAGGTCACGGCTTTCTCCGTCACCGATTCCGCGGAGGCGTCCCGTGGCAATGCCCGCGAGCTGCTTAATGGAGACACCTCGTACGTCACCGTGAAAATCAACGGCAAGTCACGCGTGGTGCCCGGCACCAATTTCACCGACGTGAAGTCCGTGCTTGACGCGGGTGATATCACGCTCGAACCGGAAGACACGGTCTCCCCTTCGCTCACCACCAAGGTCGATGAGAAAACCGTGATCACCATTCAGCGTGCCGGCGCGAGCGTCGAGGTTTCCGACACCGCCATCGGCTTCAATGTCATCAAGAAGGAAACCTCAAGCCTGCCGGAAGGCCAGGAGAAGGTCGAGACGGAAGGCGAGGAAGGCGTGATGGAAACCACGAACCTCGTGACCAAGTCCGGTGACACCGTGGTTTCCTCCAACATGATCAGCTCGTACGTGAAGAAGGCTCCGGTCGACAAGGTCATTCTCGTTGGCACCGGCTCCACTTCGTCATCCTCCTCCAGCGCTTCCGCGTCGATCGGCACCACCGTGCCGGCGGGCGAAATGCAGCAGTGGGCGCACGATTATCTGCTGTCGAACGGCTACACCGAAGCCGATTTCACCGCCACCGTATACATCATTACCCATGAGTCCGGCTGGAGCGTCACTGCAACGAATCCAAGTTCGGGAGCCTATGGCCTGCCCCAAGCATTGCCTGGCAGCAAGATGGTGAGCGAGGGCGCCGATTGGGCTACCAATTACCAGACCCAGCTCAAGTGGTTCTGGGGCTATTGCGCACAGCGTTACGGTTCCATTCAGGGAGCCTATTCGTACTGGCTTGCCAACCACTGCTACTGATATGCGTCGCCATCTGATCTCAAGCAAGCTCGTATTGAAAGTTTATGCTGACTGGTGATTGATATTTAATTTTCGTAATTCAACGCATATAGTTTGAGCCTTGTAATATTTGAAGATATTACGAGGCTCAAACTATATTGTGATTCGATATATCACTAAGATACTATCGGTTTCACAGGGCGTTGTTGGCGCCGATCACCGTAGCTTCCTTGACGTCGTCGATCTTCCTGCGCTTGCGGCCACCATGGCCGGCCTTCGGACCGCGCTTGCCGACGGTGCCGCTACGAACCCCGTTCTTGGCGTCGAAGAGAATCACGCGCTCATCGCTGTGATATTCACCTTCCAAAGCAAAGTAGGCGATCTTGTCTGCAGGCACTTCCGGGAAAGTGAAGAACTTCTGCGTTGCAACAAGCAGGTCAAGATTGCGAGTGGTCACGGAAGCCGGACGATCAGCGTTCGGATTGTTGAACTGAACCGCGAAATCGTCGTTCTCGTCGCACACCTGGATTGCGAACTTGCCGCGCTCGTAATTCACCAGCAGCTTGACGAATTCCGGACGACCGAGCACTTCGGAAACACCCTTGGAAAAACGAACGGATTCAAGCATGACCGTCATGGTCAACTTGCCACCAGTTCTTTCGCCAACTTCTTTGAAACCATCAAGAACGGACATGTAAATCCTTCCTTTACTGTAAATAACTACGTGAAATACTGTACCTCATTGTCAGTAATAAAAAAATGCCTCCCTTTCTATTATTCAAGAAAGGGAGGCGATTTTCTTGCATCAACGCAATGCGCAGCCTAGTAGGAACCGGTACCGCGGAAGACTACGAGCACGGTCTTCGCAAGAATCGCGAGATCTCCAGCGATGGACCAATTCTCGATGTACGAAACGTCCAGATACTCGCTCTGTTCCTGCGAAAGATCCGAACGACCGGAAACCTGCCACGGACCAGTAATACCGGGCTTCACCAGCAAACGCGTGGAATACAGGGAGCCATAGCGGGCAACCTCGTCAGGCAACGCCGGACGCGGCCCAACCAAAGACATATCGCCCTTCAACACGTTAAAGAACTGAGGGAACTCATCCAACGAAGTCTTACGAATAAAATGGCCAATTTTCGTAATACGTGGATCATCCTTCATTTTGAAGATAAAACGATCGCTCTGGCCATTCTCTTCAGCAAGCTTCTTCTTCAACTCTTCTGCATTGGTAACCATGGAACGGAACTTGTACATGGTGAACGGCTTACCATGTAACCCGACACGCTGCTGAGAGAAAAACACCGGACCACCATCATCGAGTTTGATGGCAATAGCCACACCAAGCATAATCGGCGAAGAAATCAACAACGCGCAAGCCGAACCTATGATGTCGACGACACGCTTCACCACAGCAGTAGCAGTAGTGTATTGCGGCAGACTCGCCAACAACACCGGCTGCTCAGCAGTATTACGCAAATACAAGCGATGCCCGCTCACGTCAGCCAAAGACACAGCCAGGGCAAGCTCCATACCCAAAGATTCCACTGCAAGAGAGATACCATGCAGCATTTCGGAATCACGAGACAGCACGTCGGCAACATACACTTCTTGAGCGCCAAGGCTTTCGCACGTGCGGGGGAACGCGGAATTAAACGGGATCACCTTCAGCATATCGGCACCCTCAACGGTGGGATCCGGCTCGAACGAAGTGACCACATACGCGTCTTTCTTGCTGCCGTCAGCTTCAATCGGGCATACTGCGACCGGCGAATACCCCCAATTGGAATAATCCTGCATGGTACGCAACGCACGGTTAATGCCGTCGGAAGAACCAATCACCACGGTCTTATACTTGCAAGAACCTTTTTTGCGGCTGCGATGCAACCACTGACGCATCTGCCAACGGGCAATCACTTCCAGAAAGAACGCGATGATCGGGGCAACGATAAGTGCCGTTCGTGGAAGCGCAAGTTTGAAAATAAACGCAACCGAGCAATACGTGATAATAGTGAGCAGCGAAGCGTTGATGATCTTCGCGTACAGCTCATAGCCCTCCGCCATCACATGCCTATGGTATGCACCGACGATCGTAAGGCTCAATACCCAAATGGCACTGAAGCAAACAAGAAATAGCCAGAATGGCATGACGCTACCGATGGCTTCATATGCAGAATTGTTTGCCCACAGGCTGAACGCGAGAGAAACCAGCATGACGGCAAGGTCGACCATCACCAGACAGGCAACGAACGAATACCTCCACCCCGGAACGACCTGCTTCTTGGCCCGCTTGCGGCTACGCCCGTCCCCATCAACGGGAAACGGCGTGTTCGAGAATGTCATCGGTTCAAACTGCGAAACGTTTTGAGCTTGATCCTGAACATGCGCCCGCTGCTTATGCCATGCGTTGGAGGAAACAATATGTATTTCCTCCGTCTTTGGAGTTGAATCCGAATCGCAGGAGTTCCCTCGCATGTCCAATCCCTTCAGTCTAGCTCTTACACTCCATCCCTCTAAGGCAGACTACACCCACCCCCCCCCCGAGTAACATCCACCACCCTAGAATGGCATAGAAGGGTGATGGATGTCGGTACTCCCAGAATCAGCCGCGATCGACAAACTCAATGTTTGCTGATCATACGAAGTTTCTGCAGTATTGCAGGACTTTCTTCCGTCAATAGCGATGCGTCACCGTGAACTGCGGGTCGGCGCCAAAATCGCGGTTGACCACCATCTGCGTGAGATTGTCCTCAAATTCGCCGGAGTCAGACCATTCGAAGCGGATCAGCGATTCCGTTAGAATGCCGATTCTCCAATGCTCCCCCTGCAGGGTCGATGCTTCGCGCATATTCGGATGCGCCTTACGCACATACACCGCAAACGGCCCATCCGTTGCGTTCGCCGCACTGTTCACAGCGTCATTCACCGCGCTCTCTGCACCCGTTCCGATGTCTGACATAATAACCCCCTACGTTTCTGCCATGACAGAGCCCCACCCCCGCAAAAGGCCTACGAGCAACCCCCTATCTCGCGCAACATTCCATCCTCGCAACTTATGACGATTGACAAAGGTGCTAAAACCATTTATCATCGGTTAGTGAATTTGATTAAACGATTTACCATCGTGTAATGCCGCACGGTCTCGTTTGATCGGCAAGCTTCGGCGAGGCGGTCGCAAGCTTGGATTATTCGCAGTTGCAAGACTGTGGAAGGAGAAACACTATGAAGAAAATCATCCTTGATTTGGACACCGGCATTGATGATACCCTTGCCATGTCGTATGTCCTCGCTTCAGAAGACGCTGAACTGATTGGAATTACCGGAACCTACGGAAACGTGCTATTGGAAACGGGCGTCGCCAACGATCTTAACCTTCTGTCTATGTTCGGACGTGAGGATATTCCGGTATTCAAGGGCGTCTCTCATCCAAGCAACGCCACCGATTTCGCAGTCCCCGACAGCTCCGGCATCTTCCACGGAAAGAACGGCACCGGAAACGTCGACATTCCCACTCGCGCGACTCGCAAAGCCGAAGAAACGTCAGCCGTGGATTTCATCATCGACTGCGCACGCAAGTACGGCAAAGACGAACTCGTGTACGTTCCCACCGGCCCGTCCACCAATATCGACGCAGCCTTCGCCAAAGCTCCGGACATCATCGACAACATCACCATCGTGATGATGGGTGGCTCACTAACCCAGCCAGGCAATTGCAACCCCTTCATGGAAGCCAATGTTTCCATGGATCCGGAAGCTTCAAATCGTCTTTTTGCAACTTCCGCAGACATCACCATGATCGGTCTCGATGTGACCATGCAGGTCCTACTGACCAAAAAGGAAACACAACAGCTGCGCGACACGGGCACGAAGGCCGGCACATTCCTGGCAGATATGACGGACTATTACATTGACATCAGCGAGCAGGAGGATCCCGCATTCCAGGGAGGCTGCAATCTGCATGATCCCTTGGCCGCCGCAGTGGCGATCGATCCGACGCTGGTCACCACATACCCAATCAACCTCATGGTTGAGACCGAGGGACCAAGCATCGGACGAACCATTGGCGATCCGGCCCGCCTGCTGAGCCAGCCGAAGAACACGAAGGTCGCGCTTGGCGTCGACGCGGAACGTTTCGTCGGCCGACTCATGGAACGTCTGCTCAAGCTCGCTCGAGAATCCGAGTAGCCGCGAAGAAGCGGACTCATGCGAAAAGCAGACTTATACGAAAACACCCTTACACAAAGCTTTATACAAGGAGAAAAATGTCTGATTCCACCCAAGTCGTAAATACGACGGCTACAGACGATTTCGAAGACAACCGTGCGAAAACAAAGAAGGCCCTCCCCGCCTTGCTTATTGTGTTCACGCTTGGAACGTTGATGATCCAAGCATTCAATCTGGTGTTCCAAAATATTGGCGATTCGTTGGGCATGTCCGCCAGCGCGTCGCTGATCAGCACGCTTCCGGGCATTGTACTCGGCGTCGTCTGCATGCTGTACGGCACGCTGTGCGATTTCATCTCACCTAAGCGTATGACGTTGTTTGGCGTGAGCGCTTTGGTAATCGGCAGTCTGCTCGGTTTCTTCTGTTCGTTCAATTTCTGGGTTGTGCTTATCGCTCGCATGATTCAGGTTGCCGGCGCACAGGTCGCCGGTTCAGTGTTCCTTGTGATGACGGTGAAATACCTGAACGATAAGGAGAAGGCCATCTATATCGGCATTTACAATGCGGTCTACTATTTGGCTGCTGCGATCGGCGTGTTCGCAGGTGGTTTCATCACTTCTTTCGACTGGAAGTATTTGTTCCTCGTTCCGGCCATTTCCATGTTCTTCATTCCGCTGTTGATTAAGAACACGCCGGACATCAGCGCCAAGGGTGAGCGCATCGACGGTTTTGGCATTGCGCTGTTCGCGGTGTTCGCGGGACTCATCGCCATCTACTTCTCGTTCCCGAGCACGTGGCTGCTGGTAGCCATTGTACTGCTCGGCATCGCCTTTTTCGCTTGGATTCTCAAGGGCAGCAAGCCATTCCTGAGCAGGTCTTTCGTTACCAACAAGGCGTACATGTCAATCCTGCTGCTGCAGTTTGTGTTCTACTTCTTCAACTTCGCTTGCGTGCCGATTTACAACGTTATCGGCGAGCAGTTGTATAACATGCCGTTGACCACGATCTCGCTGTGCCTCACGCTGGTGTATGTGGTCGCCACGATTGTCGGCTGCGTTTCCGGTCCGGCCGTTAACAAGCTTGGCCGTATGAAGACGCTGCTCGTCGCATCGGTGCTTATGGTTGTCGGTTTTGCCGGATCCGCCATTTTCATCGAGAAGGGATTCTGGATTCTTACCGTGCTGGCCTGCGTGTTCATTGCCGGAGTCACAGTGGTGTACACCCCGATTTACGATGCCGCTTCCGACGCGTTGCCTGTTGAGGAGAATGGTCGTGGCGTCGGCATCCTGGATTTGATGATGAATACTTCCGCATCAATCGGCATGGCCGTGTATTCCAGTCTGATCGCCAATCCTTCGCTCGCCAAGAGCGGATTGTTCGGCATTGGCAGTGGAGCCGCCGCACAAACATCCAATGTGTTCTGGATTATGTGCGCAGCGTCCGTACTTGCCTTGATTCTCGTACTGACGTTCCGCAAGAGCTTCAGCACGAAACGTGCCGAATAGCGGAAGACACTGCTGAAACGTCGGTTTCCGGCAGATAGCAGATAGTTCGCGTGGATTGCACTTGCGATTGCTGGATTGAAGTAATTCAGATTCAACAATCGCAAGTGCGTTTTCATTATGCCCGCAAGCGCAAGCCCCCTCTGCACAACTTAAATCCAGAGATGATTCTCGACTTGTACAGACATGCGATCACATTCACGATCGTCAAATCTGAATTTCTTCAGTCCAGAAATCGAGATGCAATTCAGAAAATGACATATTTCGCTTACGTCTCACTTATATATGGCAGATTTCGCATCTTGACATGAGGCATCTCGCTTATATATGGCACATCCCCTGCGAAAACAGCCACTTCGGGGGTACGTTTCTGAGGGTTTCGCCACATGCGTCTGCCATATATAAGCGAGATGCTCCCAGAATCAGCTGCGAAGGAGGATTTCCTCTAGGGCGCTGATTACCGAATCGGGCATGCCGGAGGTGCCGAACAGCTCGTTGCTGAAACGGGGCGCGGTATCGAAGGTGCGCAGAGCCCCGAGCGCACGCACTCCTTGCTCACGAATCGTCTGCATCGCATGCTCTTTGGAAATGTACGGCATTTGCGCATGCAAGAGCACGTCAAGCACGTCCTGTTCGACTGAATTCTCGGCAATCTGCAGTCCGTCTGAAATCGTAACGTTCAAGCATGCAGTAGACGGCACGTCGCGCACAACGACCGACAGACTCAACGTCTGCTGATCGTATGTAATTTCTGCAGTATCGCAAGCTTTACCGTCAATTTCGATACGAACGTTCTGCATGTCTGGCTGCGCAACCCCACGGAACACAACCTCCCAGTTACGCTGTGCCGGAATGGCAACAGCACAGCCTTCCACCGGACTGACGGTGAACTGCGTGGTATTGTCTGCATTCTTCCAGTCGAAGCTCATGCGCGTATCGGCAACATGGGTTTGATCTTCGCCTGACTCCGCAGAGCCGTCGTCTTCCTTGAGTGTGAACGAACCGTTCGCACCGGGGAACACCAGCACCTGCAGGGACTCCGGATTGCCAAGATCATTCACTTTATTGCCCTCGCCAAGCTGCTGCAACGGCACGATACCGCCAGCCTTGGCAAACACCGGCATACGGTCGATCGCACGCCACACTTCCAAACGACGCCCGGACTTCCCTGCCGAAACGTAACGGCGCCCGTCGAAGAAGTCATACCATTCACCTTGCGGCAGCCATGCTTCCGTGCTACCCAGCTGCGCGGAATCGTCATTGTCGGAAACGATGGGTGCAACCAGCAGCTCAGTACCGAAACGGAATTCATCCGGCACCTCGTACGCCTGCGGATTGTTCGGATCCGCCCAATACATCGGCTCCACCAATGGCATGCCTTCGAACGCGGCGCGATAGTTCATGGTGTACAGGTACGGCAGCATCATATGGCGCAGTCGCAGCGAACCCACCATGGAATCGCGCACTTCCGCGGAGAAGTTCCACGGTTCCTTACCCATGAACTGCGAATTGCTGGAATGCAGTCGGTTGATCGGACTGAACGCGCCAAGCTGGTACCAGCGGGCTTCCAAATGTTCGTTGCGGTATCCACACATGTGACCGCCGATATCGTGACTCCACCATCCGTAGCCGATATTCGAAGCGGTAGCAGTGAAATACGGCTGGAATTGCAAGGATTCCCACGTAACAATGGTGTCTCCCGAGAAGCCGACCGGATAGCGGTGCGAGCCCGGTCCCGCATACCGCGAGAAGGTAAGCGCCCAATTCCCGTCACGCCCGGAATCCAGGTAGTGCAAGTGGTTGAGCACCCACAGCGGGTCGAGTCCCGGCTGACGGGTCACACCGCCCTGCTGCCAGTCGAGCCACCAGAAGTCAACGCCTTCGGCTTCCATACGATGATGCATGTCGAAGTAGGCGCTTACGAAATCCGGATTCGTCAGGTCGAATTCCACCGCCTCTTCGGTTGCGGGATCGATGCCGACGCGCTTGGCCACTGCCTCATAATCGTCTTCGAACGCGCGAACGCCATCTCGCGGATGCACGTTCAATGTGGCTTTCAGGCCGCGCTCATGCAGGTCGTGCAAAAACGCCTTATGGTCCGGGAACAGCTGCTTGTTCCACGAATAGCCGGTCCAACCGGAACCGTATTTCGGGTCGATATCGTCCACACGATGCCAGTCCATGTCGATCACGGATGTGGTGAATGGAATGCCTTCACGCTTGAACCGGTCCATGAGCTGCACGTACTCGTCTTGCGTGTAGCGGTAGTAGCGGCTCCACCAGTTGCCGAGTGTGAAGCGCGGCAGCAGCGGCGTTGGTCCGGCCAGCTTGTAGAAGTCTTGCACCGCTTCGGTGTAGCGGCGGCCGTAGCCGAAGAAGTAGAAGTCGGTTTCCTTGTGATCGCGCGGCATAACCCAAGCCCCCAGCGGATTCGGCTTGCCGTTCACTTCGTGGGCTTCCACGATCACGTTCGCGGCGGAATCGTCGAGCACCGCCCATCCGTCTCGCGAAATCACACCATCGTCCAGAGGAATTTCGCCGTTCGCCTCGTCGAGCGTGCGCGCGGTGCCTTTGAGATTATGCTTCGGCTCGTCGCCGTAATACCACGTATTGAACTGGGTGTCGGACATGCCCTTGACGACTACGCTCAAGCCTTCTTTGCTGAACGGCTTGCCATCATACGTAATATGCAATGCGGGAGTGTCAACAATGAGCAGTCCATCACGGTGCGTCACCGTGAACTGCGGGTCGGCGCCAAAATCGCGGTTGACCACCATCTGCGTGAGATTGTCTTCGAATTTGCCGGAGTCAGACCATTCGAAGCGGATCAGCGATTCCGTTAGAATGCCGATTCTCCAATGCTCCCCCTGCAGGGTCGATGCTTCGCGCATATTCGGCCGCGCCTTGCGCACATAGTCGGAGAACACCGTACTGGTTGCGTTATCTGATGCGTTGTTTGTCATACCGCTCCTACCTTACTTACCACTGCCAGTCGCAATGCCCGCAATGAACTGCTTCTGGAAAATCATATACACAATGATCACCGGAACAATTGCCAACGAAGTTGCTGCGAACAATCCGCCGTAATCGGTGCCGTATTGGCCGTTGAATGCCTTCAGACCGACAGCGAGCAGCTGCTTTTTTTCGTCGGTAATCATCAAGAATGGCCACAGGTAGTCTTCCCAATTCCACAGGAAGGTGAAGATGGCGAGCGCCGCGATAGTATTGTGGCTCATTGGCAGAATGATGCTATGGAAGATTCTAGTTTCGGATGCGCCATCGAGTTTTGCCGCTTCAATGAGTTCGTCGGAAATTCCCGAGATGGATTGACGGAACAGAAAGATGCCGAATGCGCTGATCATGCCAGGAAGCACGAGCGACGTGTAGGTGTCTTGCAGACCCCAGTTGGTGAACATTTCGTATTGCGGAATGATGGTCACTGCCCAAGGAATCATCATGGTGCTCATAACGATGCCGAAAAGCAGGTTGCGACCACGGAATCGCATTTTAGAGAACACGTAACCAAGCACCGCACTTGTGTAGATTGCAATACCGGTTTTCAGTACTGCTACGATTAGCGAGTTTGCGAACAATCGCAAGAAATTGAACTTTTCTTGGATGCTCACATAGTTGTCAATCGTGGATGGCTTAGGGAATAATCCTCCGGTCACTTTGACGATTTCGCTATTTGGCGCGAATGATGAAATGAACATCCAAACAAATGGAACAATGGTGATGATGGCGGCGATGAAGAGCAGAATCGTAAGAATGATGCCGCCAATTTTACGTGATTTCATGCCAGTTCCTCCGAATCTCCAGAAACCTTGAACATGATGAGGGTGAGCACACCAGTGAACAGGAAGAGCACAACTGCCTGAGCTGACGCGACGCCGAAGTTGTATTTCTGGAATGCCTGATCAAAGATGAGATAGCTGATGGTGTAGGTTGACGTGCCCGGACCGCCTTCGGTCATGACGAGAATCTGCACGTATGCCTGCAGATAGCTGATCAGTGACGTGATGACAATGAACAAGGTGGTTGATTTAAGCAGCGGCAGGGTGATTTTGAAGAAAATCTGCACTGAGTTGGCACCGTCGATGGCGGCCGCCTCGTACACGTCTCGAGGAAGATTCATGAGACCGGCCAAATATAGAACGGTCGCGTAGCCGAAATCCTTCCAAATGGTCATGATGATGACTGCCGGCATGGCCCATTTGGTGTCGTGCAGCCAGTTGATGTCGAGTCCTGTGATTTTGTCTACCATGCCGAACTGCGGGTCGAACATCCACATCCACACGAAAGAGACTGCCACGAGCGGAGTGATAGTCGGCATGTAGAACAGACCTCGGAGGGTGTCTTTGCATTTGACGAGTTTGGCGCTGAGCAGCAGGGCCAAGCCGAGACCAAGCACAATGCGGAAGAGTGTGGAAACACCTGCGAATACCGCCGTGTTCCCCATGGAAGTCCAGAAGAGTTTGTCAGTGAGGATCTGTTTGAAGTTGTCGAGTCCGACCCAATCATAAGTGCCAATCAGAGGATTCCAGTTATGCAAACTGCCCGCGAAGGCTTTAAAAATTGGGTAGGCCAGGAAAATGGCGAAATAGACCACCAAAAAGGCAACGGCCATGTTGCGTAGGGTGAAAATTCTCGATACCAGAGATTCACCATTTTTGTTTTTCATTGAATCTCGCCTCTCTGTGAGCCGATTCGACCGTTTTGTTACGCAATACAGAATGTCAGATCGAATCGAATAAGAAGATTGAACGTATCTCGTAGATAAAAGGCAGCCGCGGCGCGGAAGAAGAATCGTACCGCGACTGCCCGGATTGGAAAAGGGATTGGATATATCGGTATTACTTATGTTCGTCGAAGTAAGCGTACTTGCTTTCCATTGACGTGAAGTCAGAGCTCTTCATGTCGGTATCCATCTGACCCTGGGCCTCCTTGAGAGCCTTATCGATGGACATGCCGTTCTGGAAGACGTTCTGGAAAGCAGTGGTGCCGCTGGATTCAACGGTGGACGGTGCCGGTCCCGGCCAGATCAGTCGGTCTACGCGCGGCTGGATGGCGGCCATGACCGGCTTGGAGAGAATGTCCTTGTCGTTCTGCAGCGAGGTCTTGGCTGGGAAGGAATTCAGTTCGGATACCGCTTCACGAATATAATCATCGTTGGCGAGCAGGTACTTGATGAAGTCCTGAGCAACGGCCTGCTGCTCCTTGCTCTGGTTCTTGTTGACGCCCGGAGTGGATTCGCCGTTGTAACGGTCGTATGCAAACGGAGTGTCTTTGGAGAAGGTTGGGGTGGCAAACACGCCGTAGTCAATATCTGGATACTTTTCTTTCAGCGTGCCTTCCATGTGGCCCCAAGCGTAGATCATCGCAGACTGGCCGTTACCGAAGCTTTGGGTGTAATCGTTACCGAAGTCAACGGATCCGACCTTGTACTTGTCATACAAATCCTTGAGGAACTGCATGTTTTCTTTGGTCACGTCGTTGTTGTAGTTGGCTTTCTTGCCATCTTCGCTGAAGAGCAGTTCACCCTTCTGATAGTTCAGACCTTGGTAGATGGCGCTGTAGGCGTCGCCGTTGAAGTTGAAGCCGGCCTGCGTCATCTTGCTGCCGTCGGTCTTGGTGAGCTTTTGGGCGACCTGGATGAATTCGTCCCAGGTGGTCGGAATGTCGGCATCGGTGAGGCCCGCTTCGCTCCACAATGTCTTGTTGTAGTAGATGTTGCCGGTGTTAATCACGGAGTCGATATACTTGACTTTACCGTTTTCATCTTCATGTACGGATGCGGTGGAGTAGTCGGATTCCAGAGACTTGGTGTCGATATCGTAATCCGCTGCGTATGGACGAATCAACGCATCGTAAGAGTTGTGGATGTTGAAAACGGCAGGACCGTTTTTGCCTTTCAGAGCCAACGGCAGCTTGGTCCAATAATCATCCCATGAAACATTCACCGTTTTGATGGTGACGTTCGGATACGTCTTCGTGTAGGACTCAATCATCTTGTAGACCGGATCCGTGCCCTTGCTGCCCCAGCTCCAGTACTCGAGCTGGATTGGCTTGCCGTCGTTAACGAGATGGTTAGGGTCGTAGGTGATGTTATTGCCGATAACGTCAAGCCCTTTGTCGGCTTTCGTATCGGTTGTGCCGGAAGCGGTATTGCTGTTCCCGCACGCAGCCAAGCCGACGATGCTCAGGGCCGCCACTGCCGCTGCGATACCTTTGTTGATTTTCATATCTCTCCTTACGTCCTCGTAAGCCTTCATCCGCCCCTTGCGGACAAGCAATAGCATACGACAAGGGTTTCATATTGGCAATTCAAGGTTTTTTGGAATGTAACCGGTTTCATTTGAAACCCGTTTCATCTCACCGCTGTGAGCGTGCACACATTGTTTTTCATACGGCGTGTCGTATCGCAACCCTTTTCATTTATCTTTCAACTTTGTCACCACGAGGACGGCAATGATGGTAGGCTGAAACAAACAGTGAAAAACTTTCGGAGGCACCATGAAAGCGAGCATCGGCGATGTGGCACTCAAGGCAGGCGTATCGAACGCTACAGTCTCACGCACTTTCGCACACCCTGAACAGGTGTCGGAAGCAACACGGTTGAAAGTGCAGGCCGCAGCCGATGCGTTGAATTTCAGCGTTTCCAGATCGGCAGGAATTCTTAAATCCGGTAGAACCTATCGCATAGCATTATTGGTCGGCAGCGGCGTCATCGAATGGTTCACCGCCGAAATCATTGCCGGACTTAACGATGTTTTGCGTGACGCCGGGTACGATCTGGTCATCTACCCCATCGAGGGGTCGGAAGCGCGTGACGCATTCTTCGAGGAACTTCCCGTACGCAGCAATGCGGATGCCGTATTCGTTTCCTCATTCGGCATCAGCCCCGACGAGGTCAAACGTCTCGGAACCGCAAAAATTCCGATTATTGGCATCAATACCACCAGCGAAGGATTCGATGCAACTGTCGGTATCAACGACAAAGAAGGCATCAAACTCATCGTTCGACATCTCGCCAAGCTGGGACATCGTAACCTGCTGTATTTATATGAAAGCTTTTCCTCCACATTGGGATTCAGCTCATTTAACCGCATTTACGGATTCCAGGAAGCCTGCGATGCAATTGACGGACTGACCGCCCGCACACTGGCAGTGCAAAAAGGCGACAGCATTCTGGATGCGGCAATTTCCGAAATCATGGCGCAGGACAACCCACCCACCGCATTGTGTTTCCATCAGGACTCACAGGCAATTCCATTGTTCTTCCGCCTTCAACGCAGCGGCCTTTCCGTGCCTGGAGATATTTCCGTAACCGGATTTGACGACAGCACCTTCGCCAAGGAGGCTGAGCTAACCACCGTTCGACAGCGTCCATACGACATGGCCGTCGATGCGGCACACAAAGCCTTAGCTCTTATTGAGGGGCGGCCCATTAACGAACCATTCGAGACGTTTCCGGTCCAACTGCAGGTACGCGGCTCAACCGCCAAACCGCGCACCACCCCTCTGCTGTAGGCCGCAGCGTGCAATCGTGCGAGATCACTTCGCGTAATATCCCCATTTCAACCGGTCTATCTGCGCTATGTATGGCAGATTTTGCTTTTCGTACGGAGACATCTCGCTTACATATGGCACGTCGCCTGCGAAAACAGGCAGTTCGGGGGTACGTTTTTGAGGGTTTCGCCGCATGTGTCTGCCATATGTAAGCGAGATGTCTCCGGTCAGGCCTCCGAATCTGCCATATATAAGCGAGACATGAGCAAAATACAGGTAAGACGCAATCTGCACTTGTATTTTCAAGTGTCTTGATACAACCGCAGGCTACAATCCCATAGCACCGGCCATGCGGTTGATCTGTGCGATTCCCTTCGCGGGGCTGATTGGTTCCGGCTGCGTGTGGAGTATTTTATTCGTGTAAAAATCCTCAGGATGCTGGTCCAAATAGTCAATCGTCATCTTGCAGATTGATTGTAATGCATTTATCGTTTTGATAAGTTTTGGACAGTCTTGATAAGACATTGCCGAATAATCGTACCTTTTCGTTAAACGCTGCAGAAAATCCTGCATTTTCAGTTTGGCAGTATTCCGCACGCCGGGGCTGTCTACAAGGATAAGGAAAGCACAGATTGTCGCCGAGAAATCATGCGTCAGGGGATAGATACGGAATGCGTCGAATAGTTGCTTAGGGTTTTCCCCATGGTTGAGCTCTTTGACGCAGTTCTTTACATACAGGGTTGGATTGATTTGCTTTTCAATACCAATCATTAGACAGTTGTTATGCGAAGAAGCATTGCGCATAATCCGAACGGATTGGAACAGATTTGTCGTATTGTCTTTATATTGCCGCTGGTTTAAGTATGCCTTGTAGAATTTGCATAGCGTGCTGAAGTCAATCACTTCCCAAAGATTCCAAATCGAAGGATCCTCAAAGTACTTGTTCAGCAAGCCCTCAGTGTAGTTGGAG
The DNA here is from genome assembly GCF_002742425.1 of Bifidobacterium sp. N5G01. NCBI lineage: Bacteria > Bacillati > Actinomycetota > Actinomycetes > Bifidobacteriales > Bifidobacteriaceae > Bifidobacterium > Bifidobacterium sp. N5G01. The sequence continues at coordinate 96,554 of NZ_NJNP01000004.1, forward strand.
TGATGATAGCGTGAATGCGTGTAATCCCCATGGAATGAAAACTCGCCTGCTTCGCCGACATTATGCACGATGTTGTAGCCATCTTCATTGGCATCTTCCATGATGATTTGATTGAAACGCACTTTCAGCGCATGTTCGAGATTAAGGCAGAGATAGCTTAGCAACGTTCGCAGGTGGCAGTCGATGGTGGACAAATCCACAAGATATGCGAAGTCCAACCCATGGTACCGTCCGCCGTCTCGCTCAAAATTGTTCTCGAAGGCTTTAAGTTTGAAAAAATGCGTGCGGCTCGTTAGAAACTCTTGCGCGTCCGCTTCCGTGTATAAATCAAATGTGACGCATTACCGGCATACATCAGGCAGAACAATATCTCAGCAACACGTCAGCGAGGATTGGTAATTGTCCAGAAAACCAGTCCGCAGCCCCCCACCCATACCCCAGCTCTATACCAATCTCACGGAAGTGAACCGACCATCGTGTCGCGGACGGCCATGTTCCAAAGTATGCAGCAATCCGAACGCTACTCGTACCTACTCGTACCTACTCGTACCTACTCGTACCTACTCGTACCTACTCGTACACATCTATAGACTGAACTTTACTGTGCAGCAATCACCGCACGCAGCAAAGAATGACCGAATGGATAAGGCCGCGCCTTGGCAAATAACTAACCGAACTCATTATTCGATCCAGTCGAAAAGGAAATAACGCTTAACACACTAAGATTTAACGTAGCGTGTAGTATTGCGAAGGATCGCGCATACTGGATCCATGCCAGTCAAATATTCCTTTGTCCACCAAGGATTTCAGCACAGGACGAATAGTCTTCGGCGCCCTATGCGTATAAGACGCCAACTCTTTAACAGTTACTTTTTTCTGCAGACATGCAAGCCGAACGGCAGAAATTTCATAACCAGACAAGGATTCAAGCACCTGTTTGCTAATACGTTGCTCCATGGAATCTTCCGTACGAAGCATTCGAGATGTGATGCTGTTCTCCAAAACAAGTTGTACCTTAGACCCACCCGGTTCCGAATATATCGGTTCTTTCAGGAACATTTCCTGCATCTCGTTATAAATTCGCTGCACACCTTCATTGAGCTCACGAGCCCAACCAAATTCGACCAAAGCTCGCGCAATACGCGGATTGCGCGCATAACGAGTGGTGCGCATATTATCCAGAGTCACAATATTAGGCAATCGTCCCGGACTGATGATTTCAAGGCGATCGTCATACATAGATACACGGATATAATCTCCGGCAAATGCATAATTACGATGAATTACGGCATTTACTACGCCTTCAAACCATGCAAACTGCGGATATTCAGGTATCGTAGCAAACTGTCCGTCATCCCCAAGATACTGAAATTCCCGCAGGAGACTTGAAATAAGCGTTGATGCTCCACGAATAATTTTAGGAATAGGCAAGTCAAAAGACTGATCCTTCACAATATTAATATGTGCACCGGTTTCCATATTTTCACCTTGGAAACGAAGTACCCTGAGTCTTGCCTGAGGTAAAAATTGAGTCGGGTCTTTCGCAAATAGCAGCACACCTGCATTCGTTAAATGACCACCAACAAGGAATCTACGACTGCGCAACACACGCTCATCGTCAGCCGAAGTTCCTAATTTGGACTTATACTCATTCAGTACCTCATGATCCACATCGTCAAAGCTCGACCATTGCACAATTTCATCTTCAAATGTTCGCTGATTTTTGTCATATTCCAAGCGCAGCGTTTGCTCATGATTCAACTCACGGCTCTTATCACCAACACGAAGAAATACCGTATTATCGCCCTTACGATGAATAACAACATCCGGAGATGCCGCTACGTCAAGCAGCAAAACCGTATCAGTCTCGCCATGACTATTAGTTACAGATAATCGCGAAGCAATAACCGATGGGGCTGGCTCGCACTCAAAAATATGGCACCGCTCAATTTCATCGATATTTTGCGCCCCTTGCTGTTGGAAACCTGTTATGGTCCCATCATCCTCAATGCCAATCGCCAATCTTCCGCCAGAAGCATTAGCGAAAGCGATAACATGCCGCGCGATATCTCGAATCTTCAAGCGTGCGCTCTTACGATCAAAATACTGATTCTCAGGAGATTCAGTTAGCTGTTTTATTTCATCGAGCGACTTCGCTCCATGAACTTCACTATTGTTCCGCATCTTTCACCACCACCATCATCCGATAAAGGGTAGGGGGCTGCGGACGTTTTCTTGGAGATAATCACGCAGCCATTCCCTGGCTTTTGACGGTATTGTACCGGACTCATCCAACCGAGTGATTGGATTGGCTACAATGCATTAGACAGTCCGATGAGGGACGAATGACATGAGATTGGAGGCCGACGATGGCCGACCCGAAACATCCCCGCCACTACGACGAGGCGTTCAAACGGCAGATCGTGCAGTCGTGCGATCGACCCCGCGGCGCTGGGTCCAAGGCATCCGCGACAGCGGCTCCACCCGGGCCGCGGACAACCGCACGCCCGAGCAGAACGAGCCGGTCGGGCCGAGGAGACGCGACCGGCGGTTGGAGATGGAGGTGGACGTTTCAGAACAAGCGGCGCCGGTATTCGCACGAAGGCAGGCGTGACACGAGCCAACGAGGCGAAGCTCGCGAACCTGCTGGACCGCGAGTTCGACGGCTACGCCCCGCACACGCATCCGGCGAGCGACCTGACATACGTGAGGGTAGGGAGCGGATGGGCGTACGTGTGCCTGCTGGTCGGTCTGACGAACAGGGGCATCGCCGGCCATTCCGCCGGGCGGACCCGGGACGCGGGCCTGATGCCGGCCGCATTCGCCACCCTCGACTTCCCGCTGACGGACGTCCAGGTGTTCCACACCGACCGGGGCAGCGAGTTCGACAACACGAGGATTGACGAGCTGCTCGACGTGTTCGACATCAAAAGATCGTTGTCACGCAAGGGCAACCCCTACGACAACGCCGTGGTCGAATCGATGAACAGGCTGCTGAAGAAGGAGCTCGTGTACCGGAACCACTACACCACGATCGAGCAGCCGAGGCATGACCCCCGACGACTACGTGTGGTGGTTCAACAACCAGCGGCTCCACTCCACCCTCGGATACCGGAGTCCGAAGGAATTCACCGAACAAGGACTCGTCCTCTAAGAAACCGTCCAACACACCGTTGCCAATCCACAGGCGCGCCTCCTGCACGTAATGGCGGATGAACCGCCACGGTCTCGTGTCGTGCCCGCCGACCGGTTCGGCGATGTCCGCGACCGGCTGGCTTTTCGCCGGTTCCACGACCATCGCCCCGAACAGGAGCATGAACCCGCTGCCCGGACGCGCCCACGGCACCGTCGCAGTCCTCCGCCGTGCTCCGGGCACGCCACCCGTGGCACGGAGGCGTGGGTGAACGCCTCGTACCAGAAGAAATTCAGGTGACGCCACGTGCGTTCCATCGTGTCATGTCCCGAGGCAAGACGCCTCCCCGCATCCCGCCTCGGGACAGTGGAAACGGGAGCCGGGCCCGTATCCAATCGTGATGCGCGGCTTCCGCCCACCCGCGTCGGTATCGCGGAATTCCACATCGGTGACGTGCCAGGGGTCGACGAGTTGCAGGGCGGTGGTGAACAGCATCGTGGTATCCATACCATCAAAACTACCCGACCGTTGTCACCGCCTGACCCGCTTCACCCACACCAAACAACGAAAGGCCGCAAAATCTAACGTAACAGATAGCCGCACTCAGTTCACTTCCCACTCAACAACTATATGTGCATAACGAATCTGTCACTGGACAAATCAACAAGTAGAATAAAGGCACATCTTTTATCCGAAGGAAGGCATCCTCAAGAATGTACTATAACTTTTTCGCATTGCGAGATGACGAATTCGAGGAATTAGCTCGGGATATTCTTTCACAAGAAACTGATCAGGAACTGAGAATATTCGGGAAAGGCGCCGATCAGGGCATTGATATAGCAGACCGCACCGATGGCCGCACCGTAGTTGCCCAATGCAAAAACTATATAGATACGCCATATTCCAAGCTAATCCGCGTCTTGGGAAAAGAAAAGGAGAAAGTCCAGAAGCTCAACCCAAAGGAGTATTACCTTTTCATCAACAAGGATCTCTCCCCTAAAAACATAACTTCAATTTATGAGCTTTTCCATGATTGGATGGCCTCGGAAAAGAACATCTATACCAGAGGCGACTGTGATGCCTACATTTCAAAAAGCGAGAATCAGAATATCTCGAATAAGTATCCACATCTCCTAAATCCGAATTCGCTTCATGCCCTGATAAACAGCAGCACCATCATAGACAATCAGGATTTGCTCGCTTCATCAGAAGATCTTTCGGATTTATTCGTTCCGACCGAGCAATACCGACAAGCCATGGCATTGCTCGAGAATAATCAAATTGTCCTAATCTCAGGCGCTCCTGGCACAGGAAAGACGATTTCCTCGAAAATGCTGGCGACACAATTCATGCTCTATGGCCATTATTCACTTTGCTATTCTGATGGCGAAGACCTTCATCATATTAAGGACGTCCTTTCTCCTCTACCCGAGCAGAAGGAATTCATTTTCATTGATGATGTGTTCGGACAGCACTATCATGATATGAATAGCTCGAAAGAGAATCTGCTCAAACAAATCATTCGCCGTGTGAACAACTCACCGAATAAGAGAATGCTAATTAATACCAGAATGACGATTCTGCAAGAAGCCCGGCAACGTTGTAATTTCGCAGACGGCAGCAGCAACGGAAAAGAGCCATTCGTTATGGTGGACATGAGCCAAATTACTCCGTTGGAAAAGGCCGAGATTTTCATCAGACATTTGAAATGCCGAGATATAGACAAGAACTATATTGATGCGATTAAGAACAAGCGCGCATATCTCGACATAGTGAGACACCCGAATTACACGCCTCGCATTATCGATAGATGCACTCAAGAAAAGTACGTGCACGAGACCGAGGCGGACAAATATGTGCCTCATATTCTGTACACCATCAATCATGCAGATGCAATATGGGATGACGAATTTAAGCAACGGCTCAGTGAACCAGACAGAATTCTTCTATACACACTTTACTCTCTGACGAGCCATAGCGTATCCGAGAATGCGCTTCGTCAAGCAGCCAATACACGTCTTAACCCGTCAGGCACATCTTATGAGAGCGTCAGCATCAAGGATATTCTGCAAAGACTGAATGAGTCCATGATTGCCATAACCTATAAGAGTAACACTCGAACGGTCAGAGCAATCAACCCTTCTGTGAACGATTTTCTTCGCAGTTACTTGCAACAGACCCCAGAAGAGTGCGACAAGATTATTGCTCATGCGGCGTTCATGGATCAGATTGAACGATTCTCTGCATACACCGATGATAGAGCATACAGAGATGAAAAGATAATCCAGCTATTAGACAGTTTCATCTCCGGAAAAGATGCTCCAGGATATGCGGATAGCAGCGGATCCGCCGCTTATGTCAACGCTGCTTTGCTTGTTTTAGCGAAGGAAAAACGCAAGTGCATAATAAGCAAGATGGAAACACATCGCTTTTCCAAGATCGCCAAAGACTTCATGGATGCCGTTCTACGAGGAAACATAGGATTCTCTGACAACGGCGTCCGCTTCAAAAGTTCGACGGGGTATTCACAGAAAACGCCTTCTTTTCTCCCTAGTAGCTTGAAGGTGCTGCAGAATCTTAATGATGACTACGCTATCCTTAATCAATGGCACGGCGAAAAGGAGAACATAAAGAATATCCTCTATGCCAGTGAGGGGCTTGAAGTCAAGAGCCAACTATGTTCAATGCTCTACCCCAGGGCACTCACTCTGCTGGATCAACATCATATAAATGCGCTGAATGATGCAATTATCGAAAATCTTAATGCAGAAATTGCGTTCATTCAAGAGTCTGCCGAAATCAGTGACTATTACAGCAACAGCGATGTCGGCCAATATGATTCCCTATATTCAGACGATGATGATGTTTGGCGAATCACGAATAAAATAGCGGATGCAGTGCAGCAGGAAATTGATAATCAAGTATCTAGTTTGCCAGATGAACTATATTCGCTTTTAGACACAGTTGACGCTTCTTATTACGAAGAATCAGTAGCGGAGGAACTAGCACGATATGAAGATGCGGATGCTATGAATGCTTATTTCCCCGCTTACAGTTACACGAACTCAGTCATAAATTCTCAAATCGACGAACTATTCAAAAATCTATAAATTTTAGGGCAAAGAAAATGACACGTCCGAGTTACCACCTTTTCGAATTCCAGGTTTGGCGTAAAAGACCAAGAAAACCGCTTCCTTATGTCAATACCTCTGAAGCTGCTCGTGCACACTTCCCTATTCGTCTCCGTCAGAAGCAGCCTCGCGTATGCTCCGGCATCCAGTCTCATTTTCACATCCCGATGAACTTCAACGCTCAGGAGAAATCATCTCCCTAATCTTGATTTTCCTTGTCATGTCGGCGGCCCCTCACCGTATATTCCGCGCATGACGAAAAAAGACCAACAACTAGTATGACTTTGTATGCAATAAGCGGCATTAAAACAAATGCAAGGTTCCGCCCTCACGAGCTATCATGTAGATATGAGTGAAGATATTAAATTAAATGACCTGCTCCACCTCACTGACGAGGAGATCAGCAGGATGAAAATCCGTTTCATGACCAACTACAATGGCACCGAACCCATCGACGTGTTCAGGAGAAAACCCGATGAGCTCAACACCGATTGGCTTCTGTCCCGAAAAAGGAACGACAACGGGAAAGATGCGGAACACCTGCACAAGGGGAATAACGTGATCGGCCTGGTACGTCTTCCAGAAAACAACGACCTCTGGGGGCTCACATGTCTCAAGCGTATCGGGGACCCATTGGAATGCCCAAAGGAAAAGAGCGAAGACGACGACCCCCACTATGTCGGCTACGAGGGAGAGGAACTGACCGAATACCGCAAATTCTACGGCAGAGTCATCGTGCGCTATCACAAGGACACACAACAGCCCATACAGTATGCAGAAGGACTTTTAGACAATCTCATCGTCGAGAAAGTCCTATCCCCTGCAGAATCCCTATAGTGACGCCTTCGTAAGATACGGGAACAGCACCGCATTACGATTCAGGCATTAAAAAATCCGTGCGATCAGATGAATGGTCACACGGATTTCTAGTATGCAGAAACTCGCGCACAGCTATGGCATGATATGGCTACAACAAACGATGACAATCCGTCTTGCATCAGTTTTCTGGGTTATGCCCGATACAGAGGATTATGAGAGAAAAACAGGACGCGGAGAAAGACAACCGCGTAAGCGCTAAGCACAGCGCACCGGCACACTCCAGAAATTCAAATGGGGGGGGGCAGGAATTCCAACATTGAAACGTTGCGCATCATCGCGATGTTCATGATCCTCGCCCATCACTTCATCGTCCATAATGGCTATGACGTGCTGAAACTCCCCTTGGGGCCGGAGCGGATCTTCTTCCAGCTCGTCATGGCCGGCGGTGGCAAGGTGGGCGTGGTCATCTTCTTCTCCATCTCCACATGGTTCTTCCTCGACAAGGAACAGACCATCAAATCCAACCTCAGACGAGTGTGGATCATGGAACGCAAGCTGCTGTTCTGGAGCCTTATCCTCGTAACGTTCTACCTCGTATTCGACCGGGCCGATCTCAGTATGAAACTCATGGTGAAAAGCGTCATGCCATTGAGCATGGGCGTGTGGTGGTACGCCACCGCCTACGCCATATTCCTGGCGCTGCTTCCCTTCCTAGCCAAGGGATTGAAGGCGCTCGGCCGCGAATACCACCTCAAGCTGGCCGCGACCGTGCTGGTCATATGGGGATTGACCAGCTTCATTCCAGGAGCGCAGTCGCTGACAGACAATGTTTTCGGCTTCATCTACGTGTTCATCCTCATTTCCGCCTACAAGTGGCATATGATGCCGTTCACCACCAAGCAGGTCTGGCTGATGACCGGCATCGGGCTTGGTTTCTTCCTTCTCTATACCGCCGCGTCCGCAACGCTGTCCCTGCTGGGGCACGACATGGGAATCTTCATCACCGGCAGTTGGAAACTGCCCGTCATCATGGTGGGCTTCGGCGTGTTCCTATTGTTCGACCGCGTCACCTTCCATAGCCGCGTCATCAACCGGATCGCGCAATCCGCGTTCGCCGTATACCTCATCACCGACTACGCCGCATCCGAGAAACTGCTCTGGGCACGGCTATTCAATCTGCAGGACCTCTACCAGCAGCCGCTGGCGATTCTGCAGATCCTGGGCATCCTGCTGGCGATCTACGCCGTATGCACTCTGCTTGACTTCACCCGCCAGGCACTGTTCGCCGTCACCATCGACCGGCGTCGCGGGCGCTGGTTCGACCTGCTGTGGGACAAGGTGTCCAACCGGATTCACGATCACTCGCATACGCCGATAATCGACTCATCCAGTACTCAAGCCCGCTGAAAGCGATAGATAACCATTCATTAGCTGGTAATCCGCGCGACCGGCACCTAGACGGTAGCGCGGATTACCCGTATACAGGCCATTACAGGAACATTAAAGAACGAACGTAGCCGGACCACCCACTGAGAATCGACTCTTGTTAGTTCTTCTGATTCGGCACCAACATGATCTCGCCGTCAGCAATGCCCTTGAGATGCCGCCCGTACGGACTCTTGCCATAGCGTTCCGCGGACTCCATGAGCTGGTCGCGCGTAATCCAGCCGTTCTCGTAGGCGATCTCCTCCACGATCGCGATCGGCAGACCCTGCGCACGCTGCACGGTGCGCACGAACTCCCCCGCCTCGAACAGAGAGTCCATCGTGCCCGTGTCCAGCCACGCATAGCCTCGGCCCAGCGTACGCACGTTCAGCATGCCCGCGTCCAGGTACATGCGGTTCAGGTCTGTAATCTCCAGCTCACCTCGCGCCGAGGGTCTGACCCGCTTGGCGTACTCGACCACGTGCTCGTCGTAGAAGTACAGGCCGGTCACCGCGTAATGCGACTTCGGATGCGCCGGCTTCTCCTCGATGGACACGGCCTTCTTGTCCTCGTCGAACTCGACCACGCCATAACGCTCCGGATCGTCCACGTAATAGCCGAACACGCTCGCACCTTCACCGGACTCGGCCTTCGCCACGGCCTTGCGCAAGGTCGCGCCCAGGCCGTTGCCGTAGAAGATGTTGTCGCCCAGCACCAGTGCGCAAGGCTCGCCTGCAATAAACTCCTCGCCCAGGAGGAACGCCTGCGCGAGCCCGTCCGGGGACGGCTGAACCTTGTACGAGAAGCGCACGCCATAATGCGATCCGTCGCCTAGGAGCCGTTCGAAGTTCGGCAGGTCCTTCGGCGTGCTGATAATCAGGATGTCGCGGATCCCAGCCATCATCAGCACGCTGAGCGGATAGTAGATCATCGGTTTGTCGTACACCGGCAGCAGCTGCTTCGACGTGACCGTGGTCAGCGGGTACAGTCTCGTGCCCGAACCGCCAGCAAGAATAATGCCCTTCATTATGAAAGATTCCCTTCTCTGCGGTTTATAAAAACCTAATTACACAAGTCTCGGGCGGTTTCGCTGAGGAAACCGCCCGAGACAAATCTGTTACTTCTTGAGTTCCTTGGTGACGTATGCCTTCAGAGACCCCTCCCAGTCCGGCACGTCCAGGCCCGTGGCCTCGATCTTGGCCAGATCCAGCGCGGAATACGTCGGACGCGGGCTCACCGGCGCCTTCGCGTTCGCGAAATACTCCGCGGTCGAGATCGGCTTGATCTTCCCGCCGTTGCCGTTCGTCAGATCGAATACCGTGCGCGCGATGTCCGCCCAACTCTTCACAGCCCCGGAACCGGTCAGATTGTACGTGCCGTACGCCGCGCCGCCATCGAGCAGGTGGAAGATGGCATCGGCCATGTCCTTGGTGAACGTGAGGCGGCCGTGCTGGTCGTCCACCACCGTCACCTCCGGCAATTCGCCCTTCGCGACCCTGTCGGACAAGCCCATCATGGTCTTGACGAAGTTACGTCCCTCGCCGATCACCCAGCTCGAACGCAGGATATAATGACGCGGGCAATTCGCGACCGCGATGTCCCCGGCGGCCTTCGACTGGCCGTACACGCCCAACGGCGCGAGCGTCTCCTCCTCGTCATGCAATTCGGCGGTCCCGTCGAACACGTAATCGCTCGACACGTGCACCAGGGTGATGTTGTGCTCCGCGCACACGCGCGCCAGCAGGGCGGGTCCCTGCGCGTTCGCCTTCCACGCCAGCACGCGCCCCTCCGGGGTCTCGGCCCTGTCCACGGCCGTATAGGCGCCCGCATTGATAATCGTGCCGTACAGGCTCCAATCGTACTGCTCGTATGCGGCCGGATCGGAGAAATCGAATGTGTCGATATCCACATATTCGAACCCCTCCAGATGATGTGCCTCGGCATAGGCGCGAATGGCATGACCTAGCGGGCTGTCGCAGCCGGTCACCAACGTGCGACGAGGCGCCATCGGCTTCGCATCTTTGAGCATCGGATGATGCAGGTCCGCCTCCGAACGCTCGGATTCCTCCAACGGAATCGGCCACTGGATGTTAAGCTCAGGGTCCGCGAGGTTCACGAACGTGTAGGTTTTCTTCTGCTCCAAACTCCAATGCGCGTTCACCAGATACGTGTACGCGGTGCCGTCCTCCAACGCCTGAAACGAATTGCCCACACCACGCGGCACATAAATCGCCTTCGACGGGTCCAACCGGGTCGTATACACCTGACCGAAGCTCCCGCCCGGACGCAGATCCACCCACGCGCCGAAGATCTCACCGGTCGCGATGCTGATGTACTTGTCCCACGGCTCCGCATGGATGCCACGTGTGACGCCGCGCTTCTCGTTGAAGCTAATGTTGTTCTGCACCGGACCGAAATCCGGCAGTCCCAGCGCGGTCATCTTCGCCCGCTGCCAGTTCTCCTTGAACCAACCGCGACTGTCGCCATGCACCGGCAGATCGAACACCAGCAAACCCGGAATATTAGTCCGAGTAACCTTCAAATCCTTCTCGAAATCCATCGACGACGCCCCTTCACTGTCCCTGTCGCTTGTATTTGGCTTCAGTGGCGGCCTTCACGGACTCCCACCAGTCGCGGTTGTCCGTGTACCACTTGATCGTCTTCTCCAGACCGGATTGGAAATCCGTATGCGTCGGCTTCCAGCCGAGTTCGGTCCGCAGCTTGGTGGAGTCGATCGCGTAACGGCGGTCGTGGCCGGGACGGTCCCTCACACGGTCGAAATCGTCCGGATCCTTGCCCATCACGGTCAGGATGTCGCGCAGCACGGTGATGTTGTTGCGTTCCCCGTCCGCGCCGATCAGGTACGTCTCACCCAGACGGCCCTTCGTCAGGATCGTCCACACCGCACTGCTGTGGTCCTCCGTGTGGATCCAGTCGCGCACGTTCAACCCGTCGCCGTACAGCTTGGGACGGATGCCCTCCAGGATGTTCGTGATCTGACGTGGAATGAACTTCTCCACATGCTGGTACGGGCCGTAGTTGTTGGAGCAGTTCGAAATCGTCATGCGCACGCCGAACGTGCGATGCCAGGCACGCACCAGCAGGTCGGACGAGGCCTTCGTCGAAGAATACGGGCTCGACGGACGGTACGGCGTCTCCTCGGTGAACCTGTTCGGGTCGTCCAACGCCAGATCGCCATACACCTCGTCCGTGCTCACATGGTGGTAGCGTACATCGTACTTGCGGGCCGCCTCCAGCAGGCGATACGTGCCCTCCACGTTCGTCTTGAGGAACGGCTCCGGGTCGGCGATGGAGTTGTCGTTGTGCGACTCGGCGGCGTAATGCACGATCGCGTCATGGCCCGGCACGATCCTATCCAACAACTCAGCATCGCAGATATTGCCATGCACGAACTCCACACGATCACCGAGGATACCGCGGATGTTCTCCAGATTCCCGGCGTATGTCAGGGCATCCAGCACGGTGACGTGCACATCCGGATGATGGTCATACACATAACGCACGAAATTCGAACCGATGAAACCACAGCCACCGGTCACAATGATATTCCTAGGAGAAAAAACTTCAGCCATACCCCGTATTCTACAAGGAGGCACCCCTGAAACGCCTACTCATATCCGAAACTTCATTCCTCGGAGGGGGAATCTGTGAGTAATCCTCACCATTTCAAAGAATTCCAACCAATATAGCTGTCACAATTGGTCCCTATTATAAGTGCATGACGCATCCCCTGAGGGGAGGGAGGAGTACAGTGAAGACCGTTCTCGTGACAGGTGGTGCTGGTTTTATCGGCAGTGAGATTGTTCGTCAGCTTGATACCATAGGAAAATACAAGATAAAAGTTCTGGATTGCCTGACCGAGCAAATTCATGGCAAAGAACCGGACACCTCCTATCTTTATTCGTCCATAAAGGGAAAATGCGAATTCATTTGCGGCGACGTACGAAATTTCGATGTCGTCGATAACGCAATTGACGGAGTTGATTGCATCATACATTTGGCCGCCGAAACCGGCACAGGTCAGTCGATGTATATGATCAATCAGTACAATGAAGTCAACATCATGGGGCTTTCAAATATTTTTCAGGCGATATCCTTAAAAAGGAAAAAACATACCGTCCAAAAAATCATTCTTTCCTCATCCCGTTCCGTATATGGCGAAGGCAAATATGAATGCCCGAATTGTGGCATCATTTATCCACGTAGCCGGCGAGCTGAAAATATGGCGCACGGCGATTTCACCATATACTGTGAGCTTTGCAACGAGCCGTTGAAACTTCTCCCTACCACAGAAGACAGTCTTACCAGACCGAACTCCCTGTATGCTTTTACCAAATTGGCACAGGAGTCGATGATCCAGACCATGTGCCACGCCATGGACATTGATTACACGATTTTTCGATTTCAAAACGTCTATGGTGCTGGGCAATCACTGAAAAATCCTTATACCGGCATTCTTTCAATTTTCTCCACGCTACTACTGGACAATAAGGATATCAATATCTTTGAGGATGGTAAGGAAAGTCGTGACTTCGTCCACGTCACAGATGTCGCCACAGCCGTGATACGGTCGATCGAAGAGTCGAGAACCAATGGTGAAATCATCAATTTGGGAAGCGGAACCGGAACAAGTGTAATCGAAATCGCGAAAATGCTTAAAGAAATCTACAATAGCTCCAGTAAATTGCATATTACCGGTGACTTCCGTGTTGGCGACATAGCCCACAACGTCGCTGATATTACAAAAGCGCGTAAATTGTTGCAGTTTACGCCCTCCGTCTCCTTAAAGGATGGTCTCACAGACTTCTGCCGTTGGGTGCTGGGCCAAGACACCGACAACAGTCGCTACGAACAGTCATTGTCCGAGATGGAGAAATCTGGCATGTTCATAAGACACTCATGATTTGAAAATTAACAGATTCACTTGATTGGGAATGGTTGTTGATCCTTGCTCACAAAGCCTGCAACCATTCCCAATCAGAAAATATAGTTACAATCTAATGATCATACGCATGATACCCACTCGCCACGCTTATGATCATATTGTTTGATAACACGCGCAGGATTCCCGACAGCAATAGAATAAGCAGGAATAGATTTAGTTACTACAGCCCCAGCACCAATCACGGCCTTTTCTCCAATCGAGACTCCACCTAAAATAATAACATTGTTACCGATCCATGCACCAGAACCAATAATCACGCCGTCACTGATATCCAATGGATTATCTAAATATGAATTCGCAACCGGAGACATACCATGGTTATAATCCGTAATGAAAACATTCGAAGCAAGTAATACGTCGTTTTTTAAAGTAATACTGCGAGCGCATTGTATGGTGAGATTTTTAGTTGCACGAACACCCCCCCCCCATTAAAATTTGAGGCTTGTAATCGAATACATTACTTTGATAGGAATCCCAACAGTATAATTTGCAATTATCACCAAGCGTGACCACTCCGGAGCAATGCACATATTCCGGATGTCGAAGATCGGAGTTTTTTCCTATTTTTAATTTCGCATTATTCGCCAGTAGTTTTTGCTTTAGCTTATACTGATGAATAGATTCACGTAAATTGTCTAGCATTATACCATCCTGTTAATCAATTGTTTTGTTATATGATATGAATTGGTTTTGCTCCGTCCTCATTATATGACGGCTTGTATCGCTGTGGCCGATAATACTTTTTGTATACGTTGAATCTAATCGTTCTACTTTGATGAAATCGTAGAAACGGGATCCATCTGCGGAACATCGATCAATGACTCATAGAGTTCAACGAGTCGTTGCACATAATCATCCTGTTTGCAACGTCCATCAACATAGTTCGAACAGGCTCCCTGCATGGTTTCATACCGCTGCCGGTCAACCGCTGCTGCCCGAACCAGCATCTCGGCAAGTTCCTGCTGGTTACCTGCCTCATATTGGAATCCAGTCTCACCGTCAACCACCAACTCGGGGATGCCACCGATGCGGGCACCGATTATCGGAGTCTGGGCAGCCAAGGACTCCAACCCGGAATATGGCATGTTTTCACGCCATTCAGAGCAAAGAACGGAGAAACGAGCATTACCGACCTGTCGTTGCAGATCCTCACCGGTTTTGTAACCTAGCAGATGCACACGGTTTTCGGCATGATGCTCAGCGACCAATTGCTCGATGGACATGCGCTCAGGACCTTCTCCAACAATCCTGAGCTGCCAGGCATCACCAAGCCGATCCTTAACAGAGAGGAACGCCCTGACCAGCGTCAGGATGCCTTTTTCACGGGAAAGACGACCGAAGAACAGGAAATACGGTTTCCTGTTCACATCTTCGAAGGTGGCGTCCTCAAACTTGTGATTATTGGTTACAAGCCGAGCCATATCCATCTGACTTGCGGTCAGAAAATTCTGTAGCATCACTACACGGCCATCATCGTAGCCACCCTGTTCCAATTTACGTTTCATAAACCCGGAAGGAGCGATAATCTTGTTGATTTTACTGTAGCTGTGATGGTATCGATAGAATGACGCTTCCAAAAAAGCCAAGGCACTTTTGGATTTGGAATCCTTTACACATGTTTTTTCAATCACATGTTTGAAATGACCGTCCAAACATGCGTCACATACCGTGCCAAGGCCATTGACCATGGTATAGGCCGGACAAATCAAAATATAGTCATGAGCGGTATACACCACCGGTACGCGATGCGCTTTTAGATACGGAGCATCAAGAATCGACAGGGTAATTTGCCGATGGACGTTGTTCATATGGATGACATCCGGTTTGAAATCTTCCAGCAGCATCTCGAATTTACGTTTTGCTTCAAAGGAATACACTAAAGACGAAGCCGCCTTCACTTTTTCCAGAGCGGAAGTTTTTCCCACATACTCTCTCTGCGAAACAAAGTACTCCGATTGCTCGCATGGCAGATTATCTGGATGATGCATGGAGAAAAAAGACACCTCATGGCCAAGGGCTTTCAGTCCTTCTGCCAATGCAAAAAAGTATGTCTCAGCACCGCCTTTGCGATAAAAAAACTTGTTAACCAGCAAAATCCTCATTGCATCATCCCCAACTACTCGTTACATCCACGTATCTACCGGAATAAAGCTTTTTCAACGGTTTTCCTCTTCTCCCTAGGAGACATGAACTTAGTATTCATAAAATCATGTATATGCTGCTCAGCATATACATCGATTGTTTTGATCACGCGTCCGGGAACGCCAACCACAATCGAACCGGCGGGAACATCATGCGTTAATACACAACCACAGCCGATAATGCAATTGTCGCCAATTGTCACGCCAGGCATGATGACAGCATTAAAACCAATATGAACATTGTTACCGATTTTAATACGTCCAAATAAATCAATATCTGCTAGCTCTGGAAAGACTTCGGGCAGATTCCGCAGTACCCATACGCCGCCATCATGCGTAACGAACTTCACGCCACTGGTTATTCTAACATAATCCCCGATTTCAATAAGATAAGGTTCACTTCCAAAATCCCAACCATTAAGAATTTCACAGTGATCACCAATCCGCATTCCTCGACCACGAAAGTAATGCAGATTCTGATTATTGTTACGCAATCGAATCATCAACTTCGAAATCAGTCTAGACAATCCCCTACTCTCCTGTCCTTACCTAACTTGTCATATTTTTTCAACAAAATACAACCGCCTAGCAACAAGCCAATCACAGCTGCATAACGAAGTATCGTGAAATGGTACAAAACCATCGAGGTGAAAGACAAAATAATTGTCGCCCATTGAATGACAATGATTGCCGAATCATTATATACAGTTTCACAAGAATCCGTAATCTTAAAATGTAATTTTCGGGAAATGAACATTTGCAAATAGGAAAGCAGCATAAATGCAATCAACATCGAATATGCGGCGGCTTGATACCCGAATAATGGAATCAACAATGCGTTAAGCACGATATTCACAATTGCAGCTGTAACTGAAGAGATTAGGATATACGACGACTTTTTATGGTAAAGAAGTACATTGGCGTACATGTTCGAAATCGCATTTTGAAATATAGCAGCAGAAATCGCAGGCATGATGTATATTGCCGAGTAATATTCATCAGTAGCCATTATCTTCACGACTTCAGGTGCCAGAAAAGTTATCAGAACACACACCATGGCATATACAGCAAGCAAAAGCTGCGACAGATTTTTGATTTTTTTCTTGCCCTCATTATTATCAATGTTTCGATATAAAAAAGGAATAAAAGAAGAATTAATGGCACTCCAAACTATAGTAGAAACCGTACTTATCGAACTCAGCGTACCATATATACCTACAGCAGAATCATTAACGAACCAGCCAATCATCACACGACCCGAATTGTTCAGAATCTGCGTAGCAAATTGATTGGCTATAAGTGGCAAGCTTAACGCCAGCGAAAAGCTCCAATACTTGAAATTAAATACTTTATGCCCGCGTACCATTATATATATCCATAGCACCAAAGCAACTGCATACAGTACACCATAATTGGCAATTAAACGTCCCTCCGCAACAGCTTCGCTATGATTGTTCCGCAAAAAGATAACAACAATAACTGACAGTACAGAAGCAACAATCGCGGACAAAATGGTTACAGCAGTAGCCGCTTTATAACGGTATTCATACCGTTGGCGCGCAAGCCAGAATTCCGTTGCCGGGGATACCAGAAAACCGATGACCATCAAGACCAGTAGGCTTCGGTCCAATCCCAGTATTTTGCTCCAAAAATTCGGCGCGATGAAATACAGCGCTGCGACGATACAGGACGATATTGTCGTTAATGCGAGAACAGAAGATTCATACTGATCACGCTCATGCTCAAATTCTTTAAGAGCAACCATATACCCGCCATACGTCAGCGATAAGGTTGCAATAACGGTCAGCGTGGATTGCCATGAGTTATACAAATTTACTGTACCAATTTCATCAGTCGACATGATACGCGTAAAAATCGGTACAGTAATAAAGGCCAATCCCTTAGAGAACAGCGAAGCAAAAGTATATGCTACTGCTGACTTTGCTCCCTGAGAAACATTCGGTATTCTTCGCTGCTTAGCAGAATGTTTGCCCATGATACACGCTCTTCATTCATCAATATCAAAACGATTTACCCAAGCGGCAATGGAATAATATGACTTAACGGCTTTATCGTACGGATGAAAATCTGAATCCATAAACTCTCGTAACTTTCCTTCATCCACATGATCAAGATCAATAATAAAAATATTATTGGGATCATAAAAATCAGCATATCGTAGTGCAGAATTAGTACTAATCAATTTTTTATCGCCGAAAATTGCTTCCATAATTCTCATGGAAAAACCATTTTGACCACTCTGCGTAATGTCAATAATCGCTCTACTCCTGGATACCCACTGCGTGTATTCCCGGTAAGGAACATAACTGCGACGGACCTCAAATGGAACATCAGCATTCGACAAATCGTTATCAATAACGACAAAACGTGGCTGCAATCCATTTCTGCTTAATAACGAGTATAAAGACAGTAACTTCGTTTTTCGATCTTTAACGAATCCAAGAAATATCGTGTCACACTGGATATGGTTAGATCGATCAATCAAATATGAAGGATCATACATAATGGTATTGAATTTAAGCTGATATTTATTGCAATCGTTTTGATCGTATGAGTAATACTCAAAGCCATATCTCGCCGCAGCAGCCAAATCATTCAACAAAGCTTTTTCATTTCGTACAACATTCCATGAATATATAAACCGATGTGAACGCGGAGATTTTTTTGCAATATTATGCATTAACATATCATCCAATGACAGTGCGTTATCAAAAACGATAATCTTGTCAAATTGATCCAATGATTTCCACCAGTCGCCATAAAACCACGACGAACCATTACACCCTATTTTTCGAAACAGCTTGCACAATACTGATTTTATTCCATGCATAACAGGGAAAACTGCGTGAATTTCCATGTCGTCAGAACGTAGATGGTTAAAGAAATAAAAATCCATACCAGGAACAAGAATCAAAGTCTTCATTGTGTTACGCCTTCCATATTTCGGGATACCGAAAAAATTTTCAACTTGCCTGTCATAATTTGCTGAGGAAACGAAACGACTGTATTTCGCGTGGTTAGGTAAATAGGGAATAACATCAATCCCGGGTAAAACAGGTACGTCTCACTGACCGTCGAATTGACAAACATGAAAATGAAAATCAATATTAAAAGTGGCTTTTTCATTCGCATGAAAACAGGGAGAAAGATAGTGACCATCATCAATAGCCAAAAAACGATTCCGTATACCGCTGCATATGTTGCTATACTTGCTGCAACAGCTGCTGGATCAATATTATCCCGTATGGTATTAAATCTATCAAATCCAATACCAAATAAATCTTCACTCAGCGCCTGAAAACTGGCTTGAACAGTCTCCATGCGGTATTGACCCGTGCCGTCGGAAATATTAATTCCTGACGCAGTTCCTCCAAATATCTTATTGATTACTTGAATATACAGTATGCTGTCAGTTCCCCGAATTACGTAATCAATAAGTACTGCCGCACCCGCAACAACCAATAGTAAAAGCAGATTCGCCTTAAATCCAAGCGCATTGCTCTCGCGTGAATGCATGCAGAAGAAGCAGGCAAGAATCACTATCATAGCAATGTACCCTGTAGTGGACTGACACGTTATCAGAGTGATAAAAATAATCGACACTAATGTTCGATATTGTTTTTCATTTTTCAGTCTTAGTTTGTCTTTCCAAAACAGAAGAATGAACAGCGCAGCATTAAGAACAATTTGGTACACGCCAGGTTCTGTATAGAAACCACAATTTCGTGTCGCATGTATTTCCAAATATGAATAGAACCACAATCCTTTTCCATGCAAGACAGTGGCCCACTGCCCAGTACCTAAATTCTGCGTCCAAAACGTTGTCGCTGGCCAAAGATCCACAAGGCTTGGAAATATACAGAAAACTGCCCAAAAAACAATACTGATAACAGCAAATACCGAAACTATTTTGACAAATCTCGTAAGGAACCATTGCTTATCAAATGCTATAGCAATATATGTAATAATAAGCATCGAAATGTTCTCAAGAAAACTGAGCGGACCGACACCGTTTGTCTTTGCGCGAATAGTTATCGTCGCCAATAAGAGAAGCACGCAAAACCATGGAATATAAGCATCTCTATATTTTTTTGAAAACAATAACAATAAAAAGTATGCACCGCACACTACGCCATACAGTATCGTGGTGTTCAAATAACGTGAAACGGCACAGCTCCCCGGAATAAGAAGCATTACATATAACAGCCCATACTGTATTATTTGCGTTTTTTTTCTGTAACTCATTTCCGATTTCCAGTAGTAGGTTGTTTGTCGATTCTTACTCTATTATAGTGAATCTTTCATGCCTTATCATCCTTTAATTTTTTGACGATAGAGCTTATTTTGGTATTATCCCCCCAAACTGCCTTGGAATCGTAAGGGCGATCAGGGAATGCACCATACTTTAATTTAATATCAAGATCATTTTCGCGAATGAACCGCTCAACTCGATCCGATAGTTTTTCCGGTCCACCCGAACAAATATTGATGATTCCAAGAACATCGTGCTGACTGATCGCCAGTGCTACCTGTTGGCAAAATTGCGGATAGTCCAAGAAATCATATTGATTCTTCCCCATTGTGAAAGGAAACTCTTTCTTTCCATCCTGTGCTGCTGCCACAATCTTAGAAAATATTGAATTACCATACTGCGTATTGCTAACAATGTAATATCCACGCAACCACTGAAACATTACATTATTCTGTTTGGCTATTATCTGCAAGGCATCACGCAATGCGTTTTTTGCAATACCATACATGTTCATCGGCCAGCAAGGAGTATCATCATGAATGCTTCCTTCATGAAATCCGATTTCATGCATGCTCCCCATACAGGCGATTTGCTGAATACCCGATTCGCACATTTGAGTCAGGAAGGCAACATGTTTGGGCAAATCCTCAAGGTGTGCCGAAGACATATGCACAAAACCATCTCTCCATGCCAAATGCAACAATACGTCCGGCTCATTGAAGCAATGGTAGGGGTCCTTCACTTCAAACAAATTCCCTTCTACACGCTTGGCCTTGCTATTCACACGATCACAGGACAAATCGGTCGCAATGACCTCGTTACCGAGCGCAAGAAGCTCATCAATGATTCCACGTCCAAGATATCCATTAGCACCAGTAACCAAAACTCGCATCATTTCTCCTTCACCTTTAATCGGAATCTATGCAGATTGAATAACCGACAGCCATTGCCTCGCTATGCTTGGCGCCGAAAGTTTTTGTCTTAACAATGAACTCTGTTCACTGAACCGCCGTTGCACATCTGGATGCGAAGCAATGTCAATCATCGCATCTGCAAGCCGTTCCTTGTTCCGTATAGGTACAAGATATCCGTTGACACCGTTTTCGATGACCATACGAGAGCCGCCAATGGGACAATCCGTGGCAATAGTGGGAATCCCTAGCGCCAAAGCTTCAATCATCGAATTCGACAATCCTTCAAAATCCGAGGAAAGGACAAACATCGTGGCATCGTAGATGCAATCATAGATATCTTTGCGGAAACCTTTAAATAAAACCTTCCCGTCAAGCCCAATATCATGAACATGACGCCGTAATTCATTTTCTTTCTCGCCCTCCCCATATATTTCAAATACATATTCAGGAAAACGAGAATTCAGTTCCTTGAACGCATCGATTGCCAGAGCAAGATTCTTTTGTGCATGCAAACGACAAACCGTCACTACACGCTTACTGCGATTGGACACTTCGCGAATAGGAAGTTTCTCATTTAATGGATTCAATATAACATGATATTTGCGCCTAGCGTATTTAGGATAGAAATCGCGGGCATCATAAGTCTGGAAAACTACCTTATCAGCACACGTATATAACCAAGGATGAATCTTAGATATGAACCTTCTATTCCCAAAAGCCCGATGAGGATCATTACGCTGCGATATGATAACCTTGTTTTTTCGTCCGATTCCCGCAAGAAGTGTGAAAAGATTCTGGTTGTCCATCATAGAAATAAAAGCCATTTCCGGAACGGCCTTCATTTTCTCTCTTATAGCTCGAACTTGCCCGATAAAGCCCAACTTCCGAGTCACGCATCCCGTATCAATATGAATACGCTTATCCAAGTCATACACGATTTGAGTGCTGTTGGTCAGCATCAACGTAACGTCGTATCCCGCTTTGATAAACTCATTCGCAAGTACGGACACAACTCGTTCCGCACCACCGCCGCTCATAGTGGGCATTACAAAACAAATCCTATTACTCATGATGAATAACCTCAGTCACGCTTGAACAGATCACGCGTGTAGACCTTGTTCTGCACATCGTCGAGACAGCTATCATATCGGTTTGCGATAATCACATCCGACCGTTTCTTGAACTCTTCCAAATCATTGACGACCAAGCTGCCGAAGAACGTGGAACCATTCTCCAGCGTTGGTTCATAAATGACCACGGTCGCACCCTTGGCCTTCACCCGCTTCATCACGCCCTGAATGCTGCTCTGGCGGAAGTTGTCGCTGTTCGATTTCATCGTCAGCCGGTACACGCCAACCGTCACCGGGTGCTCGGCATCCTTGTCATATTCGCTGTTCGCCTCATAATATCCGGCCTTCGCAAGCACGCGATCGGCGATGAAGTCCTTACGAGTGTGATTCGACTCCACAATCGCCTGAATAAGATTTTCAGGCACATCTCGGTAATTCGCCAGCAACTGCTTCGAATCCTTCGGCAGGCAATAACCACCATACCCAAAACTTGGATTATTGTAATGCGTGCCGATGCGCGAGTCCAAGCACACACCGTCAATGATCTGACGAGTATCAAGGCCTTTCGCCTCAGCATACGTATCCAACTCGTTGAAATACGCCACTCGCAACGCCAGATACGTGTTCGCGAACAGCTTCACCGCCTCGGCCTCGGTGAATCCCATGAACAGGGTATCGATATTTTCCTTGATTGCTCCCTCCTGCAGCAGCGCAGCGAACGTGTGCGCGGCTTCCACAAGCTTTGGGTCATTCAAATCGGTGCCGACCACAATGCGGCTGGGATACAGGTTGTCGTACAGGGCTTTGCTCTCACGCAGGAACTCGGGACTGAAGATGATATTCCCGCTACCGGTCCTTTCACGAATCGACTTCGTATAGCCGACCGGAATCGTGGACTTAATGACCATCACCGCATCCGGGTTTGACTTCATCACCAAGTCAATCACTGATTCGACCGCCGACGTATCGAAGAAATTCCTCTTCGAGTCGTAATTCGTCGGAGCCGCAATCACCACGAAATCCGCATCCTTGTAAGCACTTTCGCCATCCAGCGTCGCAATCAAATTCAGATTCTTCTCGGCCAGATACTTTTCGATGTAATCATCCTGAATCGGTGATTTGCGGTTATTGATCAAATCCACTTTCTCCGGGATAATGTCCACCGCCGTGACATGATGATGCTGCGCCAGCAATACGGCCAAACTCAACCCCACATAGCCGGTACCCGCAATCGCAATCTTCAACGAACCAAAGTCACGCATTTTCTTGTCCTTTTCTAATTTTTTGATAAAAGTTATTTCTTATCGGAAGTGTGATAGAAACCCGCATACCACTCGGCGAACCGACGTAGCCCTTCACGCAGGGATGTACCCGGACGATAGCCGAAATCATGCGCCAAAGCACTCGTATCAGCATAGGTGACCGGAACATCACCCGGCTGCATCGGAACCAGTTCCTTATGTGCCTCAAAGTCATAATCTTCCGGTAGTACACCGGCCCGGACCAGTTCCTCTTGCAATATAGTCACGAAATCCAATAGATTCTCAGGATGACCATTACCAATGTTGTACACGGCATATGGCGGTACGGGAAGCCCATCATTCCCTGTGGAACGATCCGGAGCCTTCTGCATCACACGAACGATGCCTTCGACGATATCGTCAATGTACGTAAAATCACGCTTGCAATTACCATAGTTGAAAATCTTTATCGTCTCACCTTTAATCAATTTATTGGTGAAACCAAAATATGCCATGTCTGGCCGGCCGGCCGGCCCATAGACCGTAAAGAAACGCAGTCCCGTGGAAGGAATGTCATACAGCTTACTGTATGCATGTGCCATCAATTCGTTGGATTTCTTCGTAGCCGCATACAGACTAACCGGATTATCCACTTTATCGCTCGTGGAAAATGGTACTTTCGTATTGCCACCGTAAACCGACGAACTCGACGCATATACCAAATGCTCAACAGGATGATGACGACATGCCTCAAGGATATTGAAAAAACCCACAAGATTGGACTGAATATAAGCATCGGGATGAGTAATGGAATAACGGACACCAGCCTGAGCGGCAAGATTTACGACGATTTCCGGCTGATACCGACTAAATAAAGCATCAATGGCCTTCTTGTCGGATAAATCCGCTTTAATGAACTCAAACCGCTCGTACTGTTCCAACTCGGACAAACGGGCATATTTTAGATGAACATCATAATAATCATTAACGTTATCCAGTCCAATGACCTGCACTGCGGGAATCGTTCCTAGCAAACGCTCCGCTAAATTCGATCCGATAAAACCAGCAGCTCCCGTAACTAGAATTGTTTTCCCCTCAAGACTGACTGCAGTCATCATGATTCCTTTCTTTATAGGTTCTCTTCGTCGGTTGCATATATGGCCAGCGTCCGTTCCGTCACCGCGTCCCAGTCGTATTTGCTGGTAATGAAACCGGTCGCATCAGCCTTGTATCGCTGCACGGCCTGCGGATCCTCCAACAGCCCCTGCAACGAATCCCGCAACGAATCCACGGAACCGTGCTCGAACGTGGCGGCCTTGTCCTCCACCACCTCCGTGCACTCGGGAATATCGGAAGTCAGGCAGCAGTTGCCGTAACTCATCGCCTCCAGCAGACTCATCGGCATACCCTCCAAATCGCTGGGCAGCACATATATATATGAGTTGCTGTACAGCTCCTGCAACGTGTGCCCCTCGACAAAACCGGTGAACACGATCCGCGGCTCCCCGGCCGCCTGCTGTTTGATCCGCTCAAAATACTCGTTGGAATCAGACGAACCGCCCGCAATCACCAGCTTTTTGTCCGTATCCAGCCGTTTGAACGCGTCGATCAGATAATGCACGCCCTTCTCCGGCACGATACGTCCCAAAAACAGTATGTAACCGTCTTTCGCCAAGCCGAACCGTTCCGTGATCTCCTGTGCCGGCACCCGCTCGCCACGCTCGATGCCGTTGGGAACGAACCGTGTCTCGCGTCCATATGTTTCATGGAAGTAATCCTGCACGTTGCGGCTCAGCACAATCACCTCGTCGGCGCATTTCGCTGCGGTACGTTCTCCGAATTTGAGATATGCGGAGGCGAACTTGCCCCATTTGGCACGCTGCCAGTCAAGACCATGAATGGTCGCTACCGTGCGAATGCCCGCCCAATGCGCCAGACGCAGCATGACGCAGGGACCTTCGGCATGATAGTGAATGACGTCCGGCCTCGTCACGATGGCACGCAACGTGGCGAAAAAGGAAGAGGATAGTGCGGCAAGCCCCCTGCCTTCAATGGTGGGAACGGAAACAACATTCACCCCGTGATAGGAGAATCGTTTACCATGTCCATTGGCCATGCCGTCGAATTCGGATCCGGCGATGTTGTGCCCGCTACGGTTATATGCAATGACCTGATGTCCACGATCGACCATTCGCGTAGCCAGCTCATCGACCACGATCTCAATGCCGCCCTCTCTGGAGGGGATGCGTTTATGCCCAATGAATGCAATCTTCATACTCAGATAGACCTCACGAGTAAAGAAAATCTACGCTCTTCACACCGCCAAGCATTACCAGCACAGACCCGCTTCCAGAAAGGATAATCCAGCATATACATAGTCCCCAATTCATACCTCATAAAGCACAGATTGACATGCCTACCAAAGACTTAGGAGACAGCTTTCTGAACCGCCGCCTAACTACAGTTCAGTGTTGCATCCCCCATAGACTGCATCATAGAGTATGGAGGGGGGTAAGACATCTACAAGGATTTGGTGGCCTTCGCATTGATCAGCAATCAACGGGTAGTGCCCGAAAGTATGCGCAAAATGTGATCTCGCCCGGCTGTGGCTCGGTGATCAGCTCGCTACCTGCAGGTAGTCATCGAGCCGGGACATGTCGAGGTAGCGTCGGGTGCTCCATTCGTTCGAGGTGACGTACCTGATCCTCGCGCAGATGAGCACGAGGGCGCCGTTGCCGTCGGGGAAGCCGCCCACGACGCGGGTGCGGCGTCGGATCTCCCTGTTGGGCCGTTCGATCATATTGTTCGTGCGGATCCTCCTGCGGTGCCCGTCCGGGAATTCGGCCAGCAGGTAGACGGTCGTCTCCCCGACGCCCTCCCCGAGGCAGTTGGCGGCGGGATAACGTCCGAAATCTTGCGCACTTTCGGATTCCCACCCTGACGTAAGAGGGCATGGCCCGCATCCTGTGTACGTCTTTCATTCGCCAAAACAAAAAACCGCGATTGGAAGCCAGGAGACGGAACCAAGACCCTCGAACATCATACAGATCGACCAGAACCTGCCCGGGACCAGGCTCGACCGGCTGATCACCGAAAAGGTCACCGAACTATTGGACGCGATGCTCGACCTTGTCACGCACCATGGCGTCGAGCTTTGTCTCAAACATAGCGTCGTCGAACTGTATGATTTCCTTGGACATGGCCTCTGCCTCTTTCCGATCGCGGTTTTCCAGTGTCAGCGACTGAAAATCGTACCCGGCACGGGCCATGTCCTCTTCCAGGAAACTCAAATCACAAAGTGCACAGAAATTCGGGCACTACCCAAGGACGGGGAGAATCCCGACATCCACAGTGACCGTGGCTGCCACTACCGGTGGCCGGAATGGATCCGCATCCGCAAGGAACACGATTTGTCACATTCCATGAGCGCGAAAGTCTGTTCTCCGGACAGCGCCGCCGTGGAGGGGTTCTTCGGCCGTCCCAGGCAGGAGTTCTTCCACAAGCGCGGTTTCGCGGGCGTCTCGTTGGACGGGCTCATCGGCATACTGGACGAGTACATGGTCTGATATCGGGACAGGCGGATCAAGACGGAGTTCGGCATGAGCATCATAGACCGTCGACGCAGGCTCGGTCTTGTGGCATGATTGGTGATGATGGAATCAATGACGAGTCCAACAAAACGTCACCGCTCCCAAGCGTCCATCTCGATTTGCCGAAATACTATTCGTACGACAACGTCATGGCCGAGTCCGTCAATGGCGCGTACAAGACCATACTAATTTGGCGATGCGTGCCGTTCTCGGATCTTTCGGATCTGAAGCTGACGACGTTCCGGTGGGTCTCGTGGTAGAACTCGAAGTGGTTCCACCAGTCACTGGGCTACAGGACACCGCAGGCGGTGGAAACCGAGTATTATGCAAACCAAGCGGCGCAGGCTGCCTCACTATAAAGACGGGAAAAAATTAGGCCACTTCATATTACTACAGATAAAAAAGGGAGATATATATGCAATTATCAAAGATAAAAATTAAAAACTACAGATTGCTTATTGATGCTGAATTGGAAGTCGATTCTAGAACAACCTTAATTGTAGGCAGAAACAACACAGCCAAAACATCCTGTTTTTCGTGCATTGGAAAGGTATTGAATGGAGAAGCTGTATCTTTCGATGACTATCCACTATTAAGAAGAAAAGATTTCTACACAAAAATCGCTCTGTTCATGGAGAAAAAGCTCACTTATGAAGACCTTTGTAGGCATATTGAAATTATCTCCATAGACTTCCTGGTGGACTATTCGTTGGATGATCTAGATGATAATTTGGGAGCATTGTCGCCATTTATCATCGATGTTGATGTGGACACAACAACTGCTCTAATTCGTGCAGAGTATCGCCTAAAAACTGACGAAAAAACCCTGTGGTCGCTCTTGGAAAGCAGCTATTATAAGGGTGGTGCCTATTCGCCGAGCGAAGAAGCCCATAAAGTGCTTGCTGATAATTTCGGCAAATTGTTTGGATTAACCGTATATGCCATCAATCCGAATAATCCAGAAGACAAACAGGTAAAAAGCCAAAAGGAATTATATGATCTGTTCCCATTCCATGCAATTCCTGCTGAACGAGTTCTTGGCGAAGATGACGCACATAATAGTTCTCTCGGATTATTAATCTCCGGCTTCTTTGATACAAGCGAAGCGGAACTGGATCCAGATGTTGCCACAGAAATAAAACGATTACGCTCGATAGTGGAAAAAGCCAATAAAGACGTTCAAAAACAGAGTGATGAAATCCTAAGTTCTGTTGTAAACAATTCTATTGGTTTTGGTTATCCCAACATAGAGGAATTAAAGCTCGGAGTTACAACGCAGCTCAGCATCAACGACCAGATCAAGAATCAGACTAAGCTGTCTTATATATCCGGCACAGCAAACGAAAGTTTGCCGAGTTCTCATAATGGTCTTGGCTACAAAAATCTGATCAAAATGGAGTTCCTCCTTGCTGCATTTGCCAAGGATATTGAGAAACGTGGTGTTGCATGTGTGCCACTTCTCTTTATTGAGGAGCCTGAATCTCACATGCATCCACAAATGCAGACGGCTTTCGCTGCGTATTTGGAAAAGTTTCTTGGCAAGCTCTCTGATGTGAAAATTCAAACTTTCCTAACCTCGCATTCCGCTCATATAGCTAATACTATGGAGTTTTCAAAAGTTCGGTATACGCAAAAGTCTAATACCGGTGTAATTTACAAAAACTTGAACACCTTTGCTCAAGACCATCCTAATAATGTAGATTTTATTCGGAAGTATTTAACCCTGACCAAATGCGATTTGTTCTTTGCCGATAAAGCCATTTTTGTTGAGGGAGCATCCGAACGGTTGCTATTGCCTGACATGATTGAGAAATGCGAAAAATCTGGAGAGTTTAGTCATTGTAAATATCCTTTATCTGCGCAGTATTATGCCTTAATTGAAATCGGTGGAGCTTATGCACATAAATTTATTCCATTTATTGATTTTTTAGGAGTACCGTGCCTAATCCTTACGGATTTGGACTCTGTAGCAAACAGTAAAGGAAAAAATGGGAAGGCGGTAAAAAAATCCGTTGTTGTTAGTCAAGGGGAAACTACGTCTAACGAAACAATAAAATGGTGGGTTCGTAGAAATAGGGGGATTTCTGAGAATAATACTTCAAAAATCAACCTTTCGGAGATTAAAGCTATAACAGCAGATGACAAAACCAGAGGGAAATGCCATATCGAGTTCCAAACTACTGAAAATGGATTGTGTGGACATTCTTTGGAAGAAGCCATACGCAATGTCAATCGAAAGCATTATAATTTAAGTGATAAAATAAGCGAGGATGAGCTTGAATTTAAAGGTAAGAGTAAAACAGATTTTGCACTTGATTTAATTTACAAATACTCTGATTATTGCGTTCCTGATTACATAAAATCCGGGTTAAAATGGCTAAATAACCAAAGAGTTCTTGAGTAAGGAAGGGCCAGTTCATGAGTAAAGAGTGTATTGGCGTAAATTATGGTATTGCAAAAGCAGAAGCCGATAAGGTTGATGCACGGATTATCGAAGCGCTTAAATCAGGACACAGTTTCCGTGTTGAAGCTGGTGCGGGTTCTGGAAAAACGTACTCTCTGAATCGAGTTATTGAATGGATACAAGCAAATAAATGGTCTGCCTATAGCCGAAAGAAACAAAATGTGATCTGTATTACATATACAAATGCGGCTGTGGATATAATTGCAGAAAGACTTGCCAAAGATTCATTTATTCTTCCCTCTACAGTTCACTCGTTTGCATGGAATGCAATCAAACAGTATCAGGGTGTTTTAATCGAAGCTGTCACAACAAATCCCGATTATCTGCCAGACGAAGGTGACTTTAATCAGGTCACCGAAGTTGCATATACTTTGGGGCATCGCTACAAGGAAAATGGTGTTCAGTACCTCTATCATGACGACGTTCTAAAGCTCTTCTGCCAACTTCTTGATAACGCTAAATTTCGCCGGGTATTTGCAGATAAATACCCTTTGATATTGATTGATGAATATCAGGACTCCTATAAGCCGATTATTGATCGCTTTATTAATTTTTTCATAGCAAAAAGTGCTGGACCGCAGTTCGGCTTTTTCGGCGATGCTTGGCAAACCATCTATCAGTCAAACAAAGCCTGTGGAGAAATTGAACACGAAAAAATCGAGGTAATAAAGAAGGGATCAAATTTCCGATCTGCGCCAAGGATTGTTCAACTTTTAAATAATATCCGTCCTGAATTGCCGCAAAAATCAGCCATTGATGGATTTGACGGTGAAGTTTTAGTGATTACGTGTGATGATTATTCGGGAGCTCGTCGCACAGAACGTAATTTCAAAAATGAATTGCCGGCTGCCGAGTTTAAGGCAAGACTGAACACTATCGTAACAAAAATTGAGCAGAACACACCTGCTGATGAAGATCTTAAAGTTCTGATGATTACGCACAAAGTTCTTGCTTCTCAACAAGGCTACGAGCAACTTTTGGATATACTGAATGATGCGTTGCGCAACAAGGAAGATCCTTTTCTTATTTTCTTTGCTGATACGATAGAATCGATATATCATGCGCTTGATACTTCGAACACCCAGTTGCTTTTTGACACGCTCGGAATCAAGCGGTATCCAATTGCAAAAAAATCCGAAAAAACCAAATGGAAAATGCTGTATGAGCAACTAACAGAAGTTCGCACACAAAAAGCTATTGACGTTTTGAAGACTATCATTGATAGTCAACTGATACCCATTCCGCCTAAAGTGGATGGATGGTACCGACTTTATATGGATGCTCCAGAAACAATGTATGCATCAAAGGCCACAATTCATCAGTTTTTACAGCTAGATTATGCACAATTTATTGCTGTTAGGGATTTTCTATATCCAGACGCACAATTTTCAACAGAACATGGCGTAAAGGGCGAAGAATACGATAATGTTGTTTTTGTTATCAGCAAGGGATGGAACCAGTACCAATTTGAAACCTATGCGCCAATGATAACAGGTCATGCTTCTATTCCTAAAGGCAAAGAAGCATCGTATGAGCGAAACCGGAATCTTTTCTATGTTTG
This sequence comes from Bifidobacterium sp. N5G01, assembly GCF_002742425.1. Classification (NCBI taxonomy): domain Bacteria; kingdom Bacillati; phylum Actinomycetota; class Actinomycetes; order Bifidobacteriales; family Bifidobacteriaceae; genus Bifidobacterium; species Bifidobacterium sp. N5G01. Next base: position 127,282 of record NZ_NJNP01000004.1, read on the forward strand.
TTGTTCAAGGCCAAAAAAGCGGTTGTTCTTTTTTGTCACCGTGCCGATAGATTCCTCATTCAGAACTTTTTTGGTAAAACTAACCGGTAAAGAAAATATTCTAACCTATCGACAATTTATGGAAGCATCTAATTAGCGAACAACGAAATGCAGCTCACCGGTCATTGCTGATCGATGAGCTGCTATATGCTCAATTATTCTTCCATAACTTCTAACATCATTCTGGCACCCAGTCTAAAACTGTTCTGAAATACCAGGCAATCCGTGGTGGTTTGATGCGCTTGCACACAATCGGTATATTTCTCGAACAATTCTTTCTGCTCGTCCGTTATGGTAGCTTTAAGCGTTTCTTTATTCCTGTTAATCAACTTCTGCAACTTCTTGGATTAGGAGGGAGGGTAGTGCCCGAAAAGTTGCACACTTTGGATCATGGCCGTCCATGGCACGATGATCAGTTCGCTTCCACGAGGTTGCCATCGAACCGAGACATGTCGAGGTAGCGGCAGGTCGACCATTCGTTCGCAGTGACGTAGCGGATGCGGGTACATATGGGCATCAACGCGCTGTCACCGTCGGGGAAGCCGTCGGGGGAAGCCGCCGGCCACGCGCTTGCGCCGCCTGATCTCCCGGTTCAGCCGTTCGACCATGTTGCTCGTGCGGATTCTCCTGCGGTGCCCGTCCGGGAACTCATCCAGCAGTTAGGTCCCCGGATTCTCTCCCGCAGACAGTTCGCCGTGGCCTTCAGCCTCCTGGCCTCCATCTCCGCGGTGACGGTCTCGGCCTTGTCCAACGCGGATTCCCGGGACTCCATGGCGAACACGGCCTTCAGGGCCGCCGACGCCCATTCGCGGTGGCTGGGCGGCACCTTGGAGAGCACGTTGCGCAAAAAGTGCACCATGCACCGCTGGCACCTCGCCTTCGGCAGCATCGAGTCCACCGTGGCGACCAGTCCCGCGCACCGGTCGCCGACCACGAGCCGGACGCCCTTCAGGCCGCGTTCGATCACCGCGGACGCGAACGGTGTGTGTGATCGAATAAAGGTGTTCACTGTCGGCACTTGTTTCTGTACACCTTGAGCGTTCAATTTGGACGGTGTCGGCGGTGATGGCGCCGGTGGAATGAGAACACCGGCATCGTCCGGTTCCTTGATGGATTCCAGAGTGCCTGTCAACCAAACTGATGGTTCTCGGGAGGAAAGGAAATGACGACACCGGTGTGTGTTCAACAGCGTATCAGGCAGCTCGACCGCCAGGGCTTGAGCCACAGGGAGATATCGCGGAAACTCGGCGTATCGCGCACGACCGTGGTCAAGTACGCCAACCACGGGGATTACTCTCCCAAGCCCCTTGGCTCGGGGCATGCGGGCAGGTCGCTGGTCGACGCGGGGTATTCGGCCGTCGTGGACGGGTGGCTGACCGCGGATCTGCGCATGCCCGTCAAGCAACGCCACACCGCGACGCGCGTGTACGAGCGGCTCGTGGCGGAGTGCGGGTTCACGGGCTCGTATTCGTCGGTGCAGCGTTGGGTCAAGCGCTGGCGACGGGAGCATCGCATGGAGTCGGACGGCTTCGCCGAGTTGGAGTGGGCGCCGGGAAGCGCGCAGGTCGATTTCGGCCAGGCCAGGGCCGTGATCGCCGGAGTCGAACGCGTGGTGCATTTCCTGGTGGTGTCGTTCCCGTATTCGAACATGCGCTGGGTGGTCGCCCTTCCCGGCGAGACCTCGGAGTGCGTGTGCCAGGGTTTGCTGTGGATCTTCGAGCGCATGGGCATGGCGCCTAGGGTGGTGGTGTTCGACAACGCCACCGGCGTGGGCCATCGCAGGCCGGACGGCACGGTCACCCAGACCCGCTTGTTCTCCCTGTTCTGCGCGCATTACGGGTTCGAGCCGCGGTTCCGCGACCCATATTCCGGCCATGAGAAGGGCAGCGTGGAGAACGCCGTCGGCTTCGTCAGGCGCAACCTGATGGTGCCGATGCCGTCGGCCGAGAGCTTCCAAACGCTGACGCGCGTGTGGCTTGACGAGTGCGAACGCGTCGCCGGGTCGGATCACTACCGGCATGATGTTCCGATGATCGAACTATTCGAGGCGGAGAAGGACCACATGCTTCCATTGCCCGGCGTGCGGTTCGACCCGTGCGACTGGAGGAGCGTGAAGGCCGACAAGACCGGCGCCGTCACGATCGACGCGAACCGGTATCTGGCCGGACCGAAATGGCGTTCCATGCGCCTGCAGGCCGGGGTGCGCGTCTTCGAGATCGAACTGCGGGGCCCCGACGGCGAAACGATCACCACGCTGGAGAGGATTTGGGGCCATTCGGCGAAAACCCAGGTGGATCCGGCGAGCCTGCTCGCGATCATCGCGCGAAAGCCCCGCATATGGGGCGAAAGCCCGATCAGGAACGATTTCCCCGAAACCGTGCGAGCCCTGCTCGACCGCATGGACGCACGCACGCGCTCCAATCTGCTCGACGACATCCGAGCCGTTGCCGCCGACTGCGGGTTCGCCGCCACGGTCAAAGCGGTGGAGACCGTCATCAACGCGGGACGGACCGTCGACCGCGCGGCGATCGGCACATGTGCCAAACGCATCCTCGAGGGTGCGGGAACCGAAGGCGGGCAGGATTTGAAGCGTTACGACAAATACATGAAGGAGGCCGAATGAGCCAGCAAAAACCGCGGCAGCGCGGCGGCCGCGTTCTTGACAAGGTCACGCCGGAACAGGTCATGGGCCTCGCCCGCAACCTGCCGTTGACACACAGCGTGCTCGAGAAGGCCCTGGAGGACGCCACGCCCGGCCAGCTCGGCTTCCTGGCCAACCTGTTCGAGAAGGAGAACGCGAGCCGGGCCGAATCCAAACGGCGGCGGCTGCCCGGACAGGCCGGCTTCCCCCAGAGCAAGACCCTGGAGGGATACGACTGGAGCATGGCCTCGTTCCCCGCCGACTGGGGCCGCGAACAGCTGGAAAGCCTGGAATTCGTCGACCGGGCCGAGGACCTCGTGCTCTACGGCGACATCGGCTGCGGCAAGACCCACCTGGCCATCGCGATCGGCATGCTCGCATGCCAACGCATGATACCCGTGAGGTTCTTCACCGCCTCCAGCCTGGTCATGCGTTTGAGGAAGGCCAAGGACGACAACAGATTGGACGCCGAGCTCAAGTCGATAGGCAGGGCCGGGCTGGTCATCATCGACGAGCTCGGCTACCTGCCCATCGACATCGACGGGGCCAGGCTTCTGTTCCAGGTCATCGCGGACAGCTACGAGACCCGCAGCGTCATCTTCACCTCGAACCTCGAGTCCGGCAGATGGGGCGACGTGTTCGGCGACGGGGACATGGCCGCCGCGGTCATCGACCGCATCGTCCACCACGGCAGGATCCTCCGCTTCCACGGCGAATCCTACCGGAACAGACACTCCCTCATGAAATAAACCAGACAAACAACAAAAAACAAGGAACCAACCGCCGACGGTGTTCAAGCTGAACGCCGAAGGTGTTCAGATTAAGTGCCGAAAGCGTCCACCTCAATTTGACGAAATACAAACGGGGGCGCCCTTCAATTTCGGCACCTTGAGCCCGAGCCTGCCGGCCTTGGCGGTCAGGCTCCGCTCGTAGTGGCTGGCCCGGTAGGCCTTCCGTCCGCCGGAACGCTCGTATCTGGACACCCGACGATCTCGTCGGCCTGAAGCGTCGGGCATCGCATTGAGTACCTCGGACGCCTTCTGCGTGACAAGCCGGTCGAGCCTGGTCCCGGGCGTGTGCCGATCAATCCGCATGGCATTCTCGGGCATGGTTCCGTCTCCTGGTTTCCAACCTCGGTTCTTTCGTTTTGGCGAATGAAGAAATCGTGCACAGGACGCGGGCCATGCCTTTCACATCAAAGACGGAAACCCAAAGCACGCAAGAATTCGGACGTTATCGCTACCGCCGGATAACCGTAGATCGCCATGCCGGCTTTCATTAGATGCAATACCATGTGCGCTGCCTCAATAACATCCGGATTCTTGCCCATGTCTCGCCTATATAACGCAGATGCGAGCTTGTGCAGTTATGAAGACCGCAGTCGGCTCGTTACGAATGCGCAGACAGCGGCAGCGACCAGCAACAGAAGCGATGCGACTGCGAGCGCTTGGATTGCAGAGCCGGTACGGGGCATGTCTGACTGCTTGGGCTCGGCGGGCTTACCAGGCTCATCTAGCTTGTCTGGCTTGACCGGCTCTTCTGGCTTGGCGATGGATTTGATGTTCACTGTTACTTGCGTGCTGATTTCATCATGGCCGGAGGTACGGAATTGCGGGTCCGCTCCCCCATCGGCGGTTTCAGCATTGCGTGTTGCAGTGATGGTGACGGTTTGGCTTACCGCATCAAATGCCTTTCGCTTGGCGACTGCCTGCAGCGCGAGCTCGATCTGCTTGTTCAGAGCTTGCAGTTGCTCGACATCCGCTACGAGACGATAATCGGAAATACCGTTCAGTTTGGTTCTGGTGAGGTCCAGCAGACTGTCGTTGGTTAGCTTCTGCAAGGTTGAGCCTTGCTCAAGTGCTACCGTGGGGTAATCACTTGAAATAGCCAGCTCACTGATATTAAACATGCCGTCGTCTCCGTTTGGAATTAGGCCTGCCATGTCGGCCAAGTAGGGTGTGAGATTCTCCGTAGTGGAGAATGAACCGCCCATGAGCACAAGCGTGTCAAGCCCGGCGGGGATTGCGCCATGGTATTCACCGCCGCGAATGCTCACATGGCCGAGGTGTTCTACATCATCCAACACGCCAATCAGTGTTGGTACGGTGAATGTTCCTGCGGAAATACTGGCCTCGGCAGAGGCGCTGCCTGTTTCTGCGAACCGCATGAGCGTAGTGTTCGATGTGAAGTTACCACCTTGAATCTGCAATGCTCCACGGCAGTCGATTGCGGGATTATCTCCGCCGACAACCGTGCCCGATCCGGTGATGGCGAGCTGCATGTTGGCAGGAACGGTGATTGCCGTGGTATTGCTGGCATTGAGCGTATGTCCGTTCAATTCGAGCGTGACCCCGCGCACCACTTTCGATGGGGTGACGGTGATGCTTTCCGTAGTATCGGTAAGCAATGTGACCGTATTGTTCTTCATCGACGTATGGCCAATTGCGTCTTGCACGCTCATATAGGTCGTGTTGTCCACTTGAGCGACCGGCTGCGGCTCATCTGCAAACGCCATCACGGGAAACAACAGCGTTCCCGATAATGAGATAATCAAGAAAGACGCGATAATCGCCGTCGAAAGCGTTGACAACATATGGATGTGGTTTGATTGCAGGCGTTCGACCGCCTGCTTTTCATGCTTATACATGATCGTTCCTTGCATGGAGCGGTGATTAACTATTTCAAACGCACCGAAATGCGTGTAGACCACCCTCAGCTCTGAGGGATAAAGAAAACAAAATAACAGTACTACAGCGTTGAAAAATTATCTCACACAATCTACTTAAAAAGCAAATCCACTACCGAAAGAAACTAGACAAATAGTAGAGTAACTAACTCTATATCAGTAGTATTGCAATCATGTCGGTAATTCCCCAGAAATTCTTTATAGAAGTAAAGAATAAAAATCAATAGTAAAAGATACACCACAATTCAAATACTATAGGAAAGTTTTCCTACTGATGTGTCAGTATTGCATGCAAAAAAGACGCGATCCATCCAGGTGATACAAACACCCCATGAACCGCGTCATACCCCACTATTTCCCAGTGCATAACACCTTAGGGCAGAAGAACATTCAAAAGCTCGGCAAGAGCGAACCCAAAAAGATTCAGAGCACACCCTGATCGCTTGGAGTCTGCGAGCCAGAGCCAGAATCGCTGCCGGAACCGGAATTAGAACCGTTATTGCCGGGATTACTACCGGTACTAGGATTACTGCCAGGATTGGCATCAGAACCAGAGTTATTACTACCGGTACTAGGATTACTACCTGAACCAGGATTATTGCCAGGTGTAATAGGAGCCGAGGGAGTCAATCCGCCGGAAGGCTGCCGCGTGTACTGGTAGTTGTACGAATTGCCAGTATTGCTCTGTTGTTGCTGTTGCTGCTGCGCAGCCAACGCGTTCATGGAAGCATTCACATCATCAGAGGCGGTTTGCAAATCCGTTATCGACTGGTTAATGGCATTAGTATCGGTACTGTTGCCATTGAACAATTCCAAAGCATGATCAATGGCGCTTTGCAACGTCACTCGTGTGGAATCATCCGCCACTTGGTACAAGCTATCGTCAAGCAGTGACTGCGCATTATTGATGGCTGTTTCAAGCTTCTTCAGCGCATCAGCGTTGTCTTGCTTCCCCTTAGCCTTCTGACTGTTCGTAACGGCTGTTGCAGAATCATTCAAGGTCTTGGACTGGCTTTGCAACGTAGGCAGTTGCTCGTTCATGGCTTTACTGCGCTGGCGAAGTTCAGCGTTGCTCAAATCAGCACTGCACTCCCCCACCGCCGTAAGATTCTGCGCATCTTTCACTGCAGACTGCAACGCGGTCAACGTTTTCGCATCCGAAACCTGATCGCTTTTCACATTCTGCAACGCTTTGGCGTTCTTCAACGCCGACTTGTGTTCCTTCACAGCCTTCTCATATGCCTTGGAAGACTTTTTGCACATGCTCAACGCGGTACGGTGCTGTTCGTTCCGTTCAAGCCCTTGGTCATACTGCTGGCGCTGCCAAACACCAAATCCAACGCCCGCGGCGACCAACGCCACTATGGCCACAATCGCAACGGTAATAATAATTGTCTTGCGATGTGACTTCTTTGGCGGAACCGGAAGAAGCCTCAATGGATCATGCTCATCGTTTTCCATGTCAGACAGGTCATCTGGCATGGGCAGGCTTTCAGGTATGAAGGTAGTAGAAGCAGAGGCAGGAGAATCCACAAAAAGCGGCATAGTGGAATCCACAGAAAAGGCCGACTCTACCGGAGATGCAAACGAAACAGTTCTCTCGGCAGATTCAGCAGATGGTGAAGCATCAGCAGACTGTGTAGCATCGAGCGTTGCGGTCGAAGAAGACATCGAATCAGGCTCGAGCGACGGGGTGGAATCGTTGTCAGCACCAGAAATATGTTTTCCTGCACTATTCGGAAAATCCTCAACACGAAGGTTTACCGTGGGCGCATCACTCACCGGGGTGGATGACGTGGCAGCAGTCATGCTTGTGGCTGCAGCCTGCGCATAAGCCGCATCGGATGCCTCGCCACGTTCCACAGCCGACTCAACTTCCGAGAAGGTGATCGGTGGAATATCCCAGAACGTATCCACCACATCATGTTCGGAAGCCGACTGCGCCTTGGTCTGCTGCTCGCCCTGAGAGTCCAAAGAATCTCCCGACGAAACAAGATGCGACAGATTCGGCACAGTATTGTTGTTGTCACCCATGTTAATTCCTTATTATAGCGTGAGACCGAAGCTTCACGCTCCGGTCCCATGTTCACGCCTCATACACTACTTGTGGCTACTTTTTGTGGCTTTTCTTCCGCGGAGCATCCTCGTAGTAGTAATAGTAGTTCGAATTGGAATGCGTCTTCTTCGGATCGGCATAGTTGAAGATGAAACCAAGCACCGGAACTTCGGCTGTATGCAAGGATTCGGAAATCTCCTTAAGTTCCTTCTTCTCGCACACGCCACGACCGGTCACCAGAACCAGACCCTTGGCCCAACGACCGAACACGGTACCATCGTTGGAAACACTCAACGGAGCGGTATCGATAATAACATAATCGTACTGGGTCAAAGCTTGCTTGACCATCATACGCATGGTGTCTGACCCAAGAAGCACGCCAGCATTCGCCGGGCGTTTACCAGCAGGAAGAATATGCAGATTCGGCTTCCAGTAGTTCTGCACCACATCTTTCGGAGACATCTGGCCAGAAAGCACGTGCGCCAAACCGGCAGAACCTTCAAGACCCAAATGATGAGCAACGGAAGGATGACGCAAATCGGCGTCGACCAACAGCACGCGAGCACCACCTTCAGCCAAGGCCGCAGCCAAGTTGATTGACATGGTAGTCTTGCCCTCAGAAGGCTGCGCACTGGTAATGACCAGTAGCTGCCCCTTGCCCGCAACCTTATCGGTCTGCAAGAATTCGATATTGGTGTGAATACGGCGGAATTCCTCAGCGATAGGGCCATTAGGTTGGCTGACGAGCACTGGGCGCTTCTCACCTAGGGAATTATCCTGAGGCACGGAACCCAAGGAAGACGCCCCAACCAAGCTGCGCACGTCGGAAGTCTCCTCGACCTTAGTGTTCAGCATGTCTTTCAGCAGTGCGGCGAACACTCCAAGCACCAGACCTGCGACCACGCCGACCGCCAGATACAGCGGCTTATTCGGCGAGCTCGGGCTTTCAGGAACACGCGCCCTCTGCACGATGGAGATCTTCACCGGAGACTTATCTGCTGCGGAATACAGATCGTTTTGAATCACGTTCTGCATAGACACTGCCACTGCATTGGCAATGTCGGATGCCTGCTGCGCGTCACCGTCTTCCGCGGAAATGTTCACGAACGCGGTGTCCGTAGGATTGGTGACAGTCAGTTGCTCGGCCAGACTCTTCACTGAAGTATCCAGTCCAAGATCCTTGATGACCGGCTCAAGCACGGTTTCGGTGGTTGCCAACGTTGTATACGACGTGATCTGGCCGGCGATGTACGTGCCACCCGTGTACTGCTGGCTAATGCCCGCATCATCCCCCTGGGATGCATTGTACGTAGCCATAGCCTGAGCCGTGGCGGTATACTTCGGTGGAACCAAGAAGGTGTACGCAGTCACCCCGGCGAAAACCATCACAAATACGATGGCAGCGGTGACCAGATGCTTGCGAATGATACGCATCAAATCCATCAGCGTGATGCCGTCTTCAGAATCATCTTCAACGACAACCTGCTGGACATTAGTGTTCTCTGCGGAAGTCACTGAACCCCTCATCTCCGTATGTCAAAAACCTTAAGAAATGCTACCTTACCCCCTAGAAATAGAGTCGGTTTTTATCAGGCAGCAATCGCTTTTTCACTATTTATCCATACGAATGTGCCATGATAAAAGGCTGGAACACCTAACAGAGGGGGATTAATGTCTCAACATGCGAGCGCTCACGCCGCCCGTTCTCATAAGCTTCGCAATACATTTCTTGTTATTACGGCACTGCTCATCCTGCTGGTCATTGCCGGGGGCGTCGTCGGTCTGAATTTCTACAAGCAGGCGAAGGAAGTCAAAGCTCACGAGGAGCAGGCGGTCTCGTCTATTTCGGCCATCACCAACGTCAATACGTTGAAGGATGCGCAAGCGTCGGCCGCCGCGATCAAGCAGGCACAGACCCATACCGCCGCAGCAAGAGATATTGCCAATGGAACACTGTGGAACATGTTGTCAAAGATGCCGGTTGTGGGCGGTGATGTTACCAACGTGCAGGGCATGACGCAGGTGGTGGATGATTTGGTGCAACAAACACTGCCGTCACTCACCGATGTGGTACAACAGCTTGCGAACGCGCAGATCAGCGGCGAAAATGGCCAGTTGAATCTTCAGCCCATCGTGGATGCGCAAGACGACTTCTCTTCGGTAAGCAAGCAGGTGAAGTCGTTGAATTCGAAGCTCAGCAATCTGCCTGAGCCACGTATCGGCATGGTAAAGAAGGCATATTCGCAGAGTCGCAGCCAGTTCACCAAGGTTACGGACATGGTGGAGCAAGTGAACAATGCGCTACAGATGCTCCCCTCCTTCTTGGGACAGAACGGTGCCCGAACGTATCTGCTGGTGGCGCAGACCACTTCCGAACAACGTTCCGGCGGCGGACTGGTGGGCTCCATGGGTACGTTGCAGACCGATCATGGACAAATTCAAGTCGGTGAGTTCCATCACAATGGAGACTTCATTAACGGCAGTAATGGCAATGCTTCGGAACATTCCGTATTCAAGGGACCCCTGGGATTCTCCTTCGATATTCGCGATACGTTCGCGGTGCCAGACATCGCCCGCAATGCGGAAATGATGAATGAAGCTTGGCAGCGTTCCCAATATGCTTGCGATGTTGACGGTATCGTATCTGTCGATCCTGTGTTCATCCAGAAAATGGTGGAAATCAACGGCAATGTGACGTTGGAAGATGGTACTGTGCTCACTGGCAAAAATACCGCTGAATACATGCTCAACACCATCTATAAGGAAGTTCCTGTATCTCTACAAGACACGTATTTCGAATACATCGCCTCCACCATCATGAACAACGCCTTCAGCAACATGGACATCACCAAGATGATGAAGGTGGCTCAAAGCATCGGCGAATTAACTAAGAACCGCCATTTCTACGCATACACGTTCCATGATGATGAAGCCAAATATTTCCAAGGTGCCGGACTCGCCAAGGGCACTCCAGACAGCGAGACCGATCCGGAAGTGGGCATTTACCTCAACGAACAGAATCCGTCGAAGTTGGGATGGTATATCGACCGTAAGTCGCAGATTACCAAAACCGGTCAGAATGCCGATGGGTCGAAAACCTACCATGTCACCTACACGTTGACCAATACGCTGACTTCCAGCGAAATGGCCACCTGCACCGGCTATATTCTGGGCGGCGAGCAGGCAGGTGTAACGGGTAAGCCTGTTGCGGCTCCGGGAACGTCTGCGCAACGTATGCTGTTTTACGCACCAAAGGGCGGTTCCATCAGCAAGATCACCTCATCCGGAGACGTACGAGACCAAAGCAATGCTGTGATGGATGATCAAAAACTGGTCACCAATGTGGCTTATATCGCCCCCGGAGAAAGCGTGACTTTCGATCTCGACGTGACCACCTCGCCGAAGGCCGAAAGTGACCTGACCATCGATCAGACACCATCCGGCAAAATGACTAACGAGGTCAACTACCAGTACTGACCGATTCGTGCCGGCGCTGACTGAAGGCACCGGCACGAAATCGTCGACCATGACGGCCACTGCCATCTAAGCCCACATATTGTAAGTATCAGTGGACCGCACAGAACAAATCTGCGAGCGCACAGGCGCTATACCCACGCTGTAATGCTTTTTCATGCTTTTCAGCATGGTTCGCAGAGCATCATTGGTCTGGTTGGCCGCAACACGGAACTTGTCGAACGACTTGCCGTGCGGGTCAGCGATGTCTTTGGGAGTGGGCAGCATCGGACGAATCATAGAAGAGACTTTGATAACGGAAGCAAGGCGCTCCTGGATGGTCAGTCCGCTTACCATGCCGTTTTGCGCACAGTATTGGCACATGTTGGCAAAGTCGTTAAGCAGAAATGTATAACGGACCGCGCCGGGCGCGAGGGCAACGATGTCTTTGCGCTGTTCTTTCTCGAAACAGAGAATCAGATCAGCACTCTCAGCCATAGATCGGGTGAGTCTGCGGGATCGGAATCCGCTTGGTTCAATGTTGACGCTGGTCATAAGTCTGGCACTGGACGGATCCATCTGGCATCGCGGAAGGCCACGCGTGCCGGCGCTAGAAACCTGCACAGTGGTGCCAGCGAGGTAGCGAGTGAGCAAAAGTTCGCCCATAGGTGACCGGCAGATATTGCCTGTACAGACGAACATGATATGCATACCGCACACCCCTTTGTATCTCTACCTAACTAATGAAAACTACAATCCTCAATCTTACCTCAGGTATAGATATTACAATTTGGGGTTTAACCATTTTACCCCTTCGGGGATACCGCAGGAAACACATACACCCCCGACAAAGGAGCGTGCTTCTTGAGTTGCAGGCTTATCGCGGAAGTTCGTTTCCGCCGCCACTTTCCGCCGCTATGCAATGGTTAGGGTGGCAAGCAGTGCGAGATGGTCGGAACCTTGAATCCGCTTGGTTTCCAAATTTCTGGCGTGCACGCCCCTGTCGTAAATAATGTGGTCGATTTCAGCGATCGGGAATACCGAAGGATACGTCATATGCAATCCCTCGCCGGCACTCTCCCCCGCATCCGTAAAGCGATCACCCAACAGATATCTGAAGCTTGCATGATCCCACGTGGAATTAAAATCCCCCATCAGCACATACGATTCCCCATTATCGTAATGCTGTAATTGCGCTATGGAATCCAAACTTTTATTCCATAATCCCTGATTGCTTGGTCGTGGAGAAAACGGATGAACCGACCCAAATCGTACTTTTCTGCTATTGAAATCAACTGTCGCGGCAGGAATACTACTGGATTCAATAGGAATAAGATCTTGTGTTGTTTTCTGTAGCGGATACGCACTGTAAAGTACGTTCACACCGCCATTATCGTGCCAAGTAAGTTGCGCGGAAACAGAATACGGAAGATAACTCTCAATTCCAGCATCATGCAACCGATCTAATAATCCTGATGAAACTTCCTGCATTGCAAGAATTTCAACATGCTCACTTTTGATTGTTTGCACGATTTGCTGCGCATCGGCACAACCTTGCTTCGTATTGAACGTCATAACGCGCACTGTCGCAGAAGGTTGTATGGCACGATCATTGGTCGGAACGACATACCCCCAATGCCAAATAATTTGGATGATCACGCACAATACGCTTAACGCGACTAAAAGTTTCCGTTTGCCAACAGTGCGAAAAACTGTTGCAAAAACTGCGATTATCACGGAGAGCAAACCCAGCCACGGCATCAGCGCGACGATCAAAGGCACGTACCGTTTACCATCAAGACTGTTCGGCAGCATGCGCAGAAGCATCGCGAATACGATGACGGCGGATGCGAACCACAGCAACGCCGTAAGCAGTGAAGCGCGCATTTCACGACGCGTCTCACTTCGTTGAACATCGCCAAGTCGAGTCATGCGCACTCCTTCCCCATTCCATATTCCCGTTTCATCTTCCCGTTCCATGCAATCCGCAATCGTATGCAGTCACATGTTGCAACCGGTAGTCTCACGCATCGTTTTTCACAACTTCTCTCACAACATCTCTTCTCGTGAACACTACCCACGTTCATTCCCACATATGTTTCCCGCGCGCATTTAGGGTGACGCCTTCACAAGAGTGCCACTATATGGACACTTTCCGGCATTTGGAATCGTTCTGCTACGTTCATCCGATAATCTATAGGTTGCAAAACGGTGCTTAACAAAAGAGGCAATCATGAGCGAAGAAGCAATACGAGAAGAAGTGGCGCAAGCTGTGGAAGTGGCCGCAAACAAGGCCGCCGAAGAGGAAATCAGCAAGCTAGCCGAATTCGAAAACGCCATCGACGAGACGCTCGCCTCCGGATATTTGGACGATACGCTCACCGTCACCGACGCAGACGGCGTGGCGCAAGTGCTGCCGATGCTTGATTCCGAACCAATCTCACACCTGGTGGAAGGCTTGGAAGCCGTAGGCGGGAGCGCCAATGTGTTCGTGCACACCAGCGCAGGCGTGGTGGCCCTCAGCGTAGTGGAATACAAGCCCAACGAAGAAGAGTAGCCGTCGCAGCATGCACGCTCAGGCGGCACGCATGCGGTTGAGGGCGCGCTGCACGGTTTCATGGGTGGAACCGGCACCCTGGCCACGCACGCCGAAGAACACCATCAGCACCATCACAAAGCAAATCGCAGCGCTGATGCGCAACGCCCACTGAATGCCGAACACGTTGGCAGCCGCATACACGGCTTTTTTGCCACCGAGCGCAGCCCAACGCAACGAAGTGAACGTCTCCATCAAAATAACCAACACCGGGGCGCCAATCGCGCCCGCGATCTGACGAACCGTATTCGTCACCGCGGATCCGGCGCTCACCTCTTCCGGTTCCAAACAGTTCAGCGACCATGTGGTGATCGGCATCAACACGAAACCCATGCCGATCTGGCGCACAAACTGCCAAATCGATACCCACCAAATCCACGAGGTCATGGAAATCAAACTCATCATGACCGTGCCGAAACACAAAGTAATCGTGCCGACCAACGCCACCGGGCGTGCGCCGAAACGGTCAAGCACTTTGCCGCCGAAAAACTGCGAAATGCACTGGCCGAGCGCGCCGGGAAGCATCACTAGGCCGCTAATTGCAGCGGAATAGCCGCGGCAATCCTGAATATACAGGGGCATGATCACCATAATCGAACTGAACGCGAAGAACGAAAGCGCGGCCGTGATCGTGCCAACAGTAAAACTACGATTCTTCAACACACTCAAATTCAGCAACGGCGGCTGCGCTTCAGGATTTTCGACCTGCCTGCGAGCGCCATGAATCTGGCGGAACACAAACCAAATAATTCCCGTGATACCAATCAACATTGGCAGCCAAACCATCGGATTTACAAACGAATACGATTCAATATTCGTAAAGCCGAACATTAAGCCGCCAAAGCCGAAAACAGACAGTCCAACGGAGAAAAAGTCAGCCTTCGCGGTTTTATCGTTCTCGCCGAAATTATGCAATCCAAAATAGGCAAGAAGCAGTGAAATCACGCCGATAATGGTCAACGTGAGGAAAATTGAACGCCAACCGTTCAAATCCGTCTGCACGCCGCCAAGCGTCGGACCGATCGCCGGAGCCACGCTCATCGCCATGCCAACCGTGCCCATTGCGAAACCGCGGCGAGACAGCGGATAGATCGAAAACACGGTGATCTGCAGCACCGGCCACATCACACCCGTACCAACCGCCTCAAGCAAACGCCCGATCAGCACCATCAAAAATGTTGGACCAAGCCAGGCGAATACCGAACCGATCGTAAACACGACCATGGAAACAAGCACGATTTCGCGCGTCGAAAAACGCCTCGTAAGGTATGCCGTAAGCGGCACCATCACGCCCATGACCAGCTGGAAAATCGACGTAAGCCACTGGCCGGTCGTAACGGAAATACCAAAATCGCTGACAATCGTCGGCAACGCGGCGCTCAGCTGCAATTGCGTGAAATTACCGACGAACGTAATAAATGTAAGAATCGCAATGGAAATAAACGCCGTGCGCGTTAAATGACCGTTCTGATACGATTCCTCTCGAGTAAGCGCTCGGGACATGTTCCGCTTCGCTGACATCAATCACCTTCTCCACATTCAAACGCAAAAAACTATATGACAGCCCATATGACATGGATGCTTGAGGACTGCGAAATTGCGCTTACTGAGTGGATTGTGAGGCAGCATTGCAGCACATGGCAGCATTGCGGCACATGGCAGCATTCCGGTGGCGTTCCTCTGGATATTCGCTTACGAATCCCTGTTTTTGTCATTTCGGGGTAACACTCCCCCATTTAGAGGCATCATGACACGCAAAACGGTAGGCAAGTTTTCGGCGTAGGCAGTGCCGGAGGGTAATGATGACAATTAGAGCCATGTTCCACATCTGCATGGAGTTGTGGGGCATTTTCATATGCCTGATTTGCACAGGCGGAATTCTCATTGCCACACCACAAAAACCAGACGCACTCGCATCAAAATACTTATGCAGATCGCCTGCATGCTTCTTCTTGGAGCCGACGCGCTCAGCTAGTATTTTCTCAACAATCCCGGAGAAACCGCATACTACATGGTGCAACTCGTTAATTTCTCCGTATTCTGCATTAATTATATTTTCATGAGTTTATTCACAACCTATATTTGGTTGACAGTAAGCAACCATAATCATCGCAAACCAGCCGCATTGTATGCCGTCTACGCATTGTCCGCAAGCGGAATTCTTTTACTCATCATCACTCAATTCACTGGTCTTTTCTACTATTTCGATGACCACAATCGTTACCATCGCGGTAACTACTATCTTCTTTCGCAGGCAATTGCGGTCTTGGGAATCGCATTATGCCTCTTCATGTTGATCTCATATCGCAAGAATCTTGATCGCATTATTTTCCTTTCCATGATGTCGTTCTTCGTACTACCAGTATTGGCGACCATCTACCAAGCACTGGCATACGGTTTTTCATTGCAATGTTTGGCGGCCGTAATCCACACAGAAAACGGGATGTGCATCAGGAGCGGCCGGAAAGTGTGAGGAAGACGAGAATCACATTAAGCGCAACAATCAGCGAAACAACTACCATATTGATCGCGAATTTCACCGGACCATCCACATAGTCGCCCATTAATGAGCGATCGTGAGTGTATTTCATCAGCGGAATGATCGCGAACGGAATACCGATCGACAGTATCACCTGCCCTATGATCAGCGCCTCCGTCGGATTCTTCGCAAACCACAGTACAATCAATGCCGGCACAAGCGTCACCACGCGACATGCCCACATCGGCGCTTTGATACGCAACAGTCCATGCATGATTTCGGCGCCGGCATACGTGCCGACCGATGTGGAACTCAGGCTGGAAGCCAACAGTCCAATTGAGAAAATCGTGCCGATCACAGGGCCCAGAGCGGCTGCGATGGCATGCTGCGCGCCTTCGATCGAATCAGTGCCGGTCACGCCATACAGCGAATTCGCCGCGAGAATCAGCAGCGCCAGATTCACCGTGCCGGCCAGAAGCAACGCCCATACCACATCGACCTTGCTGCCATGCAGCAGCGTCTTGATGTCAGGCTTCTTTTGCCCCGCGGAATAATGGTCATTGACGAGTGTGGAATGCAGGTAAATCGCATGCGGCATCACCGTGGCTCCCAGCATCGAGGCGGCCATGAGCACGGTCGCGGACCCTTTGAAACGCGGGATCAAGCCCGTTGCCACCTGCGTGGGATTCGGCGGGTCGATGAAAAGACCCGCGATGAAGCCGAACGTGATCACCAACAGCAGCGCGATGATCATCTTCTCGAAAAGACGATGCGTAGGCCCCTTCTGGAAAATCAGCAACACCGTGGAAATCGCGCCGATAATGCAGCCGCCGACGAACAACGGCAGACCGAACAGCAGTTTCAGTGCAATCGCTCCGCCGATCACCTCCGCCAGATCCGTGGCGATGGCGATCACCTCAGCCTGCATGAAGAACATGAACCGGCCGGCATCCCCCAGACGTTCGCCCAGAATCTCCGGCAGACTCCGGCCCGTGACGATGCCGAGTTTGGCTGACTGGTATTGGATGAGCACGCTCATACAGTTGGCCAGAACGAGCACCCATACCAGCAGATAGCCGTATGTGGCTCCGGAAGTAACATTCGCAGCCACGTTGCCTGGGTCCACGTATGCCACAGCAGCCACAAAAGCGGGGCCGAGGATGCCGGCAAGCGCGTGCCCGTAATGCTGGTGAGATTGTGGTTGAGGAGTAGTCATTGCATTCTTTGAATCCATATTGTCCTCCATATCCGCGCAACGTTATAGCGCGCTTACCTGCATGGAATTGTTACGGCCGTTACGCCTCCCGCTAAACTGGTGTAGAGAACATCGCATATTCGATTCAAGAGGTTGTTTCCATGGCTACTTTCCATACTCCGATGGTTACGCTTTCCGACGGCAATCTGATTCCGCAGATCGGTTTGGGCGTACTGCGCATCGACGATGAGGGCGTTACTCCCGTAGTTGAGAGCGCACTGGAAGCCGGCTATCGGCACATCGACGGTGCCGCGGGATACAACAACGAGGCCGGTGTGGGGCGTGCGTTGCGCAATGCGGGCTTCACGCAAGGCGAGCATCGCAAGAATCTGTGGGTGACCACGAAGCTGCGCGATTCGGAACAGGGGTACGATTCCGCGCGCAAGGCGTTCGACCGGCAGCTGGGTCTGCTGCAGCTCGACTACGTCGACATGTATATGCTCCATTGGCCGACTCCGTTCGACTGGCGTTCCGGCGAAACGTGGAAGGCATTCCAGGAGTTTCGTGCGGAAGGCCGCGTGCGCACACTGGGCGTGTGCAATTTCATGCCCGAACATCTTGACCGCTTGTATGAGGAAACCGGTGAATATCCGACCGTCAACCAGATTGAACTGCACCCGACTTGGCAGCAGCGCGAGGTTGTGGCATACTGCAAGGCGCACAGCATTGCAGTGGAAGCGTATTCGCCAATGGCCCGCGGCGCTGATTTGAACGCTGGAAATGGCACGATTGAACGTATCGCAGCTGCGCACGGGGTCACCCCGGCACAGGTGATTCTGCGCTGGCATATCGAAAATGGAACAATCATCATCCCCAAGTCGACGCATGCGGAACGACAGAAGCAGAATCTTGATCTGTTCGGTTTCGCGCTTGCTCCTGAAGAGCATGCCGCGATTGACGCGCTTGATGGTCCGACGCGCGCAGGTCATGATCCGATGACGTTCACTTACGCCTGATATTCCCAATTCCGCAATTTCAGTGTGTCGCATGTATTATTTCAATAATTATGGCACGAAAGAATAATCGTAATTCTTATAATTATCGGAATATTGAACAAGATGTGCGTGATATTCAGCGGGCTGGCAAACGGTTCAAAAAAAGTTGGATTAATGCTGACGGTCCGCTGGAACGCATTCTCATTCTGCTGGTCGTCGTTGCGGTAATCGGCGTCACTATCGGCATGCTTCTGCCGAAGGTCAATCCGACCGTAGGTGAGATTACCGGCGAATACACGGCAACCGGCACTGCCGCGGAAACGTTGGAAAAACTTATGGTCGATGACAATCCCAGCAAAGCCGGATATGATCGCGACGCGTTCGGATTCCGAGAAACCGACAACGACGGCAATGGTTGCGACGTGCGTGAAGACGTGCTCGCCCGCGATTTGACGAACGTGCAATATAAGAACAGCCGCAGCTGCCAGGTTGCATCGGGCACGCTTGATGACCCGTATACCGGTCAGACCATTCAGTTCGTGCGCGGAGTGAAAACATCTTCGGCGGTGCAGATCGATCATGTAGTCGCGCTGGAGAATGCATGGCAGTCGGGCGCGAACACGTGGGATCATGCGAAGTTGTACCAATTCGGCAACGACATGTACAATCTGCTGGCCGTGGATGGGCCGGCGAATCAGCAGAAGGGTTCCGCTTCGGCCGCATACTGGCTGCCGACGAACAGCGAATACCGTTGCGATTATGTGGCTCGGCAGATTGGCGTGAAAGACAAGTACGGGCTGACCGTCACCACGCAGGAAAAACGAGCGATGCTTTCCGTACTGCACGGCTGCCCCGCGCAGGCATTGCCGGCAAACTGACGCTAATTCCCGTCCGCACAAGTCCTGTTCTGCGGCTGTGCAAGTCCGGAACTGGCTGTGCAGACGGCAGGTCAGCTACGCGCGGGTGGTGGCACGGGCGATCACGTGCGACTGGGTGGTGATGCAACTCGGTTCGAGCGTGCACGTGCCGTCGATCCGATCGAGGATACGGCTGACCGCAGTCGGCGCAATCCAGTCAAGGCAGGAATCCATGGTGGTCAGCGGAGGCTGGAAATATGCGGCTTCTTCAATATTGTCGAAGCCGATCACCTGCATCTGTTCAGGCACGGAAATGCCGTTCGCAGCCAAAGTGAACAGCGCACCCAACGCAAGCTGGTCATTGAACGCCACAATACCGTCGAATGGAATCCCGGAATCAATAAGCTGCTGCGTAATGCGAGCGCCGGAGCCGATCGTCCAATCCTGCCCAGTGATCATTACCAGTCGGGAATCGAATGCCGCTCCCCGCGCGGCGCACGCTTCGAGCACGCCGCGAAGTCGCAGTTGCGCATTGCCTTCCACTGCTTCACGCACGGAATCGATATGCTCCGGTTCCGTGCGCGATCCGACTACCGCGAGCCGGGTTGCGCCATGGTCGAACAGGTATTCGGCTGCGAGTCGGGCTTCCTGAATATCGTCGGGGGTAACGTGGTCGGCTTTGCCGTGTGTGGAACGCGCGCCCACGCATACGAGCGGATAGTTCACGTCCAAGTCCGCCGCTTCAAGGTTTTCGACTTCGGAGATCGACAGGATCATGCCGTCCGAGACGGTGGTGTTGAAGTTGCGCAGGAGTGATTGCGCTCCTTGTGCGGATCCTTCGGCGTAGGTGGTGACGTATACGGAGTAGCCGTAGCCGCGGGCCGCGTCGATTACGCGGTTGGCGAGCTCCGACAGGTATGGGGCGGTCAATGTTGGTACGGCGAGTGTGATGAAACCGGTTTTTCCGCGGTTGAGATTGCGCGCGGACACGTTCACGCGGTATCCGAGTCGGTCGATGACTTCCTGGACTTTTTCTCGCGTGGAGTCGGTCATACGGCCGGAATGGTTGATCACGTTGGATGCGGTTTTGAGTGAAACGCCTGCCTCTTCGGCCACGTCTCGTAGGGTGACGCGTTTTTTGTCCGGCTTCGGCTCCGGCTTTGACTCGCCCATGTTCGTCTCCGTGATTGTTGAATATGCCGGTAAAAAGTTTACCAGTTATGGCAAGCCCGCCATTCTTGAGTTTCAGAATGGCGGGCTCAGGTTGTGTGAGGTTGCATGAGATTGCGTGAGGTCACGCAATCAATCACACGGGATCACGCGCGCTTTACGACGAGCACGCCGTTGCGATGCACGGTATAGCTGCCCGCCTGCTCCCCTGCTTCCGTTTGGAACAGGTAGACCGGCTCACCGTCGATGCCCTGCAATGCGATTTCTTTCTTGCCTCGCGGAAGGTAGAAATCGAAGGTTGCGTCTGCGGACTTGCGTACGGTGTGCAGCACGTCGGGATTGACCGGATCCGCAGAATCTTCCACGATATTGGCGCTCACGAATTGCGTGAGATCGGCCACGTTGAGATCGCATCCGACGAAATATGCTTCGCCGGAACCGTACGGATTGCGGGTGATTGCGGCGGTGCCGTCGAGCTCCCATTCGTCGGCTTCTTCACCTTCGTAGGTGGCCAATACCTGCGCGCGTTCGCCGTCGACGTTCACGTCGTTTTGCCACAGGCGAGTGACCGCTCCGGAGCTCAAACGAATCTCAGCGGGCTCGCCTTCGGCTTCGGCGCCGAGAATGTTGAATTCTTCGCCGCGAATGCCGAGCATTTCGCGCAGCAGGCCGTCTCCGGCTCCCGGGTATCCGCCGAGCCAGGTGTGGAAGTTTTCGTCGATCAGTCCGGTTGCATAACCGATGACCACACGGCCGCCGGCAGCTGCGAAATCGGCCAAACGCTGCGTATCTTCGGCGCTGAGCATGATCACGGTCGGCAGTACGACGGTCTTGTATGCGCTCCAATCGTATTTCAGCGGCACAATGTCGGCACGGGTGCCGGCGTTGAGGAACGCACGGTACCAGTCGCGCACGTCATGCCAATGGTTGAGCTTCATGCTTGGCAGGGTTTCGGAGCGTGTGGCCCATTCGGATTCCGCGCTGAACAGGATCGCCGTGTCGGAGAGTTCCAATTCGGTGCCCTGCACGCCAGCGTCGCCGAGGGTTTTCAGCGCTGCGCCCAGTTCGCACACTTGGCGGAACAGTTTGGTGTCTTCGCCCGCGTGGGGCACGAGTGCGGAGTGGAAGGATTCGGCTCCGAATGCGGAGGCACGCCACTGGAAGAAGTTGATGGCGTCGGCACCCATGGCCACATGCGCAATGGAGTCACGCACGGTTTCGCCCTTGCGCTTGCGTGCGTTGAGCGGCTTCCACTGCACGGCCGAAGTGGAATGTTCCATCACATACCACGGCTTGCCGAGCGCGAGGGAATCCATCAAAGCGTCGGAGCAGAACAGTTCGTCGATATGCGATTCGCCCTCATGGAAGTAATGGTCGTTCGACACGAAATTGACTTCTTCGGCCCAGTCGGCATAATCCATGCAGCACTGGTCGGTGGAGACCATGAAGTTTGTGGTGAACGGCTTGTCGGGGCAGATTTCGGCGATTGCATCACGTTCAGCCTTGTAGAAGTCGAGCAGCATATCGTTGCCGAAGCGTTCGAAATCAAGCTTTTGACCGGGGTTCACCATGGAATCGGCACCCATGAAGCGCGGGATGAGCACTTCGTGGAAACCGTTCATTTCCTGACCCCAGAAGGTGGTGCCCCACGCCTTGTTGAGGTTTTCGATGGTGCCGTATTTGCGTTCGCACCACAGGCGGAAAGCACTGAGCGCGTTGTCGGAGTAATCGTAACGGTTGTTCCAGCCGTATTCGTTGCCCATATGCCATGCGGTGACGTACGGGTTGGTGCCGTAGCGTTCGGCTAGTTTGCGGCACAGGGTGAGCGCGTATTCCTTGAACACCGGGCTTGTCGGGCTCCAGGATTGGCGCGATCCCGCGTTGACGGGATGGCCGAATTTGTCTTGCGGCAGCACTTCCGGGTGCTTTTCGTACAGCCACAGCGGCGCGGTGGCGGTTGCGGAGGCCAGGTCAACCGCAATGCCGGCTTTGCCGAGCTTGTCGATGATGCGGTCAAGCCAGCCGAAATCCCAACGGTTTTCTTCCGGCTGAATGCGATCCCAGCTGAAAATGGCCACGGCCACGGTATTGACACCGGCCTGTTTCATGAGGCGGACGTCTTCGTCCCACACGTCTTCCGACCACTGGTCGGGATTGTAATCACCGCCGTATGCGATGCCTTTGCCGTTGTCGGTCAGCAGTTCCGGCCATTTGAAGGGCTGGCGATTGGGGTTATCGGAGTTACTGGTATGGCTAGGTTCTTTGGATTTGTTGTTTTCTTTGCTCTCATCATTGAAGGTTCGCACATTCTCACCTTTCCGAACATACTTGATACAACTGTGTATCTATTGACAATACTTTATAATAGATACTTCTGCAATTCTGTCAATTTCGATTGCGCGTCCGATAGCATTCCCATACACGAAAAAGTCAGATCATGGGGCAAAAAACTCAATCAACACAGAATAGAGGGGATGAATATAGCTCAAAATCATCAAAAACATACCCCCATACGCGAAAAAGTCAGATTCTCCGCATTCTTCGCATACGACAGGCCACCTTTCTCCACGGAAGCGGCGTGCTCAACGCAATCGGACGTCCCAACTTGCGTGCACGGATGGCGGCGATATTCATCGCAAACGCAGCACGGTGCGGCTCATCCGACAAATCAAGCTGAGTAACCGAGACGACCGTCCATCCCATGCTTTCCAACTGCCTGCGCTTCCATGCGTCACGACGCCATTGCGTCCGGTCCGTGCGGTGATGGTCGCCGTCATACTCGATGCCGATCAGCAATTCCGGATCGGCCAAATCGAGCGTAATCGCGGCGCCATTATCGAATGAGATTCCCGGAACAGAGTAATTCGATGTGAAACCCCACAATCCGTAAGAATATAAACAAAGCCTCGTCTGCGTCTCTTTAGGTGAATCGCTGCGCGAGTCCATCAACGTAAGCGCGTCGTAACATTTTGCCTTGCATTGAAACGTCTCATGTTCCACGAAATCACGCAACTTCGACTCGGTGGTCCTGCCATGTCGAATCATCGATTCCCCCAATTCCGTCAATCCGTCAACCTGCGTGCCTTTCGCCATCAACGCCCATGTCGTTTCCGCATTCAGGACTCCAATGCCATCAGTCGTATATCGAATATGCCTTGAATCAAGCCCCGACCAGCAATGCACATAAGCATCCGGCGACGAAAGACGACTCAATCGGGGGTCCGAAACGGTGACATGTAGCTTGTCCGAAACAAAATTCGTTTGCGACGGCCGTTCGACCTTCCACATATCGACAGCCGAAATATGGCTGACTGGACCAAGCAACACAGCCTCACGGCACGCTTCCCAAGTGATGGACTGCCTTTCTTCAAGGGATCGAGCCATCAAAGGTTTGTACATCTCATTCATGTTTCGACGGTATTGAAGCACATTCGTAGTTGTCCAGCCGAACCGGGGTTGTGGTCGGAGAATGCAAAAACGCGCGATAAAGGCGTGTCGGCTGTGGATAACCCATGGCAGAATCCATTTGGGTCAATGAATGTGGATATTCCTGTGGATTGATGTGAGTCTATTTCTGAGCAAGTTCCCCATTTTCGGACGGGTTGCGAGCTCATCGGAAAATCCACGCATCAGTTCTGAATGCAAGGCGAATGGCTACCTATGACTTTTGTTGCCCCTCCTACGCGAAAAAGTCGAAAATGGTAAAAAATACGGGACCTTTCACAAACGGGGGTATAAAATCGGCTTAAAGTCGTTTGAACAGTACCCCCGTATGCGAAAAAGCCAGTTTCCCGCCTGGAAATTCGACTCTTTCAAAATAGACAAGGCAGCCAAGGCATGCCCAGAGGCATCGGAATCCCGAGGATATCTCCGAAGAGGACCAGAGAGTCCCGAATAAACCCAGATAAACCCGAACAACCCGCAAACCACGTATAAAAACGGCGGCTTCCAAAACAATACCCTTGAAAGCCGCCGATCGCTTGGTCAAGCCGCGACATGGACCACAGGCTACGGATTTACAGGCCCAAGAACAGCTCGTGAATGCGGGTATCGTCGGTCAGTTCGGGGTGGAACGCCGTAGCGAGAATCTTGCCCTGACGCAAACCGACCACATTGCCGTTAACCGACGTTTCGACCGTGGCCTGTTCGCCAACCTCAGCCACGAACGGTCCACGGATGAACACCAGCGGGAAATCCTTGAGCACAATAGACTCGGAAGCGGCACTTTCCGGAACGCGCTCCCCCGGCGCAACCGAAACGGCGAAATCGCCAGTAGCGGAACCGAAATCGGCGGTCGCAGCGAACGAACCAAGCTGACGTCCATACGCATTGCGGCGCACGACCGCATCCAACGCGCCAAAATAGACGTTCTCGTCGTTATCGAGACGACGAGCGAGCAAAATCATGCCCGCACATGTGCCGAATACCGGCTTTCCAGCGGCGATATGCGCGGCGATCGGCTCGAACAAGCCGGTCGAACGCAGCAATTTGCCCTGCGTGGTGCTTTCGCCGCCAGGCAGAATCACGCGGTCGATCGAATCGTCGAAATCCTCGGCGGCACGCAGCAGTTTCCACGGCGCACCAAGCCGATCCAGCATCGCGGCGTGCTCGGCGAATGCCCCCTGCACCGCAAGGATGCCGGTCACGCCATGCTGTGCGGAAGCCGCACCTTCGGCAACGTCAGTCGATTCTTCCTTCGAAATGTATTCAACGGCAACAACCATCGGATCTCCTTACCCGAACCATCGCGAATCATGCGAAACGGGCTGCGCGCGGCGCATCGAACAGACATGCCGACAGCCGCACGCAGCGCACAGCGCACGAAAATACAGCGCAATCACTCGCCGCGGGCGGCCATGATGGTTTCGATCTCGTCTTCGTTGATGCCGACCATGGCCTCGCCGAGATTCTCGGAAAGGCGGGCGAGCAGGTCGGCGTCCTGCCAATTGGCGGTGGCCTGCACGATGGCAGCGGCACGCTTGGCCGGATCTCCGGACTTGAAGATGCCGGAGCCGACGAACACGCCTTCGGCACCCAGCTCCATCATGAGCGCGGCATCGGCCGGAGTGGCCACGCCACCGGCAGCGAAGTTGACGACCGGCAGACGGCCGTTGTCGTGCACGTACTTGGCGAGATCGTACGGCACGGCCAGCTGCTTGGCGGCCTCGTACACTTCGTCGTCGCGCAAAGAGACGAGCTCGCGGATCTGCTTGTTCATGGTGCGCATGTGGCGCACGGCCTGGATCACATCGCCGGTGCCCGGCTCGCCCTTGGTGCGGATCATGGAAGCGCCCTCGGCGATACGGCGCAGCGCCTCGCCCAGGTTCTTCGCGCCGCACACGAACGGCACGTCGAACTGGTTCTTGTCGATGTGGTACACGTCGTCGGCGGGGCTCAGCACTTCGGATTCATCAATGTAATCGATTTCGATGGCCTGCAGAATGCGGGCTTCGGCAACATGGCCGATACGAACCTTTGCCATGACCGGAATGGACACGGCTTCCTGAATGCCCTTGATCATGGCAGGATCGCTCATGCGGGAAACGCCGCCGGCAGCACGAATATCGGCCGGAATACGCTCAAGCGCCATCACCGCGCACGCGCCCGCATCCTGTGCGATCTTCGCCTGCTCCGGGGTGGTGACGTCCATGATCACGCCACCCTTGAGCATCTGCGCCAGATTCTTGTTCAGTTCGTTCCTGTTGTTGGCCATCGCCAGCCTTTCGTCGAATCGTATTCCACCCTTCTGCAGAGCGGATATCTCTTGACACAGATACTAACGATTTTTCGTTACAAAATCATGTGAACTGAATATTTGCACGTCTCAAAAAGTTGCTTTTCTTAAATTCTGACTATCATTTTCATGATTGTTTCATTTTCTTACGATTTCGATTCCGCCGACGATTCCGCAATTTCGTTCGCTTTTCTTGCCTGATATGCGCCATTCGCTTTCGATTCGCGCGCACGGCTCCTTTCGACCGCACTTTCGATGCACGCTATAAGAAATACGAATGACGCATGATTTTCATACGACCACATTGCGGACGGGGGTACAGATGGATTCGCGTATTGCACACTACATACGCAGTATGCGCTCGGCGATGCGCATGGTGGAATCGCGGTGCGACACCAGCACGACGGCGCTCCCCCGCTCGGCAAGATCATTGATCGACCCGAGAATCACCGACTCGTTATAGGCGTCAAGACGGCTCGTCGGCTCGTCGAACAGCACCAAATCGGCGTCACGCAGGAACATGCGGGCCAATCCGATGCGCTGCTTCTCACCCTCCGAAAGGCGGCCGCCCAGCTCACCGACCTGCGTATCCAAGCCGTTCGGTAGCGCATCGACCAACTCGAGCGCGGATGCCTTGGCGAGCGCCTCGCGCAATACGGAATCGGGAATGGCAGAAGCTGCGGAATCGAAAGAATCGCAGGCAATAGCGAGATTTTCGCGAATCGTTCCGTCGAACAGATACGTCTCCTGCCCCATCATCGTCTGCACGCGCCGACGCCATCCGGCGTCAACCTGCGGCAATGGAACATCCGACAGCGAAATCGTGCCGGAATCCGGATCCCAGTAGCGCATCAGCAGTTTCAGCATCGTTGATTTTCCACGCCCGGACGGGCCTTGAATACCGAGAATGCCCTGCCGTGAAACATCGAGTGAAACATGCTCGAGCACCGGTTGCGAGGCGATGCCGGCACCTTGTTCGCCGGAGGATTGCGCTTCCGCGGGGCGTGCCGGACACATGCCAGTCGCATACTCCGACCGCCCGTTTGGCGTGCGTTCGCCGGAAATACGGGCGCCGGATCCATAGCCGAATGTGACATCGCGCATTGTCATGCCCTGATATTCCGGGCGTTCGCTCCCCTGCTCGACCACAGCGGGAGCCTCATCCATCAATGCGAACAGGCGACGTGCCGAAGCAAACGTTTGCGTCAAATTCGCCGGCAGCGCGCTCAATGCAAGCGTCGGACCAAACGAGCTGACAAGCAATACAAAAGCCGCAACCAGCGCAGGGGCGTTCGAATCCGCGGAACCCATCCAAATCAGGCCTTCCGGCATATCGGCGGCAGTGAAAACCACGGTGCACAACGTCATCACAAGGAAAGCTGCAATTGCGGTAAACAGCATCACCAACACCGCGCCCAATCCTGCAAAATCGCCATTCTTCGCACTCAATCGTAAACGTTTGCCCCACAATGAAAGAGTGCGCCGCGTGATGGAAGCGAGCCGGGCATCGCCTTGGCCGAAGCGGATGATTTCGCCGATACCGCGCATATCGTCAAGCATTTCGTCGTCAAGGGCGGCGGATTCCTCGCGGAGTTTCGGACCGACGCCTCGCACCGCCGACGCGAACAACTTTGGCAGTATGACGCCGACGGTGAGGTGCGCGATGACCAACGTCACAGCGAGGGGTGCGCTTAGGGTGAGCAGTGCGAGTGTGTAGACGACGGTGGTCACAACGGCGATGACGATCGGGCTGATGGTGTGTGCGAAGAAGATTTCCAGCAGTTCCACGTCGGTGGTGACCAGTGCGATCAGGTCGCCTTTGCCTTTGCCCGCAAGCTTGGCGGGGGCGAGACGGCGCAGGGCTGCGAAGGCTTTCGCACGGAATAGCGCAAGCAGACGGAACGCCACGTTATGGTTCATGAACTGTTCAGCGTAACGCATGCCGCCGCGGATCAGCGCGCATACGGCCATGGCTGCGAGCGCCGCGGGAACGCTGAGGTTCCAGACCGGCGAGCCGACTGCGGCGAAGGCCGCCGCGATGCCGAACACCGGCAGGAAAGTGGCGGCGAGATGGCCGAGCGTGCCGCAGACGCACGCGACGATCATGTACTTGCGCTGCGGCCCAACCTCTTTGAGCAAACGCGCAATCACCCGCGCCGTCGGCATTGCCTTCGCGTCCGATTCTGCCGAATCGGACATACGAACGCCCGTTTTCGCACCCTGTGCGTCCGTTTCTGCAGAATCGGACATCCGAGACGTAGTTTCGGCACGCTGCGTGACCGATTTGGGAGAATCGGACAACTGAGCGGTGTTTTTAGTGAGTTGGTTGTCCGTTTCTGCAGAATCGGACACTTGGAGACCCATTTCCGCACGCTGCGTGACTGATTCTGCAGAATCGGACACTTTAAGTGCGTGGGATGCAGAGGTGGAATGGGTTGCGTTATTGCGTAGACCTACGTTTTCCACGGTTTGCTGGGCTTGGAACAGTTTGGCGTATGTTCCGTTGGCTCGCATGAGTTCCGCGTGCGTGCCCTGTTCCGCCACGAGGCCCCATTCGAACACCACCACATGATCAGCGTCGGCCGCATTCGCCATGCGATGCGTCACCATGATCACGGTTTTGCCGCGATCGGCAAGCGCACGAATGGTTTGCAGAATCAGGGTTTCGCTTTCCACATCGACGCTGCTGGTGGCTTCGTCGAAAATGTAGACGGCAGACTCCCGCAGCAATGCGCGAGCGATGGCGATACGCTGCTTTTGGCCTCCAGACAGATTGCTTGCGCCCTGTTCGATGGTCAGGTCAAGTTCTTGCGATTGTGCACGCACGAATTCGTCGATATGTGCTGCTTCCAGCGCTTGCCACAGTTCGTTTTCGGTGGCATCCGGCTTGGCCATCAGCAGATTGTCGCGCAACGTCCCTGCAAAAAGGTGGCTTTGCGCCGCCACGATGGCGATTTCTCTCGTAAGGGATTCGATGGAAAGATCGGCGATTTGGTACCGTTGCGTCGGGTTATTTCCTATGTTTCCGGGCCGCAGCCACATACATCCTTCATATCCGGAAAGATTTCCGGCGAGCAGTTCGACGGCGGTAGATTTGCCGGATCCGGACGGACCGACGATGGCGGTCACCTGCCCGCGCCGCGCAGTGAAAGAGACGCCATGCAATGCGACGACCGAACCATCGTCATCTTTCGGCATGCCTGTTTTTCCGGCACCAACCACACCGGATTTTTCCCCGGTTTCCCCGGTTTCCCCGGTTTCCACATCCGCCACAGCCGTATCCGCAGCCACGTCCGCATATCGGAACGACACGTCATCAAAGCACACGTCCACACCGTTATCGGAAGCGCCGAATTCCGGCATTCCCTGCATTCCGTGCGCAGGAATCGGCGTATCAAGCAATGCGAAAATACGCTTGGTTGAAGTCATGCCGTTCATCGCAACATGGAAGAACGACCCCAATTGGCGCAGCGGAATGAAGAAATCCGCGGAAAGAAGCACTATCAGCAGCACGCCGGCAAGCGGCAATGCGGCACCGCTCGCATACTGCCAGATCGCCACGCCCACGCCGGCCGCGGCACCCCCGTATGCGACGACGTCCATGGCGGTGAGCGAGCGCAGCTGAATTTGCAGAACATTCATGGTCATTACGCGGAATTGTTCCGCCTGCTCGTTCATTTTCTTGGCGGCATGCGCATCCGCGTCAAAAGTTTTCAGCGTTTCAAGACCTTGTACATTGTCAAGAAACATAGATCCCATGTCGGTGTATTTGCCCCAATATTTTTTGAATACTCGGGCTGTACGCATTGCGACCATGCCAACAATCAATACAATCAACGGCGCGCATACAAGCAATGTAACAGCCGTCGGCATATTAATCGGCGCAACTATAAAAAATAACGTTACCGGCGCGAGAATCGCATAAAACAGTTGTGGTAGGAATAATTCGAAGAAGCTTTGGATTTGTTCAATGCCTTCACCGGCAGATTGCACCACATCGGCAGTACTGATATGTTGCGAATACGACGGTCCAATCGCAAGCATTTTATTGAATAATTGTTCACGCAAAGCGAGTTTGACACGCTCGGCCGCTTCTGCGCCGAAATAGGCCGCGGCGCGCATCATCAGAAAACGCAGAACCGCACAGACCACAATTGCCAGCGCGCATCCGATATACGTTTCCGCACTGAATCCGCCGTAGCCAAGGCCGACGAACATGCGGGAAAGCAGTCCACTATCGCCCATGGAGAACATTGGATCGAACGCCGATTCCACCACGGCAAGCACCGGCGAAAGCATGACCACCACCGTCACCACGAATACGACGTTGGACAGCAGCCCGATCCATTGGCAGAACACTTTCGCCGCAACCAACCTCCCCACGCCGGGAGCGAGGGAGAACAGCCTCTTGTCAAACATAAACACCTTCCGTCCAATGAGCGCACTCGCGTTGCCAGCTCGCCTACGGCCCAAAGCGCAATCGCCATGCATCCAACAAACGAATCGCAACAGGCCAATACGGGAAAACCGGTGCGTGGCAAACCGTTTTCAGCCTATCCAAGGCAGCTCGCAATCGTCAAGGGCGCATTGCATACAGCGAACCGTCGCAATCGAATTGCCATAATCGACCTCAAATCAGCAACGTTGAAAAGAGAAAGGCTGGATGTTCGCCGTTGAGCAGGCAGCCCTCTGACGCAAGGGGTAAATTGCGTCACTCGTGAGTGTACTCGATAAAAATCGCTCGCACCACCATTTCTTCGCATTTCGCTGATTTTACCGTCGTTTCGGGGATATTCGGGAAGCATGGCAGCACCCCCGCAACCGTTACGTCAAACTTTTTTTGAACAGACACAGCGCGACACCCATCGTTTGACTTTTGACGATTTTCAATCGTTTGTCAGTTCATACAAAGTTGCTCAAATATTTCTTGTCGCTTCTCACAATGCAGACTTACGGACCCGTAACTTACCATATACGAGGTGCGCAAGGGGTAGGTAACGCGGACACACGGTTTGCATCGCTCCCGCACGCATCACAAGCAGAAATACGCGGAAATAACGCAAAAACCGCGAGAAAGAGAACGCTCCATGCTCACCGAGTACACCGCACCGGGCGAATCCGTCGAGGTCGGCGACGACGAATCCATCTATTCCCTGCTTACCGGACGCATCGCGCGCACTGGCGAGAATACCGTGATCGCGGAACGCAAAACCGCCCCCGGCCAATGGATGAAGGTCACTACCGGCGAATTTCACAAGGATGTGATCGCCGCCGCCAAAGGTCTTATCGCGTTCGGCATCGCCAAGGGCGACGCCGTCACCATCTTCTCCGCCACCCGCTACGAGTGGGGTGTGCTCGACTTCGCACTGGCCGCAATCGGCGCGGTCAATGTGCCGATCTACGACACTGATTCCGCAGCGCAAGCCGAGCGCATCCTCAACGATTCGGATGTGAAACTGGCCATCGCCGACAATCGCGAGCGCTTCGACCGTCTCGACTCCGTAATCGACCGCTGCCCGTCTCTCAAGCACATTCTGATGCTCGATTCCAACGCCATGGGCGCGTTGGAAGGCTTGGGCGTCACCGTGTCCGACGAGGAGCTGGAAGCGCGCATCGATTCGGTGCATGCAGACGATCTGGCCACCATCGTGTACACGTCCGGTTCGACGGGAGCTCCAAAGGGTGCCGAGCTTTCGCACCGCAATTTCATATCGATCACGCGCGCGGGCAGTCTGGCGTTGCATGAGATCGTTCTCGAAGATCATCCGCGACTGCTCCTCTTCCTGCCGCTCGCCCACTGTTTCGCACGGTTCATCCAGTACGCGTCGATCGCTTCCGATGACGGCGTGGTCGGCTATCTGCCGGACACAAAGACGTTGCTGCCCGATTTGCGTTCCTTCGAACCGACATATCTGCTGGGCGTGCCACGAGTGTTTGAGAAGGTGTATAACGCAGCCTCCCGCAAGGCCGGCATGGGTTGGAAGGGACGCCTGTTCCTCAAGGCTGCCGAGGCCGCACGCGATTGGTCGCGCATGCAGCAGGCTGGTGAGAAGCCGACCATAAAGCAGACCGCCGAGCATCTCTCGTATGAGGCTTCCGTATACCGTACCGTGCGTGGCGCCCTCGGCCCGCGCATCCGCTACGTGGCATGCGGTGGCGCTCCTCTGGACGTATCTCTGGCGCATTTCTTCAACGGTATCGGCCTGCCGATGATTCAGGGTTACGGTATGACGGAAACCGCTGCGCCGTTCGCAGCCAACCGCGTCACCGACAATGTGATCGGCACTGTCGGCCAACCGGCTCCGGGATCATCTGTACGCATTTCCGATGATGGCGAACTACAGGTCAAGGGACCAAACGTGTTCAGAGGCTACCATAATCTGCCCGAGAAGACGGCGGAAGCGTTCACCGAGGATGGATGGCTGAAAACAGGCGATTTGGCGTCGATCGACGACGAAGGACGCATTACGATCACTGGCCGTAAGAAGGACATCATCATCACTGCCGGCGGTAAGAACGTCTCCCCGATTCCGATGGAACAGGAAATCGTGAAATGTCCGATTGTGGAGCATGCGGTAGTTGTTGGCGACAATCGCCCATTCATCGGTGCGCTGGTCACGCTGGATCCGGAAGGATTGGCAGCTTGGCTGCCGTCCGTAGGATTGTCTGCAGACACTCCGCTCGACCGCATCGCGACCGCCGCTGCCGTACATGATGAGATTCAGAAGTATGTGGACAAGGCGAACGCAACGGTTTCGCGCGCCGAATCCGTACGAAAGTTCGTAGTGCTAGATACCCAGTTCACGCAGGAAAACAAGTGCCTGACCCCGTCGCTGAAAGTGGTGCGTCCGGCAGTGAACCGCGTGTTCGCGCAGGTGATCGATCAGCAGCTGTACTCCGGCAAGCGCTGAATGGGGCGATCGTAGAGAAAAATACGGGCCGTCGTTGGGATTTCCCAGCGGCGGCCCGTATTTTTTTATTGCATCTTCGATGACGCTCGCAGCGTCATCGAAGATAACGTGCGCAACGCTCCGTTATTTCAGTGACGGTTGTTGAGACGGTGGTACATTTCGCTCAGCTGCAGTTCCTTCTCGAACTGGCGGGCGGTGGTGTTCTCGTCAATGACGGCGAGCTCGACACCGGCGATACGGGCGAAGTCCTCCCAAGCCTCACGACCGACGGAGGTGGTCATGCAGGTGTGGTGGGAGCCGCCGGCCGCGATCCAGCACTGCACGGCGGTCTTGAGGTCCGGCTTCGGCTTCCAGACAGCACGTGCGCACGGCAGGTTCTTGAGGGAACCCTGCGGCTCGACGATGGAGACCTCGTCCATGAGCAGACGGAAACGTTCACGCTCGTCAGCCATGGAAACCACGACGGCGTCGCCAGGCTTGCCAGAGAACACCAGACGCACCGGATCGGACTTGCCGCCGATGCCCAGCGGGTAGATGTCCAGCTTGGGCTTGGCGATGGTACCGATGGACGGGGAGACTTCCAGCATGTGGGAACCCATGTCGAGCTCGTTGCCGGCGGTGAAGTTGTAGGAGTAGTCCTCCATCAGGGATGCGCCACCTTCAAGGCCGTAGCCCATCACGGCGCCGATACGCACCAGCACGGCGGTCTTCCAGTCGCCTTCGGCGGAGAAGCCCCAGCCGTACTCGGACGGGAATCGCTGCGGGCCGACACCCGGCAGCTGCGGCAGGGCACCAAGGTCTTCGAAGTTGTCAACGCCGGCGGTGCAGCCGTTTTCGCGCATCATGTTGACCATGGCGCACTCTTCCTTGGCAGCGATGAAGAGCTCGTCGTAGCGGGAGTCGAGCAGCTCGGGAGCCACGTCGTACTTGGCCTTGTAGTCCTCGATGAGGGCCTTGACCTGATCGTCCTTGACCTTGTCGTAGGCAGCGACGAGTTCGTTGACGGCCCAGGTGTTGATGGAAGCGCCGAACACGCGTTCGGCCTCGGTCTTGTCGCCCTCGGTGACGGCGACGTTGCGCATGTTGTCGCCCCAACGCATGACCTTCATGTTCTGGGATGCGTTCCAGCCGGCGCAGGCGCGTGCCCAGGTGCCGACCTTTTCGGCGACTTCCGGATCGGTGTAGTGTCCGACGACGATCTTGCGCGGAATGCCGAGGCGGGACACCATGTAGCCGAACTCACGGTCGCCGTGGGCGGCCTGGTTGAGGTTCATGAAGTCCATGTCGATGGTCTCCCACGGAATCTCCTTGTGGTGCTGAGTGGCCAGCTGCAGCAGCGGCTTGGTAAGCACTTCGAGGCCACGGATCCACATCTTGGCCGGGGAGAAGGTGTGGCACCAAGTGATCACACCGATGACGTTCGGGTTGGCGGAGGCTTCGGTCATGAAGGCCTTGACGCCGTCGGAGGACTTCAGGGTCGGCTTAAGCACCACCTTGACTGGGATCTTGCCAGTTGCGTTGAGCGCGTCAACGATTTCGCCGGTCTGCTGAGCCACCTGGCGCAACGCTTCCTCGCCGTACAGGTCCTGCGAACCGACGCCGAACCAGATTTCCTTACCTTCGAACGGGTTTTCCATTGCCATCGTTGTTTCCTTACTTCATTGTGTTGGATAGAGGTATGTGTTATGTGACAGAGCGGAACCATGCAGAATCCGCTCCGTCAAGTCAGTGTCAACGCTGTCAGCGCGCAGCGCTGGCGTGACGCGCGCGTCCGCAAGGCGCACCGAGCGAAGGCGTACAACGGTACGTCGAGGTCGGAGCAACGCGAGCGGACGCTCCGTCACGTCAATGCTGTCCGTAGACGTTGGTGTAACGGTCGTTAAGCTTGTCGATGTCTTCCTGGGCAATCGGGATGATGTCGCCGATCTGCTTGGCGGCCCACATGGTGCGGGCGACCTCTTCGGTCATAGCGGCCGCCTTGACGGCGCCTTCAGCATCCTTGCCGATGGTGAACGGGCCATGGTTCTGCATGAGCACGGCCGGGGACTTCGGATATTTCTTCAGGGTTTCCACCACGCCTTCGCCGATGGCTTCGGAACCGATAAGACGGAAGGGACCTACCGGCACCGGACCGCCGAATTCGTCACCCATCATGGTCAGACCGCAAGGAATGTTCTGACCGGTGGCCGCCCATGCGGTGGCGTAGGTGGAGTGGGTGTGCACTACACCGTAGACGTCGGGCATGTGGCGGTAGATGTAGGCGTGGGAGGCGGTGTCGGAGCTCGGGGCTTCGGAACCGTCCACCACGTTGCCGTCGAGGTCGCAAACGACCATCGAGCTCGGGGTGAGGTACTCGTAACGCAGGCCGGAGGGCTTGATGACCATCAGGTCGGCGGTGTGCAGACGCTGGGAGACGTTGCCGGCGGTCCACACCACGAGGTTCCACTTGATGAGCTGCTCGTGCAGGGTGGCCACGACTTCGCGCACCTGCTTGACTTCGGCGCGTACTTCCGGGCCGTAATCAGCCAAAGTTGCCATGATATGTTTCCTTTCTACAAAACTTACTTGGTTTCCAAGGGAATATTTGCGATTGCCGTGTGCTCAATCGGCAGTCCCTTGCGGAAGCGATCGAAAAATTCCTCGAATCCTGCAACGTCGTTTTCGTCCGGATTTTCCGTGGTGGAAGCTGCATCTGCGAATACGCGAGCGTCAAGGAATTCATCGAGCGGCTGATCGGCGTGCCACAGATAATCGGCGAGCACGGCCATGCCCCATGCGCCACCTTCGGCTGCAGTAGACATCACCTTGATCGGGGTGTTGAATGCGGCTGCAAGGATCTTCTGGGCAACCTTCGGTGTGGTGAAGATGCCGCCATGTCCGACGAGGGAGTCGACCGCGACGCCTTCGTCCTTGGTCATCACGTCCATGCCGATCTTCACCGGGGAGAAGGCGCTGAACAGCTGGGCGCGCATGAAGTTGCCGAGGCTCATGCGGGCTTCCGGACCGCGTGCGAACAGCGGACGGCCTTCGGGGAGTCCTGCAAGGAATTCGCCGGAGCGGAACGGGTAGTTGATGAGTCCGCCGCAGTTGGAATCGACGTCGTCTGCGATGGCGGCGCGGAACAGCGTGCCATACAGGGTGCCGGCGTCGATCGGAGTGCCGATCGCGGCTGCGAATTGGCCGAACAGGCCAACCCATGCGTTGAGGTCGGACGTGAAGTTGTTGGCGTGGCTCATGCCTGCAAGATCGCCAGCCGGAGTGGTGACGAGGTCGACTTCCGGATGCAGGCGTTCCAGCTTGTGTTCGAGCACGACCATGGCGAAGATGGAGGTGCCGGCGGAAACGTTACCGGTGCGCACACGCACGGAGTTGGTGGCCACCATGCCGGTGCCCGCGTCACCCTCCGGCGGGGCGAAGGTAATGCCCGGCTGCAGCGTGCCGGTCGGGTCGAGCAGCTTGGCGCCCTCCTCGGTCAGCGTTCCAGCAGGAGTGCCGGCGACCAGCGGCTCCGGCAGCAGGTCGGCGAGTTTCCACGGCTGGGCTGCGACTTCCGGAATCGCGTTGAACTTCTCGATGAATTCGGTTTCGTAGGTGTGCGTGGTCGGGTCGATCGGGAACATACCGGATGCGTCGCCAACGCCGAGCACCTTCTTGCCGGTGAGCTTCCAGTGCACGTAACCGGCGAGGGTGGTGAAGAAATCGACCTTGCCAATGTGCTCTTCGTCGTTGAGCACGGCCTGGTACAGGTGTGCGATGGACCAGCGTTCCGGAATGTTGTACTGGAACAGTTCGGAAAGCTTCTCGTGTGCTTCGGAAGTGTTGGTGTTCTGCCAAGTGCGGAACGGCACCAGCAGTT
This sequence comes from Bifidobacterium sp. N5G01, assembly GCF_002742425.1. NCBI lineage: Bacteria > Bacillati > Actinomycetota > Actinomycetes > Bifidobacteriales > Bifidobacteriaceae > Bifidobacterium > Bifidobacterium sp. N5G01. The sequence goes on from NZ_NJNP01000004.1 coordinate 163,950, forward strand.
CGCCGTTCTTGTCGAAGGCGAGGTAGCCGTGCATCATGGCGGAGAAACCGATATGACCGACACGGATAAGCTTTTCTCCGTATGCTGCTTCCACGTTCTGCGCCATCGACGAGTATGCGGACCGCAAACCATGCCAAATCTCTTCCTGGGTATAGCTCCACAGGCCATCCTCAAGATGGCTGGCCCAGCCATAATCGCCGGCGGCGATCGTGTGATAGGTGTCGTCGATGAGTACGGCCTTGATTCGGGTGGAGCCGAATTCGATGCCTAGGCTCGTCTTACCGGCACGGATCTTCTCGGCGGTCAATGCGACTTGGTCGTCAAGTTCCTGCTCCTGCACCATAGTGTCAAACTCCTTGTGTCCGAGCGCCTACGCAACCACTCTGTCAACCGAATGTTAGCGCTCACTGTTAACGCTCACTATTCTAAACGCAAATTACGAACCGCACAAACTCGCGTGTCAAAGAAACAATCCGTCAGCGCAATCGTCCGAAACAGCGAACCGGTGCCGAGTCCGCACTCAGCACCGGTTCACGAAATCACAGGAGGAGAACAGCCGACCATCAACGTCGCTGCACGGGACCGATTGAACTGCGCTTGATCAGTTCCGCCGATACCAAACCAACGCCATGCCGGGACGCGGCGAACGAATTCTCGTCGCCCTCCCCCAACAGATACAACGCCTCACGCATCGCAGCCACACCCAACTGCTCGAAACCAGGACGAACCGTGGTCAGCGGAGGGAACATGTTGTCCATCGCAGGCATGTCGTCGAATCCGACCAAGCTCACATCCTGCGGAATCCGCACGCCATGCTCATGCAATGCGCGTGCCACCCCAACAGCCTGACCATCGTTCGCGCACACCATGCAAGTTGGCAAACCGCCGCCGGCGCGGCCGACGTTGTCGAGAATATGATTCATCTTGCCGTACGCCTCGGAGGATTCCCAGGTCTCGCACTGCACCGTCACGGAATTGACCGAATTGGCCGCGCACAGCTTGTTCCATGCCACCAATCTCGTAGCCGCATCACGCCAATCCTTCGGACCGGCGAAATACAGTACGGAACGATGCCCGTATTCCACGACGAGACGCATCACGTCGGCCATCGCGGACCATTGGTCCACGCCGACGACGGATACGCGACGGCGATCGGCGGAAGACATCAATCGCAAACCATCCTGCACGCCGATACTGCCATGCGTGGAAGTGACGATCACACGCGGCTGCATGACCTGCGTACGGCAAGCCGCCGAAAACATGACGTCAGTCGGCGTGAGGAAGATATACGCATCAACGTTCATCTCATCGAACGTACGGCATAGGTCGTCGAACTCAGCCTGCGTACACAAAGCCTCGTGCACCATGCTCACCGTCATGAACAGACCATGTTGCCGAGCCATCGATTCTATCGACGAAATCGCGGAAATCGGTCCGTAAAACCGTTGACCGCCGGCGATGAGCCCGATGGTGCGGGAACGGCGCGAGGCAAGCGCACGGGCAGAGTTGCTAGGGCGATAGCCAAGTTCGCTGATAGCCTTCTGCACCTTCTCACGCGTCACATCGGAAACGTCCGGCGAATGGTTGATGACCCGGGATACGGTCTGATGGCTCACTCCCGCATATTTTGCCACTTCGAACATCGAAGGACGTTTTTTGCCTGCATTGCGCCTGCCTGCCATGCCCCGTCGCCTCCCGCACACAACTATTGGTACGTTCGCCTATTGTACACACACTTATGGTGAACGCTAACATCACACCCTTCAACGACACACATACACAAAAGTTGTACGTCATCACTTGTCTTTGAACAATACCATTTATAACATTAATAATAGTTTCTTTTAAGAAACATTCACAATGTAAACCATGTCAATTCTACGAAAAAATTCAACAATAATCAGAAAATACAACAGAGTAGGAATATCATGAATAAAGTCCTTACATTACAAACAATGAAAGCAGACACGGACATAAAAACAAACTCTATTTTTTCATCATTGTCAGCGGCACTTTGTATATGGACCACATTTATGCCAATGAGCACTGCGTCCATTGCCGTCTGCTAACGATTTTACTTAAGAAGATTAGTATGAAGTGGATTTTGGAACTACAACAATTACTACTACCCGAAGAAGAGCCAGACGATGGAGGTTCGACAATCAGCATCGCCTTCGTCTGCAAAAAGGAAAGCACCATCAGCCTGTTATTTTGCATGGATAGATGAAGCGGCCTGCCTATAGGAAAGAGGGAAACCATGAACGGAAAATATAGAGATTTCATTGGTCAACCTGGGTTGCATTACACCCCCGCCACCCCGGACATCAACAGTCGTGAGTATGCCATCAACCCGCCCAATAACTGGATTAAGATCACAGACGATTACTGGTCTTACGTGGCACCGGCACAGCATATACTTCCAATCCAAGGGTGGAAATTACATGTATCATCCACTTTAGGCAATGCTCAACAGGTGCTGTCCATTGTATCGTCATATTGTTTCGAGAACAGCATTTCGTTTAAATTTACAACAACCCCAAGGAAACTGTTACTCAAGAATTCAAAGAGCGGAAATCGTGCGGCATGCGGTAAATTCATCACCATATATCCCAATGAAACTGACCTTAAACACACTATAACCCATTTGGATGCGCTTCTCGTGGAGTATCGTTCCGCACCATACATCCTGAGTGACATGCGATACAAACAAGGGCCGATTTTTTACCGCTATGGTGGATTTCAGAAGATTCAGGACCCCACAGGGACATTATGCGTCATAAAACCTGATGGATCATATGTGGAGGATGCCAGAGTTCCCTATTATCGAGTTCCCAATTGGGTAACAACACCAGCCTTTCTTACTCAGGATCAACGTGCGCAGGAATCCGGCGAACAAGTTCCTGATTTCCATGGATTTGAGGTACGAAAAGCTCTTCACTTCAGCACAGGCGGAGGCATATATCAAGTTTCAAAAGACAGTACCGACTACATCATGAAAGAAGGACGTCCACATTGCGGCTTGGACGCCTCAGGTCATGATGCCATAGCAAGAATCAAGCATGAAGCACAAATACTAAGAGCTCTTGAAAAGTTTAACGGAGTACCCCATATTATCGACGAATTCGACGCCTGGGAGCATCACTATATCGTAGAGACCTTTGAACAATCGATGACACTGGGCCGATGGCTCGCTTTAAACTATCCTTTCAGCCGAAGCAAGTCCGCTGAAGCAACTGCGCAGTATTTGAACACATTACAAATTATTGTCAAGAATCTGACGCAAACACTCTTGCAATTACACAAAGAAGGATATGCGCACGGAGATATTCAACCGCATAATATTATCGTTAACCCTGATACCGGCCAAGGGGTTTTCATTGATTTTGAGACAGCAGTCCTTCACGACTACGATCACTCTCTTTCCATCGGCACACCTGGGTATCTTGATTCGGTCAACGACCCATTGAACACAAGAGATTGGACAGGCCTTTACCGTTCAATTCGAGGCGCTTTACTTCCGATAAGCACTATCGAAATGCTGGGATCAAACAAACCTAAAGAAATGCAACAATGGATCGCCTCTGAGTACGGCCTGGAAGGAAGCACAATCCTTAACGCTATCCTTCATGCCGCACAATCAGAAGGTATCGATGCGTCAGCAAACCAAACCGCTCTCGTCGCATCCAAACAATATCGCCCCACCAGCATACAGGGAATCGTCAAAGATTTACGCGACTCACTCTCAGCTGCAATCGACTGGTCTTCACCAAGTCTCATTCATGGAGATCCACTTCAATATGAACACCGATTAAACCGATACTCCTTGGCCTACGGCGGAGCCGGAGTTTGGAAAACACTCCTTGATTTTACACCCGATCATCCAGCATTACGGGCAAAACTTCCAGAGTGGCTCAACACTATTGATTCCAATCTTCCCAGCTATATTGAAGGATATTTCTCATATGGTTTATTCACCGGGATAGCCGGAATAATCGAACTTGCAATCAGAGCCAAGCAACGGCATATCGCGCAACATATCGTTCACATGCTCGCAGAGCATATCGCATCTTCTGATTCCAAAGGCATTACTTCCATCTCCATCGAATCGGGATATGCAGGAATAATTCTTGCCCTTACGTACTATCACGAACATTATCACGATAATATATCCCTCAAAATCGCAGAAGAATGCATAGAACGATGCGCTGCAGTGCTTACGGAGCCCAACAATACCCTCATATACGACTCCAGCGCAACACCAACAGGGTTGCTATATGGCTGGTCCGGTGTTTCCTTGGCATGCATGCGTATGTACGACATCACTTCGTCACAAAAGTATCTGGACCTTGCCGATACATGCCTTCAGCAAGATCTGCAACGTCTGAACATTACCGACGGCATATGCAATCTGGCAACCGACGATTCTCGTTTGATGCCATATTTCTCACTTGGGAGCGCAGGCGTGAGTCTTACAATGCAACGCAGAACGCAATATCCAAGCACCCGAAATCATCAACAAGAGCATCTAGCATCCATACATAACGCCCTAATCGCGCGCCCCTGCGCACACGCCGGTCTTTTTAAAGGAGAAGCCGGACTCATTGGCACACTTCTTACCCTTTCAGGCCATGATCAAACCTCCAGACAGATTGCGCTCGATTATGCATCGCTTTTTCTCATTCAGAAAAGCGATGACGAATCACTGTATGCACCAGGCGATTTTTCATATCGTTTTTCAGATGACCTTGCCACCGGAACAATAGGCTGGATTTATGCATTGAGCGGTAACGTCTTATCCATTTTCCCCGGATTCCCATTATCGGAAAGGAGGTGGCCACAATGAACGAGATTCTCCAAATGCAAGCTCTGTATGTCGAAGAAACCGAACGCACAGCAGGCGCGTCCTCCGTCAGCGTTGCATTCAGTTGCAAAAAGTTTAGTTCGATTTCTCTCTTGATCTGCTAAAAAGACCAAATCTAGTGGATGAATTCATATTGAATTCATCCACTATCATAATGAGCAATACTTTGAGGAGAAAACTATGCCATCCGTCCTATACACCCTTCTACGAGGATCAAAAATCCTTATTTTTCTTCTCATTTTCATCAATATTTTTTCCAATATATTAATATATGTACAACCTCTATATATCGGAAGCCTCGTGGGCTTTTTTTCATCGAACGGCACCATCGATATTCAATATTGTATTATTCTGTTTCTTTTATTCGTCAGCAACTCACTACTCAATGCTTTAACCAATTATTGCAGCCAGCTGCTTTCCCAGCGCTTTGTACTTAAGCTTCAATTATTAGTTGGACGACATATTTTTAACCTTAGTACTTCAGAGTTGGCAAGATACTCCAACGGCGAACTAGCATCGAGAACAATCTCAGATATCACAGTTGCAAAAAACATCGTCAGCCCTCAAGTTCTTTCCTTACCTGGAACAATCTTACTTATATTGTGCTCCACAATCACTATCATCATTATTGACCCCCTTCTTTCTTTGACCACTATCTTCTTACTTGCATTAATCCTGATAATTTCTCTTATCTCAGGAAAACAGATCGCAAAACTCACTAAGAGCATCCAGCAGCAGTATTCCCATATCGGTGAGAATATTCAGAAATTTGCTTCAAGTGCCATTTTTGTAAAAGCAAACAACTTGGAAACACAATCAATTAGAAATTATACTTTAGCTTCAGAAAGTTTATTTCATTCATCAAAAAAACTAGCCCGTATTCTAGCGATTCTGTCACCTATATCTTCACTTGCAGCCCAATTCTTTTTGATTATCGTCATATTCCTTGGAAGCATGAGAATAGCTTCCAACGACCTTTCATATCAATCCTTGGCCGTAATCATTACTTTCCTACTGGTATTGGTTTCTCCCCTAGGAAGCTTCACCTCATCCATCAGCAGCATCGCTTCCGCCTTAGCCGCATTTGAGCGGCTCAAGCCTCTCATCGGCGACAATCAGGTCACCCATACCTTAACGGGGAATCTCGAATTAGCAAACTCATGTCACCAACTTCGATTTGACAATGTTTCAGTCCAATATTCCCCATACTCCCCTGCTGTATTTCAAGCTATGTCTTTTGAGCTTCCCGAGAACGGGCTTGTTTCCGTAACTGGGCCGTCTGGCTCGGGGAAAACAACCCTCGCTCTGACTGCCATCGGAATCATCACCCCTTCCGAAGGGCAAATCCAATATGGGACACAAACCATCGAACAACTTGGAGGAAAATTCATTCGCGAACATCTTGTGTCCCTTGTCCTGCAGGAGTCTCCCCTATATGGAAGAACCTTACGCGAATCCTTAACGCTCGGTCGTAACATCTCAGACAGTACCGTGCTTCGCTGGTTTGAACCATTTGGTTTGACATCGTTCTATCGCAAGCTGCCCGATGGGTTGGACTCAGCTCTTTCTGATCTGATTTCCGACGCATCTGCCGGAGAAATGCAACGATTAAGTATCATCCGAGGTTTTCTACGGAATACACCCATCATCATCTTGGATGAGCCGACCTCTCATCTAGATGCGGAATCAGAGAGAAAAGTATCCAACGCAATACAAATGTTTGCCAAAGATCACACGGTCGTAGTCATTTCTCACCGTTTGGAGCCGATTCAAAACGCTGTCTTCAACATTCAACTATAGTTCTCGCAGACAATGCAATGCATCCGATACAAATGAAACCTATCCTTTTATAAAAGGTTTGCTTTCAAATCGCTTCGGAAGAATCGAGGAGGCATGACGGTTTCAGCGGACAACCCAAGCAAGTCGTTTTCATTCTGCCGTATCGCCGTGGTGGACAACGATCCTATGGCGTTGGCGGCACTCACACAACTCATCAAAGAACAAGCAACGTTTGCTTCACTACTTTGGACGTCCATGGACGCTCAGCACGCCCTTGAACACTGCTCCCGTTTCGAAGACATACCAGACATCCTAATCACAGACATGTCCCTCGAAGGTATTCAAGGAGATTCACTATGCAGAAGAATAAGACTAACCAACACAAAGACACGGCTGTTGGCAGTCACCAGCTTTTCCTTATCCTCATATGAACATAAGGCACGACGAGCAGGAGTGCAAGGCCTAGTGAGCAAGAATGACGAGAAAGCCATCATTCAAGCCATCGCCACGTTACAGAGAAGTGATTCCTTACCGGGATTCGAAACACCAATCCTGGCACAAACTCGGCTCAAACATGAAAAAACTTCACCTTTATTGACCGTACGAGAGGAAGAGGTTATCGGCCTGGTATCCGAAAAGGGGCTTACCGACCGCGAGATAAGTGCTGTAATAGGAGTCAAGGAAGCGACCGTACGCAGACATATGCACAACATCATGAAAAAAATGAAGGCGAAAACCGCTCGACAAGCCGTCGCCATATGGCTCGGCGGAAGATAATCTCATGCATCGTCAAATCATCTCCCGGTGTCCACTATCCCCGATTACGATAACCATCATTCTCATAGCAGAATCAATGGTTTTATGCACTTGGGCCTTTCATCCTTCCAACTCACCATATGTTTGGGTACTGACGATTTCTCAGATCGCATGCATCGCATTTTCCCCGGCTTATCCTCGTGCCGCATTCGGAACGGCTTTACTTATCAATCTATGCGGCACACTGCTTCAGAACGATTCTGGACCGACATCGTTGTATTCCTTGCTTGTCGCCTTTGGTTTCTTATGTTTTCGCAACAGCAATATCACCTCCTTGATAGCATCAGTACTGATCTGCGGAATCCAAACAATCGGAATGCTCTGGACACATTCCTGGAACGATATAAGAACTTTGTCGTCTACCTTAATTGCTCTAGCGCTTACAGCATTGCTGGGATGCGGTTTGCGTTGGCAAGAGGACGCATTGCGGCGGCGCCGCGAAGCGGAGCATTTACACATGCTGCTTAACAATAGAGAACGAGATATCAATACTGCGACACAGTTGCATGATGCAATCACCAATAGCTTGTCGCTCATTGCTCGAACGGCTCAACGTCAAATGAGGTTGAATCAATCAGATTCCAACCAATCTTGGGACTTCATCAATCAAGAAGCCTTGAATGCTTTGAAACAGACTCATCTCATCATTGAAAACCTTCAGCATCACGGAAAAAACGTAACCACTGCATCGGCATCGGAAACACCGTTTAACCAGTATCTCCATACGCTGCTAAAACACCATGACGATAACTTGCATCACTTAGGATTCTCAGGCAAAAGCATACTTGATGACTCGATAGCGATTCGCCTCAACGAGTCGGAACAACACTTATTTGTCATGCTACTGAACGAGATTTACGCCAATATAGCACGCCACGCACCAACTGGATGCCGTTATGATCTTTCCATCCTGTCTAATGAACGAACCTTGGAAATCACACAAATCAATCCCCTATATAATTCGTCGCACAATGATACTCAGCCAACCACAGAACTTCCGAAAAGCCAATATGGCTTATCAGCATTATCAGCGCAACTGAAAACTATTCATGGAACCCTTACTGTCGAAAAGGATGATATGTGGATTCTTTTTGCCACGATGCCAAATGAGAGCAATCTGACATTGCTCTAATAACTCATTTGCTGCTCATAGTCAGGCAAACACGTGCAGCATCGCCACAAAGCCCGAATAGTATGAGCGTCCAATCAAACAGAAGCTACGACCACGCGTGGTATCAGCGAAAAACCAACGCCGATACCACGCACCAAAAGAGACTCTGGAAGCTAACAGTTCCGAGCCAAGCTGCGCAACCGCGACGCGAAATTGGGCCAGTCGGTACGCATGGCGGTTAACAGTTTACGATTGGGGACTTCCTCAATCGGCACCCATTCGATTTCCATGCTTTCGTCGTCATTCGGCTTGGGATTGACATGATGCCCCGGCTTTTCGAAAGCGAACACGGTGGTGTACGCCCACGGTCCGTGGTCTTCGCAGTACGATCCGACCACGTCAATATCTTCAGGGGTAATGTTGGCTTCCTCATAGGATTCGCGCAGTGCACCCTCGATCGGGCTTTCACCGTCGGCGGTGGCACCTCCTGGAATGCCCCACGTACCGCCTTCCGCACTCCATACCGCACGATGCTGCATGACCACATGCGTCACCTCACCGGTCTGTTCGCTTCGGCGGGCCAGCAGCACGCCGGACGCGCCGTTCATGCCCCAATGCTTGCGGCCGCAATCGCAATCAATCCAACCATCACCCGGCTGATGCACGTTTTCCTTGGGAGGAAGCGGTTTTGCAGCACCGGTTCGCGAATCGTGTTCAACGTTCGGTTCTTGATCGGCTCGCGTCACATTCCACAGATCGGTCCATTCCACGCCAAGCTCGGCGGCCAAACGGCGCGCCAGCGGAAGGCTCAAGCCGATAATGCCGTGCGGATCGCCTTCGATGGAGTCAATGAACGCTCCACCGAAGCCCTCAAGCGTGAAGGAACCAGCCACTTCCAACGGTTCTCCAGTAGCGATGTACCGTTCGATATCGGTGTCGGAATATTCGCAGAAGTGCAGCGTGGCCCTGCTCGCGCCTCGCGCGAAACGCCCGGTGGCAAAGTCGATCAGGCAATGGCCCGTCCACAACTCACCGGTGGCACCACGCATGGCACGCAGTCGTTTCCGAGCCACCTCAGCACTATGCGGCTTGCCGTAACATTCGCCGTCAAGCAGGAACATGGAATCGCAGCCAAGAATCAGCGGACCGACTTTCGCGCGGGTCAGGCTCGGCTTGCCATCAACGAAATCAGCAATCGATTCAGTGATCGTAGGAATGGTGATTCCAGAAAAATCGCGGGTATTTACGTCGGAGGCGGACTGCACTTCGTCCGCACGCAATGTAATACGAGGATGTTCTAAAGATGCAGAATCTCCAGTATTTTCAGCATTATCTGAATGTTCGGAAGATTTGGCAACGGCTTTCAGCGGATATCCGATCACGCGATCGCCGTGCGCAGCCGCGGCGGTGGAAGCAACGTTACGATACGCCTGATGCACGGCTTCGGCTTTGGCCGTAGCGAGAATCATCACCCGCTGTTCCACGCTCAGATCGCTTACGGCAACGCCCCTGACAGCCGCTTCGCGCTCAAGCGCTGCCGGCTCGTCCACGTTCGATACGCGAATCGTAGGGCAAATGCCCGCCGAGAAGAGCACGTCACGGCGGGGCTTGGATTTGGAGGCGAGAATCAGCGGAATGGGATTGCTCATACGCGTTCCACCTGCACACCCTTGGTGTCGATGCCCAAATGCAGCACACGCCAATGGCCGGAAGCGAGCTCTTCGGAAGCAAGCTGTTCCAACTGTTCGCGGGCGTCGCCGTGATGAAGCACCAGCACGCATGGGCCGGCACCGGAAACAGTGGAAGCGAAACCGCGGGAACGCAGCTTTTGGATCAGCGCCCACGACGGCTCCATCAAAGGAGCGCGATACGACTGATGCAGGCGATCCTGCGTGGCAGCGAACAGCAATGCGTTGGCGTTCTGACGCTGGCCAGTCGCCAGCATCGCAGGATTCATGGCAGCCGGCAGCAGGCTCACGCGAGACACGTTGTGCACGGCATCCTTGAACGCCAGCTGTCCCGGCAGCGCCTGACGCGCCTTTTCGGTGGACAGTTCATAATCCGGTACGAACACGGCGGCTGTCAGATCGTCGGCAACACGATAGTTGATGGTATGGAAGCCATTGTGCAGCGGCTCGCCGCCTGGAATCGGCACGGAACCGACACCTTCGGGGGTTTCCATGTCCCAAGACATGGTCAGGCCGCCATACACGGCAGGAGCCACGTTGTCCGGATGGCCTTCGATGGCGGCGGCAAGCTCGAACACGGCATCACGGTTGAGTTCGTCATCCTGCGCGAAAGCGGCCGCGGCGGCAATGCCGGCCACAATGGCTTCGGCGGAAGAGCCCATGCCTCGCGCCTGAGGAATGTTGTTGTAAGCCTGAAGAATGAAGCCCACACGCCCCAGACCGAAGGTCTGGCATGCGCGGCGGAACGTGGAAACCACCAAGTGGGTTTCGTCACGCGGGAGGGTATCGGCGCCTTCGCCTTCGATCATCACCTGAGCCGCAGTGTTCACCGGATCGGCGCTCAGTGTGAATTCAAGTTCGTCGTGGTAGTCCAGAGCAAGTCCGACCGTATCGAAGCCAGAACCAAGGTTGGCGCTGGTGGCCGGAACACGTACGCGTACTTTACGAGTAACTGGAGTCATCTCTCGTCGTCCTTCGTCACATATTTTTTACAAATGTAGCACCGTATACCCGAAAGGGTACAAGAGTCAAATTCAAGCCCATAATCGGCAGGTAATTCAGCAAACAATCGGCAAGCAATTGCCCAACACAGCAGCCGGAATATGAACAAAGAGACGGCTGCCCAATCGCAACGATTTGAGCAGCCGTCTCATGACTGTTAGTTAAGCACGCGGAGGATGGAAGGCTCTCCGACCACGCAGTCGAGTGCGCACACGTCTTTCACGGTTTCACGCAGGGTAAGCTCGTCGGTCATGTGCGTGACCAAGCGCAGCTGCTGCAGTTCGCCATCATAACCCGGATCCTTCAGCGTAGGCTTGAGGTCCTGGTTCACACCATTGATGGACACGCCATGCTCGGCGAACTTGGCCGCAATGGCTGCCAGCACGCCCGGATTGTCGTGAATCACGAAACGCACGGCGAACTCGGCCTTGGAAGCCTCGATCGGAGCCTTCTTCAAATCCTTATACAGCGGAATGGCCGGGCCGGTGCAGCCCTGTGCGATGTGACGAGCCTCGGTCACCACATCGCCGACCACCGCGGAAGCGGTCGGAGCGCCGCCAGCGCCACGGCCGTAGAACATGAGATCGTCGGCCGCTTCGGCCTTCACAAACACCGCGTTGAAAGAGCCGTGCACAGAAGCCAGCGGATGATCGTTGGAAATCAGCGCCGGATACACGCGGGCAGACACGCCGGCCTCGCCGTTCTCCACCACGGCCAGCAGCTTGATGACCTTGTTTTCGGAGGTTGCGGCGGCAATATCGTCGGCGGTGATCTTGGTGATGCCCTCAACAGACACATCGTCGATGGTCACGTTGGTGTGGAAGCCAAGCGTGGCCATGATGGCCGCCTTGTTGGCCGCATCGTAGCCCTCGATGTCTCCGGTCGGATCAGCTTCGGCATAACCCTTGGCCTGAGCGTCCTTCAACACGTCGTCAAAGTCGAGGCCCTTGGTGGTCATTTCGTCAAGAATGTAATTCGTAGTGCCGTTGACGATGCCGAGCATACTCGTCACCTTGTCTCCGACGAGGGATTCGCGCAGCGGCTTGAGGAACGGAATCGCACCGCCCACGGAGGCTTCGAAGTAAATGTCAACGCCCTTGGCTTCGGCGGCCGCATAGATTTCCGGACCATACTTGGCCAGCAACGCCTTGTTGGCGGTGACCACGGAAGCGCCGGATTCGATGGCCGCAAGCACGAACTTGCGGGCCACGCCGGTTCCACCGATCAGCTCGACCACAATGTCGGCATTGGTGGCCACGCTCATGGTGTCGGTGGTCACCACGGACTTGTCGATCCACGGGAACGGGTCGGTTTCCGACGGATCAAGGCAGGCGACGCCGGTCAATTCGACCGGTCGACCGATGCGTGCGGCAAGCTCTTCCTTCTGCTCCACCAGCAGGCGTGCGGTCTGAGAGCCGACCGTGCCCGCGCCCAACAATCCAACGCGAATCGGCGCAACATCTTCCTGTGCCAAGGCATCCTCCCTTGAATGTGAAGTATTGGTGTAACCCTGCCTATTGTACGGTCCCGATATGACGTAAGACCGCGAAATCATACGAAAATGGACGGTTTCTGAGCTTTGCCCCGAAAACCGTCCATGCTGCATCCATGCTGCGTCCATATTGCGTCCGCAATTTGAGACGAATCGCCATGAACAATACGAAACACGAGCGAAACGCCACGAATCGCTATTCGCTCACATCCCAATCCAGCAGATCGTCGACCGTCTGACGGCGGATCATCACATGCGCATCTTGCTCGGATACGGCAACAACCGCAGGAATCAGCGCCTGATTGTAGTTGCTGGCCATCGTGCGACCGTATGCGCCCGTAACAGGCACCGCAAGCACGTCACCGCGCTGAATGTCGGCAGGAAGACGCACCTCGTTGACGAGGATATCGCCCGATTCGCAATGCATGCCGACCACACGGCACAACTTGGTTTCGCTGGAACCCTCACGATTGGCGATTTTCGCAGTGTAATCCGATCCGTACAATGCCGGGCGAATATTGTCGCTCATACCGCCGTCAACAGACACGTACACGCGTTCCGTAACCGGATTTCCGGCCTTGTCTTTCGCGTTTCCGGCAAGCTGAACCGGCTTGACCGTGCCCACGCGATACAAGGTGACGCCGGTCGGAGCGACCGTCCAACGGCCAGGCTCGAACGAAATGACCGGAGCGGGCATGCCAAGCGCGCGATTCACGGCGGTGACCGCATCGGCAAGGCGGGCAAGTTCCGTATCGAGATCCATGGAATCCTCGCCATCGGTGTAGGCCACGGAATAGCCGCCGCCCAAGTCAACCTCCGGCAGTGTGTATGCGTCGGTGGCGTAGAAGGTCTTGCGCAGCAGCATCATGCGCTTCGCGGCCTGAATGAAGGCGTCCGCATCGTGAATGTTCGAACCGATATGCGAATGCACGCCGACCAGTTCGAGCACGTCCTGATGGCGGTAGATCTCCTTCAATACGGCGAGCGCGGGACCATCAGCCACCATGGTCATGGCTTCGGCGAGTTTGCGGTCGCCTTCGGAAACCTTCTCGTGGCTCATGTCGTACGGGTATTTGATGTCGTACTGCAGCTGGCGTTCTGCGCTTTCGCTTTCGCCTAGGCGTGCGTTCGAGCCTGCGGGGGTCACGTCGGTCAGATCGTCAAGCACGTTCAGCTTGCTCGCATCGGCACCGGCCGGCAGCAAGGCGACGCCGAACTTCTGGTCTTCGTGCGCGGTAGACACGAACTCGTGACCGCCCGCATGAATGCCGGACGTAACACGCAACATCACGCGAGCGCGCTTGCCGAGACGCTTGGCGATTTCGGCGATACGGGCCGGCTCGTTCGGCTCGTCCACCACGATTTTGGCGAAGCCTTCGGTAATGGCGAGTTCGATTTCCGCATCGGACTTGTTGTTGCCGTGCAGCACGAGTCGTCTTCCGGGAACGCCTGCGGCAAGCGCGATACGCATCTCGCCCATGGTGCAGGCGTCAATCAGCATGCCGGATTCGGTGACGATGCGGCAGATCTCCTTGGAAAGCAGTGCTTTCCCGGCGAAACTGACGTGGGTTACGGTGTTGTTGAACGCATTTGCCGCGGACTTGACGAATTTAGTGGCACGGGCTCGCACGTCATCAGTGTCGATAACGTAGAGCGGCGAACCGAATTCGTTCAGTAGGCTTTCGGCAGTGCGGCCATGGAACGTGATTTCACCTTGTTCGTTCACGTCGGAGCCGGCCGGCCAGATGGGGGTGACTGCCATGGCGATCACATCCGGTCTGGGGCTGCGACGCCAAGCAGGTCAAGACCTTCGGCGATAACCGTCTTGACTGCGTCATTGAGCTTCAAACGTGCAGCCGCACGAGCCGGTTCCGGAGCCTTGGCAATGCGCAGAGCTTCGGCCTGTTCGCCGCGAGCTTCCGGATCGGTGAGTTCCATAGGCACCACGCGTTCCACGTTGTACCACTTGTGGTAGGTGGCTGCAAGATCTTCCAAGTAGTGGGCCACACGATGTGGGGCGCGCAGGTCGCCGGCTTCGCGCAGCAGGGCCGGCCACTGGGCGAGCGCGGCAAGCACTTCGCCGTCGGCGGCGGTGTCGAGCAGACTCACGTCGGCACCCTCGTAGGTGATGTTTGCGGCGGCTGCGTTGCGGTCCACATTGCAGGAGCGGGCGTGCGCGTACTGCACGTAGTACACCGGATTCTCGTTGGAATGCGAAGCGAGCAGGTTCAGGTCGATATCGACCGGGGAATTGTAGTCGGTGCGTGCCAACGAATAACGAGAAGCATCCACGCCGATAGCGTCGGTCAGATCGTCAATGGTCACCACATTGCCGGCACGCTTCGACATGCGCACTGCCTTGCCGTCCTTCAGCACGTTGACAAGCTGTCCGATAAGAATCTGCATGTTTTCGCCAGGTTCGTCGCCGAATGCGGCGCACATGGCCATCATGCGGCCGATATAGCCGTGATGGTCGGCACCCAGCATGTAAATGGCGATGTCTGCCGGATCATTGTCACGATGGCGCTTGTTGCGATAGTAAGCAATATCAGCTGCGAAATACGCGTAGTTGCCGTCGGATTTGATGATCACACGATCCTTGTCGTCACCATGCTTGGTGGACTCGAACCAGGTTGCGCCATCCTTTTCGTAAATATCGCCGCGTTCACGCAGATCAGCAATGGCCTTGTCGACTTCGCCGTCGGAATACAGGCTGTTCTCATGGAACCACACGTCGAAGTTCACACGGAAATCCTTCATGGATTTGCGGATTTCGTTGAACATCATCGGCACTGCACGCTTGCGGAATTCCTCACGTTGTTCGGAATCGCCTTCACCCAACGGATTGCCATCGTTGTCAGCGCCACCGTCGACGCGCGGCAGGTCGAGAATCGCAATGCCGTCGGCATTGGCCTCATCGATGACGCGACGCGCGATCTCATCGATATAAGCACCCTTGTAACCGTCGATCGGGGTTTCCTCACCGTGAGCGGCCGCAACCAGCGACTTCGCGAAACGATTGATCTGCTCGCCATGATCATTGAAATAGTATTCGCGCACCACCTTGGCACCGTTCGCCTCAAGCACGCGGGCCATGGAATCGCCGACCGCAGCCCAACGGGTGCCGCCGATATGGATCGGACCGGTCGGATTGGCGGAAACGAACTCAAGATTCAGGGTCTTGCCGGAAAGATGGTCGTTCTTACCGTAGTTCGTACCCTCGTTGAGCACGGTGTCAACCACGGCAGCAGCGGACGCGGAATCAAGCACAATGTTGATGAAGCCGGGGCCGGCCACTTCCACGGACTTGATACCATCGGCATTGGCAAGTTCCGCAGCGAACAATTCAGCGAAATCATGAGGCTTCATGCCGGCTTTCTTAGCCAGCTGCATGGCCGCGTTCGACGCCCAATCGCCGTGCGCGCGGTCCTTCGGACGCATGACGGCGAATTTGGCCTGTGGAGGGATGAGATCGGTGGTCAAGGTGCCTGCCTTGCCTTCGTTCACAAGGTTGTTGGCAATATTGAAAATCAGTTCACTAAGCGCTTCTGGACTCATTCCTCCAAGTCTACCGATTATGCAGACAGAATCAGCCTTGCGTATCGCCCCGCGTATCATCCTGCAGTTTGCCATGCTTCCTGTGCCAGGCCACTGAAGCGTAATAGCCGATATAGCAGATCGCAACGAACGGAATCATATACAGCAATGTGGAGCGCTGCGACGGATCGCAAATCACCAAAACCAATGCGCCAATGCACATCACAATCGCAGCGATCGGCACGAACGGAAAACCGGGGGCACGATACTTCAAATCGTCAACCGAATGGCCTTGAGCAAGCCACTGCTTGCGGAAACGCAAGTGGCAGACGGAAACCGACGCCCACACCACCAGCGTGGCCAAGCCGGAAACCGCAACCAACGCCAAATACACCGTCGAAGCGGCAACCACGGAAGACAGCAACGCCAACAGCGATCCGGCCATACTGAAAAACACCGCGAACACGGGCACACCATGGAAATTCGTCTTGCCGAGCGCGCGCGGAATCATACCCTCCTGCGCAAGCGACCAAACCATACGCGAGCACACATACAAGCCGGAATTCGCAGCGGACAGCACCGCCGTCAACACCACGAAATTCATCACATCGCCGGCAAACGGCATGCCGATCGACTGGAACACGAGCACAAACGGACTCGCGTCGACACCCGACTGATGCCACGGAATCAGCGCGGACATCACCGCGATCGAGCCGATGAAGAAAATCGCAAGACGCAACACCGTAGTATGCACGGCCTTCGGAATCGCCTGCGCCGGATCCTTCGTCTCCCCCGCCGCAACACCAACGACCTCAGTGCCCGAAAACGCGAACACCACCGTCAGCAGCGTCGAGAAAATCGGGATCACACCATTCGGGAGCCAGCCGTCATCATAGAAATTCTCAAACAGCGGAGCATGATCGTAACCGGCAATCGGAATCGCACCAAACATGGCGAGCAAGCCGACCACAATGAACGCGATAATCGCGAACACCTTGATGGACGCAAACCAGAATTCCGACTCGCCATACAGTCGCACCGACAGAATATTGAGCATGAACACCACTGCAATGAACGCGGCGGACCAAATCCACGCGGGCGAATCAGGAAACCAACGTTGCATCAGCAGACCAGCGGCCGTGAATTCCGAAGCGAGCGCCACCGCCCAATTCAACCAATACAGCACGGCGATGGTGAACGCGGTGCCGGGGCCGATGAAACGCTTCGCATACAGGTGGAAACTGCCGGCATACGGCATGGCCACCGACAGTTCGCCGAGGCTGAGCATCACAAAATACACAAGTATGGATCCGATGCCATACGCGATGATCGCGCCAAGAGGGCCGGCTTGGTGAATCGTGTAGCCGGAGCTGAGAAACAAGCCAGTGCCGATCACGCCACCCAGCGAAATCATGGTCAGATGGCGGGTTTCCATCTTACGTTCAAGACCGCCCTGCTCGACTTCAGCGGATTCAGCGGCGTCAGTGCCTGCAGTAGATGCGTTGACTTGCGATTCGGTCATGCGCGACTGCTCCTTCATATTTGGCTGGGCGCGTTCTTGCATTTGCATGCGTTTGCATGCGTTTGCACAATACCCAAACGCATTACTATACGGAAATCGGTGGAAACATGTTGCCTGCTGTTCACTTTTGCGGCAATCATGAGGTTGCATAAACAAAACAGGCTCGCATGCAGCGTAAGAAACCGCATACGAGCCTGAAAAGGAATTCCCTGGAGATTTGCAATCAGCGCACTGAAATCAGAGCACAGCGATGGCGTCGATCTCGACGAGAGCGCCCTTCGGAATGTTATTGCCGCCGAACGCGACGCGGGCCGGCTTCACGGAACCGATGAAGGCCTGCGCGTACACGTCGTCGATCTCATGGAAGTCTTCGACGTTCTTCATGTAGATGGTGGCACGGCAGACGTGCTCGATGCCTGTGCCTGCTGCGTCAAGAATGTGCTTGATGTTCTTCAGCGCCTGGGATGCCTGCTCGCCGGCAGTTTCGCCAGCCAGTTCGCCGGTGGCCGGGTCGATGCCCAGCTGGCCGGAGACGAACACGAAACCGTTGGCCTTCACAGCCTGGCTGTAAGCGCCCAGCGCCGCCGGGGCTTCAGAAGTCGCAACCTCTTCCATCTTCTCGCTCATAATGTTTCTCCTTTGAAGAATGTGTTATTGCATCTTGCTTGCGTTCAGGCCGCGGCAAACCACGACAACGCAATCTCAAACAATCACTGTACCCATGGAATCGACGCGCATTGTCCCATGTTCCAAATACCGGCTCAGCGCCCGGCCCTTCACATGTCTTTGTGGTGGGCTTGATGGGGATCGAACCCACGACCTTCTGTTCCGGAGACAGACGCTCTATCCACTGAGCTACAAACCCGTGCGTCAACCTACTTTACACTGCCTTGAGATGAAAGCGACACTTTTTACGGAAAAATGGTCTTTGAATCTTAATCATCATGTTGGCAAAGTAAGTCTGAATGGGTTTTCGGCAACATACCCAACTATGAAGGGGAGGTGACGAGTATAGAACGGGGAACGAAGAGTATTACGTCATAATTTGCGGCACAATAACGTCATTTACCGCGTATTTTCCACTAGACTGAGAATATGGTTGAGGATTCAGGCAGAAATATAGGCGATTTCGAATACATGCGCCGTTTTTTCTGCCGTGCTTTGCCAACGCAGTTGGATGACAGCGACAGTCCGACATTAATCGTGCAAAGTTATTACGTTCATCAGGATAATTACGCGTTGCGCGTACGATTGAAAACAAAGTCCGTTCGCATCGCCATGACTCCGGACCTCGACCCGCTGGCCGTGCTCGAAAAGTATCGCGACGAATTCCAGCTTGGATCAGTCACCGTGAAGGGGCCGTCCGTAGGAGGCACGCGCTATGAGGCGAGCCGAGACTTGGATTCGCGCATCGCAGGAGAGCTCATCAAACGCGGCGGACACGTAACCATCAAAAACCGTTTCACCGACTGGATCGACGAAGATGGCTGGAACATCGACGTATTCGGCGGCACCAACGCTCCCCTGATCATTGCGGAAGCGGAACGTATCGGACCCGTCACCAATCTGGTGATCCCGAAATTCTGCACCACCGAAATCACCGACCAATCGCGGTTCAGCAATGAAGGACTTGCAGCGAATCCATATTCACGATGGAAATCCGAATTCGAAGCCGAACTGGAAGCGGACGGACCGCAATTCCTTGACTATTTCGGCACCAATCGTATGGAATAAGTCTTTTTTTTAAAAAAAAACAGCCGTAGGCCGTAAAGAACGATTTGGTTGTCAGCCTACGGTTGAACGGTACCCAAAACGGTATCTAAGTCAATAAACGTATCAGTACATAAGCGTGGCGAGGCGACGGCGGGCACGCTTCAAACGCTCGTCGGTCGGCTCAGGAATCGTGAAATATTCCAGCAGACGCTTGCGCACCGGCTCAATATCAGCCTTGTGACCGGCCGCAACGAAATCCAGCAAACGGTCGAACGCATCCTGAATCTGACCGCCGATCATATCAATGTCAGCAACGGCAAGCTGCGCTTCAACATCATCGGGATTGTCGGCAGCGGCGGCACGTACCTCACGCACGTTCGCATTGGCGGAACGGGCCAACAGCAACGCCTTCGCACGCTCGCGGGCTGCGCGGGCATCGTTCGGATCGGCTTCAAGCACCTTCTCGTACGCGGCTGCGGCACCAGCGTAATCGCCCTGCTGTGCCAGCATATACGCCTCCTGATGCTCCGGAGGCACCTCCTGAGCGCCGGCGGCGGAATTCGCCGCATCGGAATCCGGATCGCCCGAATACGGCGCGGAACCGGTCACTCCAGCCTGCTGGGCGGCAGCAACCAGATTCGGAATCGCCGCGTCCACGATCTGCTGCATTTCCTCGGCAGACGGCAAGCCCTGCAGAATCGGCATCGGGCGGCCGTTGATCAACGCGAACAACGCGGGAGCACCCTGCACTTGGAACGCTTGCGCGATTGACGGATTCGACGCGATATCAATACGAGACAGCTGAATCTGGCCGTTTAACTGGTTCACGGCATCGCCCAACTGGCGTGCCATGTCGAACAGGCGATCATCGGTCGGCACCCACAGCAACAGCAGAATCGGGAACGTGGCCGACGTCTGCACCATGGCCTGGAACGTGTTCTCCGTGGTGTCGATCACGTAACCCCCAGCGGCCGGAGCGCCTCCAGCCTGCCCCGGTTCGGCCTTCACCTGATGCTTCAACGCTTCAAGATCGACGGCCCCCGCCAAGGAAACTCCCGGATTAAACGGCCTTTGACCTGCCATGCTTGCCTCCTAAATATCAACAATCAACAACATTAAGCGCCCAGCGCAACACGCATCGCAAACGTTCGCCCCAAGCTTACGCGCAATCGCGCAATCGCGACGATTACAGCGCCTCAACCCTGACCGGCTGGCGTTCGGAACCGACTGAGGTAATCTTCTCGCCGGAATTTGCCGGAGGCACGTACAGCGCGATCACATTCACATACGTGGTTTTCATGGTGCTGGTGGCTTGACCGTTGCCAAACAGCGCTTTTTCCGCATCGGAAGCGGGCTGCGATTCACGTCCGGCACCAGCGGAACGCGTCCATTCGGAATTGATCTGCGCCACTACCAAGTCGCCACCATCCGCGGAACGCATGACGCTGATGGCACCGTCAACCGGCGTGAACACCTGCTGCTGCGATCCCTCGTTCAGCTCCATGGCCTTCTGCACCTGTTCGGTCAGATCGGCAAGCTTCGTACGCAAATCATCGTCGGCGAACTGCTGCGCATACTGGCTGGCCGCACCATTCTGCAACACGTCGGCATATGCAGCGACCGCATCCTTCGGGGTCATGACCAGACCGGTGTCTTTTTCCGTACCCTGCTCGCTGCCGGTCTTGGAAATCTCGAAACTCGGCATCTTCACGCCCGAAAACAGTCGCGCCACACCCCACAGCTTGTAGTTTTGGCGTGCGGAATCCTGACGGAACACCAGCAGACGCTTGGATTGCTGGTCGTCCGTGGTGGAAGTAATGGAAAACACCGAACGTGGCCATCCACTATCTGTGGAGATCACAGCCTGCGCCAGACCGGTTGGAATCGTGGTCTTGCGGTCAAGATTGCCCGTGACCTGCGCCACATGAAGTTCGCTTGTGCGAATCTCAAGTTCCGGCCCCTCCAAAATCGAGCCGAGGACGTCGATATTGCGGTCGTTATTGCACTGGTCAAGCGTTGTGAGAATATCCGTACGGATGGTTTTCTCCTGCTTGGCGGTCAGATTCGGCGCATCCTGACGTTGCGTGGTTTTCGGCTGCGGCAGCTGCCCCTCGCATCCGCACATGCCAACGACCATTCCCAATGCGAGCACGGCCGCCGCGATTGCGTTGAAACGCTTCTTCATCACTTGGCCTCCTCGTTGTCAGATTCGTCTGATTCGTTGTTTTCGGATGTTTCGTTGTTTTCGGATGTTTCGTTGGATTCGACCGGCTCGGCCGTTCCGGCCGTTTCGTTGACTTCGTTGGACACGTTAATTTCGCCGGATACCGCGAATTCTGAAGATCCCGAGGACGCTACGGACGCACTGCTTTCCTCTTGTGCGAGACGCGCGAAATATGCGGCAAGCTCGTCTGGCGAGATCACGGAAGTCTGTTCGAAATCGTCGTTTTCGTCAACGCCACCAGTGGCAGCATTCTGCTGGTCGGCAACCAAATTTCGAGCGGAAGGATCGACAATCGTAGGTTGCGCCGTCTCGTTCTGCGTATTTTCCGAAACGGTCGCACGATGGCTCGCATGGCGACGACGCGTACGCTTCGACCCGCTCTTTTCACTACGGGCGGCACTCGCTTCGGCGTTCTTCACCCATGCGGCAACCTCATCATCGTCTCCCTGCGTGGAACCGATGCCATCAACCATGGCAAACGCGCGCTTATTGCGACGCTTATGCGGAGGCATGGCGAACACGGAAGCCGAAAGTACCGCAAGTATTGCCAGCAATCCGCCGGAAAGATAGAACGGCATGGCGAAATTCAGCAGCGAACGACGGGTCCAGTCAAGCACGACCGAGCCTCCCTTGCGATCGCCGTAATCGATGATCGCAACGGAATCCTCGGCATTATTCGTATTAGCACCCTTGATCTGCATGTCAACGGAACCGGCATTGCATTTGACTGTGCGCCACATGTCGGAATCTTGGAACGCGACCTGGCCTTCGGAATTATCGGCGGTGCCCTGAGCCGTGGCCTTCAGCGTGGACAGGGTGGACCAGTCCGACAATCCGGTAACGCGCGTGTATTTGGATCCCGCAATCCAACCGGCAACATCGCGGGCGGAACCGATGGCGATGCACACGTTCGCGGATTTGTCGCGGGACTTCGCCGAAATGTTGACGTGATCGTCAACCAACTGCAACACATTCGGATCAGTGACCACATACTGCGATCCCGTAACCGCAGCGGACGCCGTGACCTGCGTCGAAGGCTTCCAAATCGTCGCGTTCAAGACGCCAAGTACGATGCAAGCAACGGCAAGCAATCCGAAAATAGGAGTGACAATGCCACGCATGATCTTAGCGTGTCGCGTAGGACCCGCCTTGGACTGCGGTTTTTCCTGTTCATCCTGCAATAAAGTCATAGCATTCTCCATTCTACATTGCCCCTCTGCAAAAGCCTGAAAAAACTATGAAAATCAATGATTGACGCTAAGGTTGAGCCTATGCGCAAATCTACTCTTTTCAAAGCCGTCGCAGCCGCTTGCACAACGATCATGTGCCTGGGTTTCGCGGCATGCGGAAGCTCCGACACGAAGTCTGATACCTCCTCCGATTCATCTTCCTCTTCCTCCAAATCCTCGTCGAAAATGAACCAGATCGCCGGAGTGACCGCCACAGGCAAGCCCGGAGAGAAGCCGACCGTCTCCTTCAAAACCCCTATGACGGTGGAAGACAACAGTTACGTCGTACTGCAGAAAGGCAATGGCGACCAGATCGAAGAGGGCGACCGCATATGCACGCAAGGCATCGCCATCAACGTCAAAGATGGTTCCGAATTGGCGAGCACATGGGAGAAAAACACCCCCGATTGCTCTACTGTGGTCACCTCCAACACCAGTCAGATGACTGAGAGTTATTACAACATTTTCAAGGATCAGAAGATTAATGCCACGCTTGCGTTCGGCGTGAACGATTCGAATTCCGCTGGCACATCGTATTTGATGGTGCTCACGATCGTGTCGAAGTCGAAGGATCTGACGAAGGCCACAGGCACGAAGGTGCTTGACGTACCTGCCGATCTGCCGAAGGTCACGCTTGCGAAGGATGGCAAGCCGTCGATCGACATGAATGGTTATAAAGGTTCCGACACATTGGTTTCGCAGGATTTGATCAAGGGCAAGGGTGCCGAGGTCAAGGATACGCAAACCGTGGTCGCTCACTATACCGGCTGGCTGCTTGACGGCACGCAGTTCGATTCCTCGTGGGATCGCGGCACTTCGTCGAGCTTCTCGCTTGACGAAGTGATCGCCGGTTGGAAGCAGGGCCTGGCAGGCCACACCGTTGGCTCGCAGGTGCTGCTGGTAGTGCCGCCGGACCTCGGCTACGGAAACAAGGATTCCGGTAAGATTCCGGCGAACTCCACGCTGGTCTTCGTGGTCGACATTCTCGCCGCCTACTAAAACACCACGTTTCGTGGGCCAAAGCCTTGCCCACGAGGAGCGAATGCGGCAATGCATGTGTGGCAAGGCGTACCGCGGAAAGGCGTGCAAAAGTACGTCGACCGAGGTACCGCCTTGCGCGGCCTTCGCAACAAGTTGCCCACTTCGTCTACGGGCAGTCCTCCGGATTGTCCGTTATACGGCTTAGCGCGACGACACTCCGTTGCCGCTCGCTAGGCTTGCCTCTAAAAGAGTCGTAAGGAGTCGTCTTCAGTGCCCTTCATTTCGTCATAGTCGAGGATCAGACAGTCGAAGCCGCGGTCTTGGGCGAGCACGCGGGCTTGCGGGGTGATGGTCTGCGCGGCGAAAATACCACGTACGGGGGCTAGCAGAGGATCGCGGTTGAGCAGTTCGCAGTAGCGGGTGAGCTGCTCAACGCCGTCGATACCACCGTTTCTCTTGATTTCGATGGCAACATGCTTGCCACTGGCGTCAATAGCCATGATGTCGACCGGCCCAATGGCAGTCGGATATTCACGGCGCACGAGCGTCGCCCCCTCACCGATGCGTTCGATCTGTTCAGCCAAGTATTTTTGCAGATGGTCTTCGACGCCATCTTTGATCAGTCCTGGATCTTCGCCCAAATCGTACGTTTCATCGGAATAAATATGCTGTAAGGTCACTTCGAGCACGTCATTGGATTTGTCTGCCGAAGCACGGATGACTTTCTGCGGCACTTCCGTTTCGGCATCGTCATCGGCATGATCCGGAGTGATGTCTTTGATGGTGCAGGGCGCCGCCATCCAATTAAGCGGCTTGTACGATCCGAGTTCGGAAAAAATCAGCAGACTGTTGTCGGCTTTGATGAGCAGCACTCGCTTGGCGAGCGGTAAGGACGCATTCAAACGTCCGGAATATTCGGCAGAGCAATCAGCAACAATAATTCGCACGAGGCACTACCCTACCATGATTGCCGTAAGCCCCGAATCTGTGATAAATGCAATCTTTTTTGATCAATACCGTTTTTGAAAAGAAAAACGGCCTGTCTGCCGCAACTGCATCAATCGCAATCATATGCGATTGCTGCAATCACAACAGACAGACCGTCAGAAGTATGCTACCGAGTGCTACTCGGCCATCTTGACGTCACGTCCACGCTCAACCGCAACGGTGAGCTTGTTCGAATCGAAGGAGATGAAACCGTCGGTCACTTCGAAGGAGCGACGGCTGCCATCCGGATCCACCACAACGATGGTTCCTTCCTTGATTACGGTCAATACAGGCTCGTGGTTGGGCAGGATGCCCATTCCGCCTTCAGAAGCCGGAATGGTGACGGACTTCGCCGTACCGTGCCACACGGGATGGTCGGCGGCGACGATGTTCACCTGCATTGTCAATCCGGCCATCACGCACCGTATTCCTTCTGCATGTCGTGCCACTTCTTCTCGAGATCGTCGATGCCGCCGATACCGGAGAATGCCTGCTCCGGAACGTCGTCATACACACCGTCGCAAATACGGGTGAAGGCTTCGATGGTCTCGTCCGCCGGAACATAGGAGCCCGGACGACCAGTGAACTTTTCAGCGACGTAGAAGTTCTGGCCGAGGAACTGCTCGATCTTGCGAGCACGGTTCACAGTGGTCTTGTCTTCTTCGCCGAGTTCGTCGATACCAATCAGGGCGATGATGTCCTGCAGCTCCTTGTTACGCTGCAGAATCGCTTTGACACGGTTCGCGCAATCGTAGTGAGCCTGGCCCACGTAACGCGGATCAAGGATTCGCGAGGTGGAGCTCAACGGATCCACTGCCGGGTAGATACCCTTGGAAGCGATGTCACGGGAAAGCTCGGTGGTTGCATCCAAGTGGGCGAAGGTCGTTGCAGGAGCCGGGTCGGTGTAATCATCGGCCGGCACGTAGATAGCCTGCAGCGAGGTGATGGAGTGGCCGCGGGTCGAAGTGATTCGCTCCTGCAGGGCACCCATTTCGTCAGCCAGGTTCGGCTGGTAACCCACTGCGGACGGCATACGGCCGAGCAGGGTGGACACCTCAGAACCAGCTTGGGTGAAACGGAAGATGTTATCGATGAACAGCAGCACATCCTGGTTCTGCACGTCACGGAAGTACTCTGCCATGGTCAGTGCGGTCAGCGGCACGCGCAGACGGGTACCCGGCTGCTCATCCATCTGGCCGAAGACCAGTGCGGTCTTCTCAAGAACGCCAGCCTCGTCCATTTCGCCAATCAGATCGTTACCCTCACGGGTACGCTCGCCGACGCCTGCGAACACGGACACACCGCCGTGGTTCTGGGCGACTCGCTGGATCATTTCCTGAATAAGCACGGTCTTGCCGACGCCTGCGCCACCGAACAGACCAATCTTGCCGCCCTGCACGTACGGGGTCAGCAAATCGATGACCTTAATACCGGTTTCGAACATCTGGGTCTTGGATTCCAGCTGATCGAATGCCGGCGGATTGCGGTGGATAGGCCAACGCTCGGTAACCGTGATGGTCTCGTCATCCTTCTTGTTGAGGATGTTGCCGGACACGTCGAACACGTGGCCCTTGGTCACATCGCCAACAGGAACGGAGATCGGACCGCCGGTGTCAAGCACGGTGGCGCCACGAACGAGGCCGTCAGTCGGCTTCAGCGCCACGGTACGCACGGTGGAGTCGCCGAGGTGCTGTTCGACCTCAAGCGTAATCTTCTTCGTGGTTTCGCCCTCTTCGTTGGCGGTGTTGGTCAGCTCAACGGTAAGTGCGTTGTAAATGTCGGGCAGGTGGCCCACCGGGAATTCGACGTCGATAACCGAACCCTGGATACGCGTGACGCGTCCAGCGGTCGGCTCTGCAGCCGTCTCGGGAGCCGCTGTGGTCTGATTCTCAGCCATATGCGTTCCTACTCTTCCTTCTTATTCAGCGCGTCGGCGCTGCCGATGATTTCGGTAAGTTCCTGGGTAATCGAAGCCTGTCGCGAAGCGTTGAGCTTGCGGGTCAGGTCGTCGATCAGGCTGCGGGCATTGTCTGTAGCCGTATGCATGGCGTTCTGTCGGCTTGCAGTCTCGGATGCCGCCGCTGTGAGCAGGCATTCATGAATACGGGACTGGATGTACTTCGGCAGAATCGCGTCAAGCACTTCGTCGACGCTCGGCTCGAACGCATAAAGCGGGGTCGCGGCATCGGCATCGGATTCGGGCACGGGGCCGGAGTCCTGCTGTTCCGGAAGTACGAGTTCAACGGGCAGCATACGCAGCACGCGCACCTTCTGAACAACCATATTCACGAATTCGGTGAACACGATGTAGAGTTCGGAAACTCCACCTTCGCTCGCCGGCTTCATGTAGGCGTCCATCAGGGCCTTCGAGATGGACTCTGCGACTTCCACGCCGGGCTGGTCGGTATCGCCTTCCCAAGTACCGGCAACATCACGATTGCGGTACTTGTAGTACGTCACACCGCGACGACCATACACATACAGTTCCGGCTGCTTGCCTGCCGCATCGAGGCGGGCCAGCAGCGATTCCGTTTCGCGGATGATCGAGGAGGTGTACGGCCCTGCCATACCACGATCCGAAGTGAGGGCGAGGACAGCCACACGAGGGTTGTCCTCGTCCTTTTTCACGATCGGATGGTCAATATGGGTATGGGCCACCAGCGCTTGCACGGCGTCGAAAATCGCATCGGTATACGGCTTCGCGTTCAAGGCGACGTCACGTGCCTTGGCGATGTGCGAAGACGCGATCATCTCCTGCGCGTTGAAGATTTTCTCCAACGACGCGGTGGAGGCGATCCTAGATTTCAATGCGAGTTGCGAGCCCATGGATCACTTCTCTCCTGCGACGATCTTTTCCTGCTCGACCGGAGTGGCGTTCTTGACGTCAGGCTTCTTCTCGACCAGCGGCTTGCCCGCGCTGGTCACGAAGGTCTCACGGAACGCTTCCACAGCCTTGTCGAGGGCGGCCTCGGTGTCGGCGGTGAAGTCTTCGGTCTCGCGGATGGTCTTGAGAATATCGGTGTTGTGGTCCAAGTAGTCCAGCATGGCCTTCTCGAACGGCAGCACGTCGTTCAGCGGCAGGTCATCCATCTTGCCATGGGTGCCGGCCCACACGGAGACGACTTCCTGTTCCATGGAATACGGGGAGAACTGCGGCTGCTTGAGCAGCTCGGTCAAGTGGGAGCCACGGTTCAGCTGGGCCTTCGAAGCCGCATCCAAATCGGACGCGAACATGGCAAAGGATTCCAGAGAACGGTACTGGGCCAAGGAGATCTTCAACGTGCCGGAGACCTTCTTCAACGCCTTGGTCTGTGCCGCGCCACCGACTCGGGACACGGAGATGCCGACGTCGACAGCCGGACGCTGGTTCGCGTTGAACAGGTCGGACTGCAGGAAGATCTGACCGTCGGTGATGGAGATCACGTTGGTCGGAATGTATGCGGACACGTCGTTTGCCTTGGTTTCGACGATCGGCAGGCCGGTCATCGAACCGCCGCCGAGGTCATCGGAAACCTTGGCGCAACGTTCGAGCAGACGGGAGTGCAGGTAGAACACATCGCCCGGGTATGCCTCACGTCCCGGCGGGCGGCGCAGCAGCAGGGAGATCGAACGGTAAGCCTCAGCCTGCTTCGACAGATCGTCGAAGACGATGAGCACGTGCTTGCCGTTGTACATCCAGTGCTGTCCGATGGCGGAACCGGTGTACGGTGCGATGTACTTGAAGCCTGCGGAATCGGAAGCCGGTGAGGCCACGATGGTGGTGTACTCCATGGCGCCGGATTCTTCGAGGGACTGCTTCACCGACGCGATGGTGGAGCCCTTCTGACCGATGGCCACGTAGATGCAGCGCACCTGCTTCTTCGGGTCGCCGGATTCCCAGTTACGCTTCTGGTTGATGATCGTATCGATTGCGATAGCGGTCTTACCGGTCTGGCGGTCGCCAATGATGAGCTGGCGCTGGCCACGGCCGATAGGCGTCATTGCGTCGATGGCCTTCAGACCGGTGGACATTGGCTCGTCAACCGGATGACGATGCATAACGTCAGGTGCCTGGGCCTCGAGAATACGACGGCCTTCGGTCTTGATCTCGCCAAGACCATCAATCGGGTTGCCTAGCGGGTCCACGACGCGGCCAAGGTAGCCGTCGCCGACGGGCACGGAGAGCACTTCGCCGGTACGACGCACTTCCTGGCCTTCCTCGATACCTGCGAAGTCGCCGAGGATAACCACACCGATCTCGCGGGCGTCAAGGTTGAACGCCAGGCCAAGCGTGCCGTCTTCGAAGGTCAGCAGCTCATTGGCCATGCAACCAGGCAGTCCCGTCACGTGCGCAATGCCGTCACCAGCAGTCGCGACATAACCGACCTCTTGGGTCGGGGTGTCCGACGGCTTGTACGACTCGACGAACTCATCGAGCGCCTTGCGTATCGTGGTGGGATCAATGGTAAGTTCTGCCATGATCACTCCTTATTGTTGTTTATAAATTCAGTCAAGTCTTGTTTCAGGCTTGTTCACCGTGCGGCGAACCGTTAGGCGGTTGCCTTCACCGTGCGCTGAAGATGCTGCAGCTGTGCGACCACTGTGTTGTCGGTGACCTCGTCGCCCACCTGGATACGCATGCCACCCATGACGGTCGGATCGACCACAGAGTTGATGTGCACCGAATGGCCGGTCTTCGCCGTATAGATGGCGACGAGCTTTTCCACCTGCTCCTTGCTCAACGGCGTTGCCGTGGTAACAGTGACCATCGATTCGCCCATATGACGGGAGAACTTGTTGATCAGCCACTGAATGGTCTGCAGGTAGCGGCGATTGCGCAGATTGCAGGTCGCGTGCTCGGCCAGACGCTTGGTCACCTTGGTGAAATCCGCATCACCAATCAGGCTGTACAGCAGCTTGACACGGGCTTCACTGGGAACGGTTGCGTCATACAGCTTGGTGCGCACGACCGGAAGGTTGAGCAGTGCGGAATGCAACTCGGCAAGCTCGACGGAGACCTGCAAAGTTGTATTGGTGTGGTCCGCGTAGTACATCATGCCGTCAACGCCGAAATCCTCGACGGCATTGGCGATATCAGACACGCGGCTCCAACGGCGGGACACCAGATCGGACATGATCTCCATCACCAGTGGATGGGCCTGATCCCCGATCAGGGTCTTGACTACCGCAACCTTGTCTTCGACTGGGCGCGACGGGTCGGTGAGGGCACGTTCAAGCTGGATGTTGTGGTCAAGCGCGCTGGTGATCGTGAACAGCTCGTTCCCGATACGCCATGCGTCCTCACCGCTGTTACGCAGCTTGGGGGCCAGCGAGTCACGAGAAACGCGATCTGCGATACGCGATGCTTCTCCTCGCATTGGTCACCTCCCTTTCTTGAAGGTTTCGATCACTTCTTGTCGCTGTCCATGTCGGCGATCATCTGGTCGATCATCGACGACTGCACATCGTTATTCTCGAGCTTGCTACCCAGGATCTTGCCGGCCAGTGCCGTTGCCAGCACGCCGACTTCACCCTTGAGACTCACCAGAGCCTGCTGCTGCTGCGATTCGATGGAACGCTGGGCGGTAGCGGTGATCTGCGCCGCATCGCTTTCGGCACGGGTACGTGCGTCCGCAATGATGTGCGATGCCTCCGTACGTGCGTCGTCACGGATCTTGGATGCCTCGACGCGCGCCTTGCTCAGCTGAGCCTCGTACTTCGCCTTGGCTTCATCGGCATCCTTCTGGGCCTGTTCGGCCTTGGCGATGCCACCTTCGATCTTGGCAGCGCGCTCATCGAACACGGCCTGGAACTTCGGCAGGAAGAACTTGTAGAAGAACACGGCGACGATGATCAGAATGACCAACGACCAGAAAATGTCGTAGCTTTTCGGAAGGAACAATTCCATTTCGCTAGCTGCGGTCACCATAGTGTCTTCCTCCTTTCATGTTCGTTTGCGTCTTCGGTGTTACCTTGAATCAAGTCTTACTTGATGAAGGCGAGCACGAAGCCGAGCAGTGCCAGCACCTCGACGAATGCCAGGCCCAGGAACATGAGGGTCTGCAGACGGCTGCCGAGCTCAGGCTGGCGAGCGGTGCCTTCGATGGTCTTGCCGATCAGGATGCCCAGACCGATGCCAGGGCCGATGGCTGCGAGGCCGTAGCCAACGACGTTCAGGTTGCCGGCAACCTCAGCGAGGGTAACGATATCCATGATTGTTTCCTTTCTGGTTATTGCTTGACAAGAAGCAACAATTAAAAAGCCGGCGGTCAGTCGATCTCCGGATAGCTCATATTGATGTATGCGGTGGTCAGGATGGCGAAGATGTAAGCCTGCAGGCAGGCGACCAGCGCCTCGAACAGGAACATGAACATGCCAGCTGCGAAAGTGATGACGCCGAACGGCATGAACACCTTGTTCACCACATCAATGAGGAAGTACTGCGTGGCCG
This sequence comes from Bifidobacterium sp. N5G01, assembly GCF_002742425.1. Classification (NCBI taxonomy): domain Bacteria; kingdom Bacillati; phylum Actinomycetota; class Actinomycetes; order Bifidobacteriales; family Bifidobacteriaceae; genus Bifidobacterium; species Bifidobacterium sp. N5G01. The sequence goes on from NZ_NJNP01000004.1 coordinate 195,322, forward strand.
AAAGGCACAGCGCAAGAATCAAGTGGCCCGAAACCATGTTGGCGAACAGTCGGATCGTCAACGAGAACGGACGGATAATCAGCAGCTCAAGCAGCTGAATCGGGGACAGCAGAATGTAGATCGGGGCCGGAACGCCCTTCGGGAAGATCTCATCTCTCAGGAAGTGGCCGAGGCCCTTTTCACGAATGCCTGCAATCCAGTATTGGCAGAAGCACCACATGGCGAATACCAGCGGCAGCGTAATCGTTGCGCTTGCCGCGATATTGAAGCCTGGGATGATGCCACACAGATTGAAGACCAGCAACGTGCAGAACACGGTGGTGATCATCGGCACGTAACGCTTGCCGCGCAGCTCGCCCATCACCTGATAGACGATGTTGTCGCGGACGAATTCGATCAACCATTCGACTGCTCCCTGCCAACGGCTGGGGATGAGCTTTGCACGGTTTGCCGTAATTCCGAGAACCAGCAGCATGATGACGGTCGCAAGAATGCGAACGAGGATGATGCGGTTAATGGCGAACGGCGTGCCCTGAAAAACGAACGGATCGGGAAGGAAGTCATCGATACTGGGCATCTCGGGACCATCAGCGATGGTCAGCATGCCCTTCCCCAATGCACCAATCATTCACGCCTCCTGCTCTTGTGTCAGCTGTTAGTTTAGCCCAACAACCGAGTCGAATGTGACGTTCTGGTTACTTAACCAAAGCGTACTTCGAAGTATGCATCGACGCGACCGGAGTCCCGTGCGACGCATTCGACTCCGAATGGCTGGATAGGATTATTAGCCCGTGTCTAGACAACGTCCACACACTTGGAGTTTTCCTTACGGCCATTTAGTTTTTCCGGCGTTTCGCTTCAAGCTGGACTAACTAGACACGGCTCTGTGATTCGTCGGATAGTCGACGTTATCCAGCATACCGCATGTTTTCAGTAAAACGTTTCACCATATCTATCGAGTGTCGGAGATCTTTTAGACCAATTCAGCCAACACCGATAAATCACAGACGAATGCGATTGATACAAACAAAAAAGATGCACACAATCACGCGATTCGTATCACGCGGATTATCTGCATCTTCAGCACATCGACGGCTTCCGCAATGTTACGGAAGGGACCTTGGATTTAGTCGTGGATCACGCCGTAGCCGTCGCGCACGAACGGCGCGAACGCATCGACACGCGGCGAACCCGGCTGATGGCGAATCGAACGATCCGTGCCAAGACGCTTCTGCGCACGAAGCTGCGGAACCTCGCTCAAATCGTATGGCGTGGTCTGATACACCCAATTCAGCCAATTACGCCACAACAGATTCGCGTGGGCACGCCACGCGAACACCGGCTCAAGCTGTGGATCGTCATGCGGGAAGTAGTTTTCGGGGAACGGCACGTTCGTCATCCCCTTCTTCATATCGCGCTCATACTCCTCGGCCAAGGTGTACTTGCCGTACTCCCAGTGTCCAAGCGCGAACACCTCCGAAAAATCGCGGGTGGCGATCAGACCAGGACCGGATTTCGGACCCCACGTAAGCACCTGCAATTCGGGATTGCGGGCGACATCACCCTCGCTCACCCCTGCAAGGCGAGAATGCGGCTGCAGGCAGATCTCGTCGAAACCGTTCGTCAGGAAGCAGTATTCATCCTGCAAATACTGCGGAAACACACCGAAAATCTTCTCCGGAAGATTCTCTTTGCGCACGTTATAGCGGTAATTGAGCGCACCCATCGCACCCCAGCACAAATACATGGTGGAAAACACATGCGTGGAAGCCCAGTCGAGAATCTTTTTGAACTCATCCCAATAATCGACCTGCTCGAAATCAAGATGCTCGACGGGAGCACCCGTCACCACGAAGCCGTCGTAATAGTTGTCTTGGAACGCGTCGAGGGTTTCGTAAAACTTCACTAAATGGTCGGCGCTCACATGCGTACCCTTATGCGTGGAGGTCTTCATGAAATCGATCTCCACCTGCAGCGGACTCTTCGAAATCAGGCGCAGCAGCTGAGTTTCCGTCTCAACCTTCTTCGGCATGAGATTCAGGATCACCAACTTAAGCGGGCGCACACGCTGACGCTCCGCTTCGGGCTTTTCGAGCGCGAAAATACGCTCGGAGTCGAGAATGTCTCTGGCCGGAAGGCCGCTGGGAATCTTGATAGGCATGCTTCTATTATGGTGCGGAGTCGGATATGGCGCACTCCCCTGCGCCGGCGATCGGTCGAAACGGGTATAGGAAAAATGGATAACGCGCTATTCGTGGCGCTGTTTTACACGGCCAAACGAGCGCGACACGCCGATTTGACATATTTGGAAGTAATCGTAAAGTTAATAGAGCTGTCTTAAAGACAAGCCGACGCGGGGTGGAGCAGCTCGGTAGCTCGCTGGGCTCATAACCCAGAGGTCCATGGTTCAAATCCATGCCCCGCTACCAATCGGGGCAGGCCGTCAGAGTTCATCTCTGGCGGCCTTTCTCATATCCAAAGCAATGGCAACTCTCAGCACGATGGTGTGCCATGCGCAAACAATTTCCAGCCCCGCAGTGGGCAAATGATGTAAACCATTGGCTTGATTCCCTCAAGGCGGCCGCATACTCGCCGGCCACCCTTTCGACGAGACGATGCCAATTGACCGCGTTGAGCCGTGCGCTCGGTGGATCCCCTCTCGATGTGGATGCCGACGAATTGGTTGACTATTTCGCCTCCAGATCTTGGAAGCCGGAGACGCGCAAGAGCGCGCGCAATGCGGTGGTCAGTTTCTTCCGCTGGTTTCAGGCGAGCGGGAAACGTGATGATGATCCGAGCGACGAGCTGCCGAGCGTCCGGAGGCCGCAGGCCCATCCGCGTCCATGCCCGGACCGCATCATTATCCAGGCGATGCGGCAGGCGGACGATGAGGAGCGACTGATGCTCAGGCTTGGCGCCGAGTGCGGGTTGAGAAGATCAGAGATTGCCGCGACCTCATCCGATGACGTGCTCGATGATGTTGGAGGAAGGAGCCTGATGGTCAGAGGCAAGGGCGACAAGCAGCGCATAGTGCCACTGCCCGACGAGCTGGCCGATGAGATCCTCGGCCATGACGGATACTGCTTCCCTGGCCGTTTCGGCGGGCATGTCGAGGCCACGTATGTCGGCAAACGGCTCTCCCGCCTGCTCGGCGACTGGACGCCACACTCGCTCCGCCACCGGTACGCGACGCGCATGTACGAGGCCACCGGTGACATCATGCTCGTCTCGAAGCTGCTTGGCCATGAAAGCGTGGAGACCACGCAACGCTACGTGGCGATGCCTGACAGCCGGCTCCGTGTCGGTCTGTCGTCAATCGCCCTCGGAGCGTGATTACAATTAATCCATCACATCAATGAATGATGCGCGAAGGGAGAGAACAATGAAAAGGATGATCGCGGCGATATGCGCCGCCATGATGCTGTGCGGACTCGCCGGATGCGGCACGGCAACAATACCGGACGTCACCGGCATGTCCATCACCGATGCAAGGTCGAAGCTCAATAGCGCCGGCTTCTACTCCGTCGATGTCAAGGATATGGGTGGCAAAGCCGCGTTCGATGGCAAGGTCCAGAGCCAGAAGCCGAAGGCCGGCAAGGAAGCGTCCACATCCGACCAGGTGGAGCTCGTCGTTAAGTCGGCGGCCGATCAGGCGCAGGAGGCGGTTGATGCCAGCAAGAAATTGAAGCAGGCCGCCGAGGATGTCAAGGGCAAGGATGCTGTCGAGGCCATCAAGACTCTGCAGGATATGAGCGCCGTCGGATCTATCAAGGACAAGAACGGAGCCGATGTCAGCGAGCAGCGGATCACCGACGATGAGGCCAACGGCGTCAAATGGGTGGTGACCGACGCCTACGCGCACACAATCACCAGCCAGACCATCGATCTGGTGGTGGACACGGAAGCCAACGTGGCGGCCTCCCAAGCGCAGGACCAGCAGAAGCAGCAGCTCGAGCAGAAGCTGTCCACCACCGCAGCGCTGGCCGCCTGCCGTGAATATGGCAAGCAGCTTTATCCATACGGCTTCAAGACTCATGACATCGCCGGGGTCATCCAGGACTTCACGCCATCAGACGAAAACACATGGTTCTACAAGGCGACCGCCGATGTAACCAACGCCTTCGGCGCGAAGCAGAAGGGGCTGACATACGAGTGCTCCGTCACCGGCACGACGGACGCACCGCAGGTCGTGGACTTCAACGTCTATTAATAAAGAGGGCAAAAAACGACAATAAGCCCCTCACCTTCCATGTTTTTTCCATGAAGATGAGGGGCTTTCCTTTTGCCTTTTTTGGACAGCGCTATGCTGCGAGGTCGAGCTTGTCCTTACTGAGCTTGCCGCCGAGCGCTGAATTGACGGCCGTGTAGACCACCTGCGCGACGCCGACGACGCCAGCCAGCACAACTCCCCAGCCATTGCCGTCGAAACCGCCGGTGGCGGCGATGGCGAGCGCGCCGAGGATGATGCTGACGGCGAGGGAGAACAGTCCGACGTATTCGGATGGGATGTATTTCTTTACCGCCTGCACGATGGCAGGGCAGACGAGTGCGACGATCGCGGATGCGAGCGCCGTTGCGTTGGAGATGTCCATCTTGATCCTTTCTGAGTGTTGTGGATGGGGCTTCCGCAACGCAAACGTTGCGGAAGCGTTTTATCAGCGGAGCACTTGGCCGGGGTGGATGATGTAGGGGTAGCTGAGGCCGTTGCGTTGCGCGGCCGCCTGCCATCCCGTCGCCCCGTAGATGGTCCACAGGCTCTCGCCTGCTGTGACCACGTGCGAGGTGCCGACGACGTGCGCGCCGACATTGGAGGCCGTGGAGCCTCCGTAGCAGACTTGCTGCCCAGGCCAGATGCGGTTGATGTTGCCGCTGGGCACGCTCCACGCGCTGGCCGGCGTGCGGCCGGTACGGCTGGCGATCGCGCCCATGGTGTCGCCGCTGGATACAACGACGCAGTAGGCTCCGCCGTTGTTTCCGGACACGCTGCCCGAGGATCCGGCGAGGCGCCGGTTGACGATGGCCATGACCTCCGTGTAGCGGCTGCCGAGCAGCTGGCGGCGCTGCGGGTCGTTGCCGTACTCGCCTCGGATCACGGCCGAGGCGAGTGTGTTCGCGTCGGCGACCGGGGCTCCGTTGGTCTTGTTGTTCGGCGGCGGCGTGGTCGCGTTGGACGTGACGGAGGATGCCGGAGCGCCCGCGTACTTCGCCCAGGTCACGGCGTCGCCGTAGAACCAGTTGACGTCCACCGCGCCGCTGATGCCGCCGACCGCGCCGGAACTGGAATACTGCCACGCGGCCGCGAACGGCCACGGGCTGACGCTGTACGGCACGGAGCCGGGATCACGCAGCCGGTCGCCCATGTAGCCGCGCGGATAGCCCGCGACCCACAGTCCGGCGTTCGTGGCCACGACGGCCGACCAGTCGCCGGTCGGAATCATGGCCGCGCTCATGTAGATCATCGGGTTGACGCCCCATGTGGACTTGACGCGGTTGACCCAGCGCAAAGCCCACCATGTCTGCTTGCCCCAATATCCGCCGGGGGCGGAAGGCTCCCAGTCGAGCACTGGGATGGCGCGGCCGACCATGCCGCGCGCCCGCGCCTCGGCCACGAATTTGTCGGCCTCGGCCTCCGGACTGCTGGTCTGCGGACTGGCGAAGTCGTAGGCGCCCTCGCGGATGCCGTTGGCTCGTGCGGCGTTGACCTGGCATGTGGCGTATGGGTTGACGTATCCCGTGCCCTGATTGAGCTTGATGAACGCGAAGTTGACGCCGGACGACTTGGCCTGCGCGCCGTTCCAGCAACCTTGGTAGCTGGCCGTGTCGATGCCGGTGTCGGCCATCGCGCATGGGGCGATGGCGAGGCATGCGGCGATGAGGAGCGCGACCGTCGGCTGGCGGTAGCGTCGGCGTGGCTTGGCGTGCTTCGGTGTTCCTTTGTTGGCTGTTGTCATTCCTTTCCTTTCCTTGTTGTTGTTGTGGTCAGTAGTCCCAGTCGTCGGATGCGAGACGGCGGCTGTAGTCGGCTTTGAGCTGCGTGATGCGCACATGGCCGGCGCCGTTGTATCCGGCGGCGAGGTATCGTTTGCCGACCTCGAGCTGGTGTTCGTGCTGGGTTCGGTCCTGGGTGGCGGCGAAAAGCTCCGATCTCATGGCCGACTGTTCGATGCTGTTGAGGCGTCGGTTGTCGTTGTCGAGCTTCGAGCAGACTTTGGCGAGCTGGACGTCGAGTTTGGCGATCTCGCCGGCGAGACGGTCGATGTCGGCCTTGGTGGCCCAGCCCGCGTCGAAGCGTTTGGTGGCCCAGCCGACGATGCCTCCGCCGCACGCCGTTATGATGCTGACGATGATGGTGAGCCATGCCGGCGAGCTCATGTCACTCCACCGTGCCCGCGTCGGGGTCGGCCGGTTCCTCTTCCCTGACGCCGAGCGCGGCCTTGACGTCGTCTCGGATGGGGGCCGGCACCTGGTCGATGGTGCGCAGGCCGTTGCGGACGAGGGCCACGTAGATGGGGATCATCTTCTTCCTCACTGTTCACCTCCCATCGCTTCGTACAGGCTTGCGATCGCGTCGAGGCCGTCGAGCTGGAGCTGCTTGAGTTCGTCGATGCGCTGACGGTCGGTCTTGGAGTCCTCCTCGGCCTCGGCGAAGAGCTGGTCGGCCTGCTCGACGGCTTCCTGCTCGAGCAGGTTGTATCGGACGATGTAGGCTTCGCGCGCAATCCACTGTTCTCCGGCGGGCTGGCCGTCGATCGCCGGGGTATCGACCTTGGCGATGTCCTTGCGGATGCGGATGTCGGCGCCTCCGTCGGCGCGTGGATGGTAGTCCACCTCCGCCGGTTCGGCCGAGTATGTCACGGTCTGGATCATGGTGTCTCCTTTCACGCCGCGAGGACCTTCCTCGCGCGGCGCATGGTCTTGTCGATGCCGTTGCGACGGCGGTATTGGACGCTGTCGCTCCATTTGAAGTAGCCGTAATAGCTGGCCAAACGTCTTGCCAGCCAAATGGGGATGCTCGCCATCCGTCGTGCGCGGCGGAAGTTGCGGCGTGCGCGAAGGAACACGCCGTGCCGGATGTTGACCCGGCCGTGCGGGCGGAAGGTGAAGCCGACCATGTCGATGGGCTCCAGCGCGAGCCGTTTGGCGTTCCACTCCGGATGCACGTCGAGGTGCAGGGAACGGCGCAGATAGGCGGAGAGCATGCGCGCCGCCATGCGCAGATCCGCCTTCCCTCGGCCGATGAGCAGGATGTCGTCCATATAGAAGAGGACGTGGGTGACGAGCCTATGCCTCACCACGGTGCCGTCGCGCCTGCGACGGAGCTTGGCCAGGCGTTCGGTGGCGAAATGGTAGGCGTAGCTCAGGTAATAGTTGGCCAGCCATTGGCTGGCGTAGCTGCCGATGTTGAGCCCCTGCGTTCCGGCGTATCGGTCGATGAGGTGGTATGCGAGGCGCAGCAGCGTCCTGTCGCCTACATCCTTGGCGAGCAGGCGCTTGAGGGTGGTTCTGTCGATCGACGGGTAGCATTTGCGGACGTCGAGTTTTATGAACCATTTGGATGAGCGTTGGCGGGTCCATCGTTTGATGGCCTTGCGCGCGTCGATGGTGCCGCGCCGTTCGACGCTGGCGGTCTGCCATCGGCCGATCTTGGCGTCCAGCATGGGTCTCATCGCGTCGATGGCGACGTGGTCGAGGATCTGGTGGTGGACGGATTCGCGGCCGATGACGCGGTGCTTGCCGCTGATCGGTTCGACTCGGTTGAAGTATCGGATGGTGGTGTCGTGGAAGCGTCCGGTGCGGATCTCCGACGCGATGGTCTCGGCGACGCGGTCGAGGTTGGGGTGGTGGTCGAGCCATGCCGACACGTCCCTTCTGGACCGTTTTCCTTTTAAATAGTGGTCGATGCTTTCGCGCACGAAGCGCGGGTCGGCCACATTGGTGTGTTTGCAGTATGTCTTCATTCAAGCTATCTGGACTATGGCGGCGTTCGGCCGATGGCCTACCGGTCGCGTGCTTGGTTTGATTTTCGGCTTAGGTTGCCGTGGCTGGCCCTCTCGCGGACGGCGGAGGGTAGTTGCGACGCAATGATGTTCGTGTTTTCCAGATTGGCGGCCCCCGTTGTTCCACCTGCGGTTGGCCGGATCGTTCCTGAGGTTCGAGCAGAACGCGCCGTAGTGCGCGCCGTCCCTGAGGTTGCCGAAGCGCCGAACGCCGATGTCCGGAGGCTCGCCGTCGCAAATCCCGAAGAATTGTCGCGGTGGAAGTGATGAGGGGGCGTTCGCCCCCTCGCTGCGCTCACCCCCACCGCTCTCGTCTACGCCTTCGAGCGGCCAAGCGCAGACAGGCGGCCCCCGAAGAACCACCAGCGGGAGGCCGGATCGTTCCAGAGGAACGAGCAGAACGCGCCGAAGCGCGCGCCGTCCCAGAGGTAGCCGAAGCGCCGGTGCATCTTGATGCCGGGCTGTTTGACCGGGTCGCCGCCGACGGCGTCGCACAGGCCGGTGGCGCTGCTGGCTCCGGTGCCGACGGGCAGCGGGATGCCGGCGGCGATGGAGAGGTCCTGGCAGTACTGCCATTGGTTGGAGGTCTTGTCGGTGAAGGCCGGGAAGTCTCCGATGCGCGTGTAGTCGGCGGTGATGGCGGTCTTGTTGGCCTTGGTGGTGTCGTAGGTCTTCCACAGTTCGCAGTGGCCGGCGGTGTCGGAGTCCTTGACGGCCTTTACGAGCGTGTCCTGTTCTCCCTCGTACATGCCGCAGAACAGTTCGATGTTCTGGAGCTTGATGGGCTGGTGCAGGACGTTGAGCTCGCCGTGCGGGATGCCGTCGGTGCCGAGGACCCGGTCGGTGGCGCCCGTGCGGTATGGCATGACGGACACGTAGTCCTTGAGGTTGCCGGTCGGGTTGATGGTGGTGATGGCGTCGCCGTCGAGGTCGAGGGCCGTGTTGGTGGCGTCGATGACGGTCTTGCCGATGATCCTGCGGCATTCGGCGACGGAGTGGTTGCCTGTGTTGTTGCGTTCGCCGTCGGTGCCGACGTTGACGTAGTTGTCGACGTCGAATCCTGCCGCGTCGGCGGTGCTGACGATGACGCGGTGCGCGTTCGATTCGCCCTTGGTGACGGTGGCCTGCTTGGAGTGCTGGAACATGCCGCCGAGTACGTCGCTGTTGGTGGTGCCCCATTTCATCATGAGCATGAGCTGGATGTACGCCGCGTCGGCGGACGTGAGGCCGCTGTAGCCTTTGCCGAGTTTCGCGGCGCGGTCGATGTAGTCGTTCTGGCATCCGAAGTCGCGCGACGGTTGGATGCCGCTCCAGCTGGTCGGCTTGCCGTTGGAGTCGAGGCCGGCCATGTATTTGGCGTGCAGCATGCAGGAGCGTTCGGTGCCGTCGGGCAGGAGCAGGCCTGGCATCGGGCTGAAGCCGGTCCATTTGCTGTCGGAGATGAGGATCTCGAGGCTGGTGGAGGTCTCGCGTACCGCGTAGTAGAGCGGCGGGGTCATGATCCAGACGAGGCCGTTGCGCCCGTACTGGTCGTAATGCTGGTCGTGGCCCTCGATCGCGGTGACGTGCGGCTTGCCGTCGTCTCCGACGGTGGCGTTGACGTTGAGGCATTGGAAGGCGTTGAGTGCGCGGTAGTCGTCGCGGCCGGCGGTGGTGTTGGTGGATTTCTCGATGACGAGGCCGGTGTTGTCGCGGGTTTTGACGCATGCCGGACTGTTGGACGCGGCCCATTTCGGTTTCTGTACGCCGTAGACGGCGCCGGTGCGGTGCGCCTTCCAGTATTCCGCGATGTTCGTGTATTCGCCTTTGGCGTCGTCGCGGGTCAGCGTGCGGCCGGTGTCGGCCTTGCCGATGGTGGCGTTGAGGCTCGCGGTGATGGCGCGTGCGAGGCCGTCGACGCGGACGACCTTCTTGGTGTCGACTGTCATTCCTGTTCCTTTCTCAGTTGGCGAGGTGGGTGCCGGCGGCGACGAACTGGCTGATCCAGTCGATGTCCTCGTCGGTGAGTTCGGTGAGCGGGCTGGTCTGTCCGAGCGGCGTGAAACTGCCGCCGTCCACGTAGCTCAGGTCGCTGTAGTTGGCGGTGTCGTTGCCGGCAGGCAGTTCGAAGTAGCGGATCCGTTGGACGGTGTCGCCGATCATCTCGGCCACCTTCCAGACCCACCTGCCGTCGGTGTTCTCAAGCTTCACGGTGGCTTTGCCCTGCTTGTCGAGATCGACTTTGAACGGCTTCGGCAGGATCAGGTCGGTGCCGGCGAAGTGGTGGCGTTCCGGCTGGAAGATCAGTGAGCCGACTGCTGGGTCGGTGGTGCCGTCGCCTTTGGGTAGGCGGATGCTGATGTTGATTGTGGTCGTGGCCATGGTTGCATTCCTTTCTCTAGGCCGTGTACCAGGTGGTGTGCAGGTAGATGGGGTTGCTGGACCCGTCGTTTCCTTGCTCGCATCGGATGGTGCCGTCGGTGCCGATGACCCACCATTGCGATGAGAAGTAGTGGTTTGGCGTCTTGGTCTGACGGTCTGGCCGGTAGCCTGCTGGGATGGTCGCGCAGACATATCCAGTCTGGAAGCCTCCGGTGCGTGAGATGGAGCCGTCGAGTGTGACCATGCCTCCGTCTTTGCGGATGGCGAGTGGTGGCGTGCCCTGCTTCCAGTCGGTGCTGGTTGGCTGGAGCGTGGCCCATTTGCTTGCGCCGGTGGCGGGCGGGAGCAGGTGCGTGGCGATGGCGAGCGCTCCTTGGATGGTGATGAGGCATCGGTCTCCTGGGTTTGCGGTGATGGTTTCCGGTGTGGCTTGGATGTTGGTGAGTGTGGTGCCGTCGATGGTGATGTCGACGGTGGTGTTGTGGGTTTGGGTGATGGTGGCGATGCGGGTGGTGGTGTTTTGTGTGTGTGGTTGGTTGGTGATTTGCAGGCCGAGTTGTCGGCCGAGTTGTCGTGCGATGGTGGTGTCGGTGTTCATGAGGCTTCTCGGAGTTCGGTTTGGGTGGGGAGTCCTGGTTTGAGGGTGATGGTTTGGGTGCGGATGGCGTAGGTGCCGGTGATGTGTTGTGTGGGGAGGTTGAGTGTGATGGTGTCGCCGATGGTGATGGGTGCGATGATGTGCGTGCCGGTGATGCGGTGGATGGCGTGTTGGTTGGTGGCGAGGAGGTCTGCGGCTTTTTGGTTGGCCATTTGTTGGAGTTGTTGGTCGGTTTGGTTTTCGGGGATGTCGTCGTATCGGTATTTTTTGCTGATGACGCGGCCGCGGTTGGGAATGCTTGTGGGGCTGTTTGGGTCGGTGTCTTTGGCGGTGCCGATGATTTCTTTTTCCTGGCTGGTGTAGATGGCGATGATCTGGTTGGCGGTGTCGAAGGTTTCTCGTTCGTCGGTGGTTTGTTTGGTCCATCGGCAGGTTGGTCCTTCGGTGAATGTCCAGGATGGTTTGCGTCGGCTTGGGTCGGTGTATGGCTGGAGGATGACGTGGCCGTATGGGTCGGTGCGGCAGGTGGTCCAGCCGGCGATGGTGAGCAGGTCGTTGGCAATGGCGAGTTTGTTGTCGGTCTGGTCGTCGGTGAGCCCGTAGGTGAGGGTGGTGCCGGTGCGGTAGTCGCTGTTGGGGTGTGGGAGGACGGTGAGTCCGTTGCCTGTGATGATTTTTTCGGCTTCGGCGACGGGGTCGCTTCCGGCTGGGATGCTGATCGGTTTGGCGTATTGGTCGTCGGCAAGCTCGCGGAGGCGGCCGTAGAGGGTGAGCGGGATGGTGGTGGTCGGTCCGTTGGTCTCGCGTTTGTCGGCCGACCAGAGGTAGGTGCCGAGTGGGATGCTTTCGCTGGTTTGGTCGGCGTAGGTGATGTCGGCCCAGATGCGGAGCAGGTCGGTGCCGAACAGGCTGGAGCCTTCGAGGTCGAGGGTGGCCTGTTCGGTGACCGTGGTGTCCTGGTTGCGTTCGATGCTGCCGCCTTGGACGATGCCTTTGACGATGCCGGTTTCGTTGCCTGTGTTTCGGTCGACGCGCATGACTCGGATCTCGGTGTCGAATCGCATGGCGTGGTGGCGCTGGTCCATGGCGGCGTTCTCCTTTCAGCTGTTTGGTTCTTCCCAGAGGATTTCGGTCATGTCGATGTCAAGCGTGGCCGTTGGTCCTTTGGCTTTGATGTGTGTGCTGATTGCGGCTTTGACGAAGGCTCGGGTGCCGTCGACGTTGCGCCACCATGCGTAGGTGTTGGCGCGTGCGAGGCGGCGGATGCGCTGGTAGAGCTGTCCGTCGAGGTAGTCGAGGCTTGTGCTGGCGGTGATCTGGTTGTCGAGCCGGCGGCTGGAGTAGCTGGCCGGCAGGTCGGTGTCCCCTCCGAGCTCGAAGTGGTACTCCTCCGTGTCGTGCGACTGCTTCTCGCCGATGTCGAAGCCACCGCCGACGGGGATGGCTTCGCTGGCGTCCGTGCCGAAGTTGAGCATGCACATGTCGGTCGTGACTGTCGTGGTGACGATGGTCTCGCTGACTGCTCCGCTGGCGGCGTGAGCCGTGATGCGGTAGCCGATCTCACGGTTGAGCGGCGGGAGCCTGTCGATGGCCTGTCTGCCGTCTGCCAGTCGTTCCGACAAAGTCAGTTCGTCGCCGTCGAGCAGTCTGGTCACGGCCATCCATTCGGTCTTCGGCTGGCCGTCCGTCGGAGTGCCGGCGAGCGCGGTGACCATGACGCTGAAGTTGCTGCCATCGATGTCGATGTTGGCTTTTGGTGGCGCCGGCGGGGTGTAGGCGACGTTAGCGCCTCGGCTTGCCGTGGTGGTGAGGGTGCTGCCGCCCTGGACGGTGACGTCGATGATGAGTTCGGAGCCGTTTTCCGGCAGGTATTTCGACTGATCGACGGTCAGGCTTCTGGCGCTGCCGTTGAGGTCGATCTGATAGACGACGGCTCCGTCTTTGCGGATGCTGACGCGCTGGTAGGCGACGCCGGTGGTATCGGCTACCGACCATGCGATGTCGAACGGGCTGGCGGTGATGGTGGTTGGGTCGGTGACGGTGACGTTCGGTGGGGTCGCCGTGCGGATGGTGGTCGGCTGGCTCCATTCGCCCCAGTCGGCATGCAGGCCTTTGGTGCGGACGCGGATCTGCCATCGGCCGTTTGTGCTGGTCTGGAGCCTGTAGGTGGTGGCTGTGGTGGTCGATGCCGTCGTGACGGTCCCGGTCGGATCGGTGAGTTCGATCTGCGCGGCCGTCTGTCTTGATCCGTCCGGATGATTCGGCGTCCATTTGACGTCGAGCGCGAGCGGCGTGGCCAGTGTGGTGCCCTGCCTTGGCGTTGTGATGGTCGGCGCGTTTGGCGGGCAGATGGTAGTGATCTGGTTGGATTGCGTCCACTCTCCGGTGAGCATCCCTTTGGAGGTGTCGTCTCCATAGATTGGGCGGCGGGCGCGGGCGCGGTATTCGACGAGACCGGCCGGGGTGTTGTCATCAAGCACCTGCGCTGGTTTGCCGGCGTAGCTGCCGGTGGTGAGGTCCTGCCAGTCGCCGCCGTTGCATCGGCGTTGCACGTCGAAGCCATTGGCGTAGCCGCCGGACAGATCGACGAGGATCTGCGCGGATTTGGCTCCGGTCTTGACGGCTTCGACCTTTGCCGGCGAGCGTGGCGTGGTGTAGATGACCGGCGAGTCGACGTGGGTGGAGTCGCCGGCCTGGTTTCGCGCGTAGACGGCGAACTGGTAGCGGCCGTTCGGTTTGAGGTTCGTGTACGTGTAGTTGGTTTTGTCCCAGTTGAGGACGGTCGCGCCGGATCCGCCTTTCTGATCGCTCCATGTGTTCCAGTTCCCGCCGTCGAGCGCGATGCGCTGGGCGAGGAGGACCTGTTTCCATGGTTTGAGAGCGCCGTTGTCCCAGTTGCCTTGCCATGTGATGGTCGCCTTGTTGTCGGATGCTCTGGCGAACGACACGTTTTTCGGCGGGTTTGGCTTGTGGTAGTTGATGCCGCCGGTGTACACGCCGCAGCTGGAGTTGCTGGTGCCGGAGTTGGGGCCGTTCCAGTAGATGCTTCCGCTGCAGGTGATGTTGCGCGCCGATTCCGCTTTGGCGACCGTCAGGTCTGCGGCGAGGATGCACACCTCGCTGTTGACGCCGAGGTTCTTGTTGCCGGAGTTCGAGGTGTGCGCGACTTGTTGGCCGTTGATCCATGCCGTGGCGGCGACCCAGCCGTAGTAGTTCCATCCGTTGAGTGACTGCCACCATACCTCGACGTGGATGGTGTCGGTGGTGTCGGTGAAGCCGGTGACCCACGCCTTGACGTGCGTGCGCCAGTTTCCGCAGATGTTGCCGTATCCGTCGGCCATTGTTCATCAGCTCCTTGCGGTGACGGTCGCGCCGCAGGCGGAGACGAGTTCGGCGAGGAGCCGTTGGAGTCGTTCGTTGCCTTCGATGGCGCGGTTGTTGAGTGTGATGTTGTAGGTCGTCGCCTTCGACGCGGCAGGTATCGCCGTGGACTGCGCGGAGAAGCGCATGTCGCCGGCGGTGATGGATGCCGTGGCCTTGCGCAGGCTGTCCTTGAGCGCATCGGTCGAGATTGTCGGCAGCGGGATGCTTTGCGGGATGGCGGCGGAGACCATGGCGTCGGCGGCGTTCTTGAACGCCGGAGCGCTTCGTTCGACGCCGATGGCGGCGCCTCTGCCGATCATCACGCCGACCTGGTCGCGGAAGACTCGTGATGGCGAGTGGATGCCGAGCTTGCTTTTGACCCAGTCGAGCGCGTTCTTCGCCGCGTTGACCGCCGCGTTGACGAGGTCTCCGGCGGCGGATGCGACGCCGCCGGCGATGCCTCTGATGATGTTCAGGCCGACACTACCCCAGTTGACGCCGGCGAAGGCGTTTTTGATGCTCGAGATGATCGACGGGATCTTGCCGACGAGCTGCGGGATGGCTGACACGAAGCCGGAGGCGAGTGTGGCGAGCATCTGCACACCGGTGGAAAGGATCTGCGGCAAGTGGCTGACGATGGTGCCGACGACGCCGGCGATGATCTGCGGCACGTATGCGATGAGCTGCGGGAGCGCCTGCGCGAGGCCCGTCACGAGGGTGGAGAGCATCTGCATGCCGGTGGAGAGGATGTTCGGCAGGTTGTTGCACAGGCCGTCGATGAGCGTCGAGATGATCTTCGGCACCTGAGCGACGAGCTGCGGCATCGCGGACACGAGTCCGTTGACCAGGTTCAGGATCATCTGCACGCCCTGCTCCATGAGCTGCGGGAGCCCGGTGGCGAGCGCGGTGATGATGGCCGTGATGATCTGTGGGATGGCGGCGGCGAGTGTCGGCAGGCTTGCGACGATGCCTTGCAGGAGTCCGTCGAGCAGTGTCAGGCCGGCGCTCATGAGCTGTGGCGCGGCGGCGATGAGGCTGGTCACGAGGGTGGTCACGAGGGTGACGGCCATCGGCATGAGCACGGGCAGGTGGGAGGCCAGGCTGGTGACGATGGTGTCGATGAGCAGCGTGCCAACAGAGATGAGCGACGGCAGCGCGGACGTGATGCCCTGGAGCACCATTTCGATGATGTAGGTGCCCGAGGAGATGAACTGCGGCAGGCTGGACTGGATCCACGTTTCGGCCTTGGAGAGAATGTCGGGCAGTGATGCGAACGCGGAGTCGATGACCCGCGACAGTTGTCCGCCCATCTGGCTGTTGATCATGCCGATACCGGCGACGAGCGCGGCGGCGAGCGCTCCGATGCCGAGGAATTTGATGAAGTTTCCCGGTGCGAAGAATCCGGTGACGAGGTTGCCGATGGCGTCGAGGCCGGATTGGAGTTTGCCTCCGGCGGAGCCGATGGCGTTTTGCAGTGGTCCGCCGATGGCGTCGCCGAGTCCGCCGAAGATGTTGCCGAACGCGGTTTTGAATGGTGCGGCGAGGCTGGAGATTTTGCCGGTGATGGCGCTGGTTTTGCCGCTGATTTTGGAGAGCGCGCTGGCGAAGGGGTCGCCGTCGAGGGTCATGGCTTCGCGGATGGTTTTGTTGAACAGCGGTTTTGTTTTGTCGCCTATGGCGGTGATGGCGCTGCCGAGTGGTGAGGTGTTGATTTTTCCGGCGGCGGTTCCGAGGCCTTTGGTGATGGCGTCGCCGATTTGTCCGGCTTTGGTTTTGATGCCGGTGGCCGTGGCGGTGAGGCCGGTGTACAGGCTGCTGTTCTCCCATTTGAAGGCGAGGCTTGCCACGCCTGGCGTGAGTTTCGCGCGGATGGTGTCGAATATGCCGTCGGTGGCGGTGGCGAGTTGGCTGCCGCCTTGTCTGATGCGGTTGATGGCGTTGGCGAAGGGGTCGCCGTCGATGGCCATGGCGTCGCGCAGGCTTGGGTTGAGGTAGCCTTTGGCGTTGGCGATCTGGGTTTTGATGGCGTCGAACGCGCCGCCGATGTCGCTGCCTCCTTTTTTGAGGTTGGCGACGAGGTCGGCGATGCCTTTGTCTCCGGATTTGCCGAGTTGGTCGAGGACCGAGACGATTTTGTCCGCGTTGCCTCCGACCGTGGCGAGGGTGGCGAAGCCGCCGGCGAGGGTGGCGGCCTGCGCGGCGAGGTCGGCGATGCTGGTTTTGCCGCTGGCGATGCTGTTGCCGAGGTCTTCGATCTTCTGCGCGACGATGGATGCGGCGGTGTCGAGGCGGCCGGCGAACTGGTCGGCGAGTTTTCCGGTTGCGGTGGTGGTCTGGTCGATGATGGGGATGAGCTTGCCGCCTACTTTGGTGGCGGCGTTGAGGAGCGGGGTCTCGAACTGTTCGCCGAGTCGGCCGATGGCGGCCTTGACGTTGCCGACCATGCCGTCGAAGCTTTCGCCTGCGTTCTTGGCGGCTCCGCCGATGTGTTCCTTCATGGCGGCCTCGAAGTCGGCGAAGCTGACTTTGCCGTCGGAGACCATGTCGCTGGCCGCTTCGGTGGTGGTGTGGAAATGATCGGCCAGATACTGCAGGACGGGGATGCCGGAGCCCATGAGCTGGAGCATGTCGTCGCCCTGCAGTTTGCCTTTCGCGGCGACCTGGGAGAAGATCAGGCCCATGTCCTGGAAGCTGCGGCCGCTGATCTGGGCGGCGTCGCCGACCGTGGTCAGCACTCCCTCGAGGTCGCCGCCCTGCTTGATGCCGGACGCGACGAGCGTGGCGGCGACGCTTGCGGCGTCGCCGAGTCCGAAGGCCGTGCCTTTGACGGAGGCGAGCGCGTTGCCCATGATCTTGTCGACGCTGGCGGTGTCGTATTTGAGGGCTTTGAGCTTGGTTTGGGCGCGTTCGATGTTGAGCGCGCGGTCGAAGCCGCCTTTCGCGGTCAGGCCGGCGATGCCGGATGCGATGCCGGCGATGGCGCCGACTCCGACTTTGCCGATTTTGCCGAACGCGCCGCCGATGGTGGAGATGATGCTTTTGCCGCTTTTTTGGGTGCCGGTGGCGGTGCCGTTGCTGATGGAGCCTTCGATGGCTTTGCCGAGGCCTTTGGTGCTTGGGCTGATGATGATGTAGCCGGTGCCGAGTTCCTGCGCCATCGTTGGCTCCTTCGCTTTTCAGTTATTCCTCTATTCCTCGTTCATCCAGTCCTCCGGCAGGCCGAGGCGGCGGTTGAGCAGTGCGCGTCGCCTGTGGTCGTGCCGGTGTTTGGGCGGTGTCGGCTCCGAGAGGAGCGTGTCCGGTTTCGCCCAGTCGGGCGTGAGGTTGAGTTTCGACTGGCCCTGGTTGATGGATTGGACGAGTTTGTCGGTGTCGTCCGGGACGTATGCCCAGCCGGCGAGCGCGGCGAAGCTGTGGCTTCGCCGGTTTTTGAGGATTTCCCTGCACATCGGCCATGCGATGTTGAGGGGTGTGGTCTTCGGGTCGAGGGGCTGGTGCCAGACTTGCATCCAGTCGTATTGCAGGGCCGCCCGGTGGTCCTGCCAGAGGGTGATGAGGATCAGGCTTTTGGGTCGGTCTTCCCCGCCTGCGCCCATGCGTCGATGATGCGTCCGATGTCGGCGATCTTGTCGCCGCTCTTGGTGTCGAGCTCACGTTCGATGAGCGGGTATTCGCGGACGAGGTAGGCGAGGATGGTGGCCATGAAGTTGATTTTTTCCTCTTGGGTGAGGTTCTTCCATCCGCGGCTGACGGCGGTGAGGCCGACGATGATGACGCTGGTCGGCAGGTTCGCGCTGTCGTCGAGGCGTGGGAGGTCCATTTTCACGTCGCCGTATTGGATGTGGACGGGGCGCGCCTCTTCGGGGTCGGCGATGGCTGTGGGTGTGATGGTCTGGATGTTGTCGGTCATTGTTTGTCTTTCTGCGATGCGCCGGCTGCTTGAGGGCGGGTGGGCCCCGCCGTCGGCGGCGGGCGCGGGAACGGCGGCGGGGCGCGGGTTGATGGTCAGACGTCCATGGGGAAGCCGTAGAGCTTCATGAAGTACGGCGTGGCGGCCACGTCCTTGTAGGTGCGCAGGGTCATGCCGAAGTTCATCAGGTCGCTGACCTTCCATTCGATGTCCTCGCGTTCGTTGACCTTGCATTTCGGCGCGTGCAGGAGCAGGAGGTGGTCGGATTGGGTGACGCCTGCGACGACGTACTGCGCGGTCTTGTTGCATTCCACGTGGTCGATGGTCAGGCTGCCGTCCGCGCCGACGGATGCGTCGAAGTACGTTTCGACGACTTCCTTCTTCGATTCGAGGCCGGCGAAGCCGATGGTCCAGTATCCGCCGGAGCTCCAGGAGAGCACGTTGTCTCCGTTGTGGGCGGTGAAGTCGTTGGTGTCGCCGTCCTCCGGGTGGATGGTGATGCCGTCTTCGGAGAAGTAGCCGAACGGCTTCTTTCCGGATACGGGACGCCAGTCCTTGCCGAAGGTGCCGATGTTCTCACCGACGTCGTACCGGTAGATCGCCGCCTCTTTGATGAGGTTGACGTAGTTCTTGCTGTTGCCTTCGGACACGAAGCTCAGGCCGGCGGCGCCGGCGGCGAGCAGCTGCGCCTCGAGGGCGGCGGTGTCGTTTGCCATTGGTGTGGCTCCTTTGTTTGTGGTGGTGGTCATGCGGCTTCGACGGTGAGCAGGATGACGGTGTAGGCGAAGTCCTGCCGCAGGTCGTCGTCGTGTGTCTGGAGTGGTCCGGATTCGACGCTGGCGTCGATGAGGGGCCGCTTGCGCCGGTTGTCGAGCAGCCATCGGCAGATGGTCTCGCTGAGCGCCAGGGCTTTGGGCCAGTCGCATGTCCTGCCGTCGTCTTGTGGCGCGTACACGCTGGCGCGCAGGCGCATGTACTGGCTGACCGGCGTCGGATAGGCGGCGCGGTCGAGCGCGAGGCGCACGCGCGGCATGGTCGTCGAGGCGGGCATGTCCCAGCCGATGGCCGCTTCGGGGATGGCCTGCGTGAGGCCGTCGAGGATGAGGCCGCTTGGGTCCCTGCCGATCGCGTTCATACGCTCACCTGGCCGAGGATGCGGGTGAGTGTGCCGTGTTTGGCTTCGAGCGCGACCGGTGCCGTGGCTACGACGTTGCCGTGGCTGGCGTCGTCGTTGCGGTACACGGTGATGCGCGGGTCTCCGGCTGCGGCGCGTTCGACCTGGGCCTGCACGTTGTCGAGCAGGGCCTTGTTGTGCAGGAGCTGTCGTTCGACGTTCCCGCGGTTGAGGACGAATCTGACGTTGCTCATTGGTCCTCTCCTTCCTCGGCGTGGATCTTCACGCCGATGCCGGTGTCGCCGCGCCTCCAGACCTCGGGCGGCTGGGTGACGCGCATGGTCCGGTCTCGGACGGTGAGCAGGTCGCCGGCGAGGATTCCGAACGGCAGGCCTCCGCGGTGGTAGAGGTTGCAGCCGTGCGTGATGGTGCGTCGTCCGGCGGTGTCGGTGCGGTCGTATGCGCATGGTTCCACGAGCGCCTGCACGGTGCCGACTGTGGACGGCGCGCCGACGGTGCGGCGGCCGTCGGTGGTTGTTTCGTCGGCGCGGGCGACGGTGATGGTTTCGGTGGGCGGCGTTCTCATGCGTCTCCCGTCATGGCGACGGTGAACATGCGGCCGCTTCCGGCGGCGTCGAGGTCGGCGAGCTCGCTGGATGTGAGGTACAGGTCTCCGTTTGGGTTGCTGTACGACCAGCTGTCGGCGAAGGGGCCGGTGGTCTGCGATCCCTGGCTGAGTCCTTCGGGGTTCGTCTCCTCGGCGACCATGGCGCGTTTGACCATGTTGCAGCAGATGTCCTTGCAGATGCCGGGCTCGGCCTCCTCCGCCTGCGCCCATGAGGGGCATTGCAGGCGGAGGAGGCCGAGCCCGGCATCTGCAAGG
>NZ_NJNP01000005.1:0-134235 GCF_002742425.1 Bifidobacterium sp. N5G01
ATCGTGGACCGTACCCCGGCAACAACCACGCCAAGCAGCGGAACCGCCGTCAAAACGACCGCGTCCATCATGATGATGAACGGCACCGCGGTCAACGGCATCAGCCAACTGCGCACGGCCAGTGGCACGACCTTGACGCTCGGACAGGTGATCTACAAGGTATCCAGCGTGGAAGCACCCGATAAGAAAGTCAACGTCGGCAGCACGTGGAAAGACAGCGCATCCGAAGCGATAGGCAAGGATCTGACCTACCGCGTGACGCAGAAAATCCCTAACTGGACAGGCTATGATCACTACCATCTCGCGTTGAATGACAAGCTTGGCACAGGCCTCGACTACGTTTCGCTCACTTCGATTACCGTCGGAGGCAAAGCATTGGCAGACACGTTCTACAAGGAAAACGTCAACGGCAAAACCATCAGTTGGCTGTTCGGCGTCAACGGAGACATCCTCGCTTCAGACGCATCAAAGGCAGCCCTGCCGGTCGGTTCGACGATCACCGTCACCTACACGGCCCGCCTCAACGGCAACGCGGTCATCGGAAGCCCCTGCAACGTCAACTCCATCGACTTGGAATACTCCCATAACCCCAACGCATGGCAGGACCACAACAACCAGCCCGGCAACGAGGTCAAAGTCTGCACCGGTGAAATCGCATTGCGCAAGGTCGACGCCAAAAACCAAAAGCTCACCGGCGCGAAATTCACCATCGCCCAAGGCACCAACAACAAAACACCTTTGAAACTCGTATCACTCGGCAAAGGCAACTACCGCCTCGCCACCAGCAGCGACACCACAACCACCACCACGTTCGAAGCCGGCGAAACCAAAATCCAAGGACTCAAAGGCGAATACACCATCACCGAAACACAAGCGCCCCAAGACTACTCACCGCTCATGCTGCCCAGCGCAGTCGTCACCGTCAACGTTGACGATGCCACCATGACGTGGAGCATCGACGTCAAATCCGACCCCAACAACCTCATTAAAAAAGGCGACAGCCACACCGTGGTCGTCACCAACATCCGCACCATCACCGAAATACCGTTGACCGGCGCGGCAGGATTGACCATGCTTTTCAGCATCGCAACGCTCCTCTTCATAGGAGGCATCGTAATGCTGCGCATGTGCAAATCAGCTGACGACCGCTAACCGGCATCCAACGATAGGAAACACATGACGGTCCCCACGCACGACAAACCCCGACACAAAAACACGTCGGCAAAACGCAACATCATCCGATGGTGCGTGGGAACCGCCATGCTCACCGCAACAGCACTCATCATCAGCATCCCCCTGATCATGCGCGCCGAAGACAACATCCAACAAGCAGCCAACGTCAAAGCATACGCAGCCACCGTCACCAACACCACAGACACGACAATCCAAGAAAGCAAAAGGCAGGCAAAACTCTACAACGCACGCCTCGCCAACCGAACCAAACCACAAACCGACGATCCAGCAGACAACTCAACCAACAACCAAACCGACAACCAAACAAAGGATAAAACCCCAACACAAAATCCCATCGAATACAACCAACAACTCATCATCCCACCCAGCGACGTCATAGCAACCATCAACTACCCAAAACTCGGCATCAACCTACCCATACGGCACGGAACCAGCGAACAAGTGCTCGCCATCGGCGCCGGACACTGGAAGGGAACATCCCTACCGATCGGGGGAGCGGGAACCCACACCGTCATCACCGCACACCGAGGCCTCGCCGACAAACTCATGTTCACCAAACTCGACCAAGCCCGCGAAGGCGATGAATTCACCATCACCACCCTCGATGAAACCCTCACATACCAAGTGCAAACCATCCGCACCATCACCCCCGACGATTTCACCTGGATAAACAAACACGACGACACCGCCGATCAGGCCACGCTCATGACCTGCACCCCATACGGCATCAACACACACCGACTCCTCGTCACAGGAACACGCATCCCAAACCACGACGAATGCCCGCCCGAAACAGGCTGCCTCACCGACGGAACACTCACCGCCACAGCGTTCGTGCTCACCACCGTATGGGCAATCATCATCGCGCTCGCACGCCACAGTTACAATGAAATGCATGATCGACGAAGTATTGTTCCTACGCCACGGACGCACCGCCTACAACCTCGCAAGACGACTGCAAGGCCAAATCGACATTCCCCTCGACATCGTCGGCAGGTGGCAGGCCGACCAAAGCGCTTATGCACTCGCTAAAAAGTACTATTGGGCGAAAGTCGCGCACCTCGCCGACCATAATGACGAACTCGCCCAACCCGCGTACAAGGGCGCGTATCTCGCCAATATCGACGAAATCAACGAGGCGCCGGCCGCAAGTCGACGCATGGTCGTCGTGTCGTCAGACCTTTTCCGCGCCCAACAGACCGCCCACGCCATTGCCGACCTTCTCGGACTTGACGTAGTCCTCGACCCGCACCTGCGTGAACGCAGCTTCGGCGAATGGGAGGGCATGACCCGTGAGGAGATCCTCGAACAGTACGCCGACGACTACCATTCATGGCGCGCCCACACCGGGGGCGAAACCAAGCATGGCGTCGAAAGCCGCCGCCACACCGGCCAGCGTGGCGCCCAAGCCATCCGAAGCATCATCGCCGAACATGCCGGCGATTCCATGCCAACCACGCTGCTCGCCGTCGGCCACGGATCATGGATCGTGGCCACCGTCGCCGTATTGCTTGACATGGATCCGGACGATCTCAACAATCTCGGCGCCATGCGCAACGCCTTCTGGACGCGGATGAGCGTCGATGCCAGACGTGGCCCCGCCGAACCCGACACATGGCAGTGGAAGCTCGACGCCTTCAACCAAGGCCCGGCCATCGCGGCGTTTACGGACTGGGAGAATGGGCCGAAGGAATTGCGCGGCCCGAACATGCCGTTGTGGAAGCCCATCATGCAGTAACATGCGGTGACATGCGGTAACCCACGGTGGGCCATTGCTCACCGTGGGCGCATGCGGCGAACATGAATTCTCGATGAAATCTCCGGCTTGTGGCCGGTTAGCTCCCAAGGTTGGACTATCCTAAATAAGGTTGTTTGCCCGAATGGCCCCTGAGCGGCTGCGAAAAGCTGGTCGCAGTAGGCTATGGGATTCGGGCTGCCGTACAGCGATAGAACGTTGGGAAGCGCGAAAGGCGGGTGAGAAACATGTTGAGAATGTTCAGAACGATTAACGGCCAGGTGGAGCAGATCCAAAAACCCGAAAACGGATCCTGGTTATGCCTTTCGGATCCGACCGATGTGGAGCTCGCCAACGTTTCCATGGAAACCGGCGTCGATCTCGCCGACCTGCGCGCCCCACTTGATGACGAGGAACGGTCCCGTGTGGACGTGGAAGACGATTACACGATGATCATCGTCGACATTCCAACCGTCGAGGAGCGTGGCGGGCGAGACTGGTACGAGACCATCCCGTTGTCGATCATCATCACGCAGTCGGCCATCATCACAGTCTGCATGCAGGACACTCCGGTGCTGCACCCGTTCATGGAAGGCACGATCCGCGGTTTCAACACGTATATGAAAACGCGTTTCATCCTGCAGATACTGTACCGCAACGCCACCATGTATCTGCGGTATCTGCGCATCATCGACCGTGAAAGCGACAAGCTCGAACTCAAGCTGCGCCATTCCATGCAGAATCGTGAGATCCTCATGCTGCTCGAATTGAGCAAGACGTTGGTCTATTTCACCACGTCGCTCAAGTCGAACGAAATCGTGATGGAAAAGCTGACCACGCTGCCGCGCATCAAGCAGTATCCGGAAGACGAGGATCTGCTCGACGACGTCATCACCGAAAACAAGCAGGCTATCGAGATGGCCAACATCTACAGTGGCGTTCTTGCCAACATGACCGACGCGTTCGCGTCGATCGTGTCGAACAATCTGAACAACGTGATGCGCATCTTCACGATCATCTCCATCACGCTGTCGATTCCGACGCTGGTTTTCTCGATGTACGGCATGAACTTCCAGGATGGCGGCATGCTTGGCATGCCGTTGACAGACAAGCCGTGGGGCTTCGCCGTGATCATCGGAATCTCGCTGGTCGTTTCGGCCATCGTCACCTGGTTCCTGACACGTTCACGCATGTTCAAGTAGAAGCGCGTAGAATCGCGCGTATGCAACGTCTGTCACGAAACATTTCCGCGTTGGTATGCGCCGCTTCGGTCGTATTGGGCACGAGTGCGTGCGGCACTTCCATTTCCGTCGTCACCAATGGTCTTGCGCAAGGGCCGACCATTGCGATTGGTGTGGCCGCGGACCAGCCGGGATTGGGTTTTCTGCATGGGGGAGAGTATTCGGGTCTCGATATTTCCGTGGCGCAATATGTGGCGAATGTGCTGGGATTCGCGCAAAAACAGATCGTGTTCAAACAGGTGCTGCCGTCGACGCGTGTCGCGTCGCTTGAAGACGGCACTGTGGACATGGTGGTTGATGCTTTCGCCGCTGATGATGTTCAGGATGGTGAGGTTGAGCTTGCAGGACCGTATCTGACCGTGCATGCGGCATTGCTGGTGCGTTCCGACAGTGCGGGAACCATCACCGGAACCGATGATCTTGCCGGGAAAACGGTATGCGTGGCCAAAGGCGGATTGCCCGCCGATAACGTTCGAAATCTTGCGGAGGATGTGACCGTGAGCGAACGCGACACGTATCCGCAGTGCGAGACGGCATTGATGATCGGGCAAGCGGACGCCATTGCGGCCGATGACGCCATAGCGGCTGGCCTCGCATCCAACAGGGGAGGCAGGTACCTTAAGGTCGTGGGCGAAACGTTCGGAGAACGCTCGTATGCGATCGCGGTCAGATCCGGCCAATCCACGCTTGCCAAACAGGTCGACGCCGCATTGCGGTCCATGATGGACGACGGCTCGTGGAAGCAGGCCGTAGACGAGATGAAACAGTCGACTGGCTACGTTCCCGACATGTCGATCAACCCTCCCGCGATAACGCTCTCAGCGGCGTCAGAAGGCTGACGGCCGTCGCCTTGCGTGACGCTTTGCAAAACGCTTCTTACATAATGATTGGCGCCTTGCGAAGTGTCCAGTTGCGCGGCTAGTTTCATGCATTATGAGTGACATTGAGAAAAGCGCGCAGACGCAGTCGAACGAACCAGCCGAGCCGTCGTTCCGTTACAATGCGGATCTGGCTCAGGGCATTGAGGGAAAATGGCAGAAGATTTGGGATGACGAAGGCACTTTCTGGGCTGCTAACGTCAACGGCGATCTGAAGGACGGAAAGGGTCGCAACGCCGAAGGGCGCCCGTCGTATTTCGCGATGGACATGTTCCCGTATCCGTCGGGCAAGGGCCTGCATGTGGGTCACCCGTTGGGCTACCTTGCCACCGATGTGGTCAGCCGCTACCACCGTATGAAGGGCGAGAACGTGCTGCACGCCATGGGCTATGACGCCTTCGGCCTGCCGGCCGAGCAGTATGCGGTCCAGACCGGTCAGCATCCGCGCATCACCACCGAGCAGAACATCGCCAACATGCGCCGCCAGCTGCACCGTATGGGACTGAGCTTCGACAACCGTCGTTCCTTTGCCACCATCGACCCGGGCTACGTGCGTTGGACCCAGTGGATCTTCTCCCGCATCTATGATTCCTGGTACGACGAGGATGCCACCAATCCGTCTGGTTCCAAGGGCTGCGCACGCCCGATCAGCACGCTGGTGGAGCAGTTCGAATCCGGCGAGCGTGAGATTCCAGGATTCGCAGGCAAGCAGTGGGGAGACCTGAGCGAAGCCGAGCAGGCCGACGTGCTCAACGACTTCCGTTTGGCCTACATCTCCAAGTCCCCGGTGAACTGGTGCCCGGGCCTGGGCACGGTGCTCGCCAACGAGGAGGTCACCGCCGAAGGCAAGTCCGAACGCGGCAACTTCCCGGTGTTCCAGCGCGAGCTGCGCCAATGGTCCATGCGCATCACCGCATACGGCCACCGTTTGATCGAAGATCTTGATGGCATCGACTGGCCTGAGAAGGTCAAGCTCATGCAGCGCAATTGGATTGGCGAATCCCACGGCGCTTCCGTGCATTTCGAGGTCGAAACCCCGAACGGTGCCAAAGACATGGAGATCTACACCACCCGTCCCGACACCCTGTTCGGCACCACGTTCGCCGTGGTCTCCCCGGAGCATCACCTGCTCGAAGACGTTCCCGCCGAATGGCCGGCCGAGACTCCGGAAGACTGGAAGGGCGGCTATGCCACTCCGGTCGAGGCAGTGAAGGCCTATCGCTTGGCTGCGGAATCCAAGACCGCCAAGGACCGTGTCGACGAGGCTGGCGAGAAGACCGGCCTGTTCACCGGCCTGTACGCCACCAACCCAATCACCGGAGCCAAGCTGCCGCTGTTCACCGCGGATTACGTGCTCATGGACTACGGCACCGGCGCCATCATGGCCGTGCCTGGCGGCGACCGGCGCGATTACGATTTCGCGGTCAAGTTCGGCCTGCCGGTCATCTACACCGTGCAGCCGCTGGCCGAATCCGGCGACGATCTGGCCAACTATGAAGGCAAGGCGCCGTTCGTCTCCCACGACGGCATTGTCATCAACTCCTCCGTGGATGCCACCCACGCCAAGGGCGACGCGTTGAGTCTCAACGGCCTGCGCGTGGACGAGGCCATCGACAAGGTGAACGCATGGCTGGAAGAGGCCGGTGTCGGCAAGGGCACGGTCAGCTACCGTCTGCGCGACTGGCTGTTCAGCCGCCAGCGTTATTGGGGCGAACCGTTCCCGATCGTCTACGGCGAGGATGGCACTCCGCACCTGCTGCCGGACGACCAGCTGCCGATCAACCTGCCAGACGTGCCGGACTACAGTCCGAAGACCTTCGATCCGGAAGACGCCGAATCCAATCCTGAAGCTCCGCTGAGCCGCAATGAGGATTGGGTGAAGGTCGAACTCGACTTGGGCGACGGCAAGAAGACCTACTATCGCGACACCAACACCATGCCGAACTGGGCCGGCTCCTGCTGGTACTACATGCGCTACCTCGACCCGACCGATACCGAACACATGGTCGAGAAGAGCGAGTTCGACTATTGGATGGGACCGAACCACAATGAAACCGCCGGCAAGTCCGGCGGCGTGGACCTGTACATCGGTGGTGTGGAACATGCCGTGTTGCACTTGCTGTACTCCCGTTTCTGGCACAAGGTGCTGTTCGACCTCGGTTTCGTCGATTCCGCGGAACCGTTCCACAAGCTGTTCAACCAGGGCATGATCCAGGCGTACGCCTACACCGATGACCGCGGCCAGTACGTCCCAGCCGCCGAAGTGGTGGAAGGCCCGGCCGATGCCAACGGCGAGCCGACCTTCACTTGGAACGGCGAACACGCCAACCGTGAGTTCGGCAAGATGGGCAAGAGCCTGAAGAACATCATCACGCCGGACGACATGTACGCGAACTATGGTGCCGACACTTTCCGTCTGTACGAGATGGGTATGGGCCCGCTGGCCGAATCCCGCCCGTGGAACACGCGCAACGTGGTCGGATCCATGCGTTTCCTGCAGCGCCTGTGGCGCAACGTCGTCGACGAGAACACCGGCGAAGTGCGCGTCACCGATGGCGAACTCGACACGAAGACGCTGAAGCTGTTGAACAACACGATCGCCGACGTGACCGTGGAAATGGAAGCGATGCGTCCGAACACGGCCATCGCCAAGCTCATCGTGCTCAACAACCATTTGACCAGCCTCGACGAGGTGCCGCGCGCAGCCGTCGAACCGCTGATCCTGATGCTTTCCCCGATCGCCCCGCACATCTGCGAGGAACTGTGGAACAAGCTCGGACACGGCGAGTCGCTGGCGCACGCCGAATGGCCGAAGGCCGACGAACGCTATGTCGGACAGGACACCGTCACCGCGGTTGTGCAGATCAAGGGCAAGGTCCGTGCTAAGCTTGAGGTTTCGCCCGACATCGACCCGAAGGAACTTGAGAAGATGGCGTTGGAAGCCGTCGCCGACCGTCTGGGCGGCAAGGAACCGCGCAAGGTCATCGTCAAGGCTCCGAAGATCGTGTCCATCGTTCCCGCGGAATGATATTTCGGAAAACTTTCGGAACTAACGGCCGCTGACAAGGTATCCAACCGGGTGTGAGCCTTTCCCGCATAAGGCGACACGCCGAACATGTGGATAACTCGCATCCTCCGACCACAGGGGCCGTTTCGACTGGACAGCATGCCCATGCATCCTCCAATTTGGATGCATGGGCATTACTATTACCCCGCCAAACGGGCGGAACAGGCAGGCCGATACCACATCGCAGGCCGCGCAGCGGCTGCGTGGACTTGGCGTGCCCAAAACACACGGAAAGAACACGCTCAGGCAAAACGTTCGCAGCGAACATGCCCTTCCCGCAACCTCCGAACCATCTGTGGCAATTGCGGCACCTGCAACGACTGAAATATCCCGTGAACAAACGTCGGAACCTGCGAAACCTTCATTGCGGGAGCTGGCCGGAGTCAAACCTGCCGACAAGTCGACGGAACAGGATGGGCCCAAACGTGATCGTCCACGACTCGTCTTTCAGCCCATCCACGCGGTCATCGCCATACTCACCCTGTCGTGCGCGCTGTGCGCAAGCCTGACCATGCTTGTGCAACAGGCCATCCACTACAGCGCGCTCCAACAGACGCAGATCACGCAATCCGAACAATCACAGGCGAACGAAATCATGAAAGACGGGACGTCATCCACGGCAACAACACCAAACCAGCAGCCTTCCATGGAACAAAACGACCAGAACGAGCCAACATCCGAACCGACGGAACCTTCCGATCCGGCTGACGATCTGCTGAACATCAACACCGCCGGATCCGACGAACTGCAAACCTTGAAAGGCGTAGGCCCGGTGACCGCGCAACGCATCATCGACTACCGCAATCAGATCGGCCGTTTCGACAATGTCGACCAATTGTTGGAAGTCAAAGGCATCGGCGAGAAAACGCTGACGAAATTCCGAGACCAAGTGTGCGCACGATGAGAGGAAACACGTTCGAATGGCGGGATAGGGAGCAGGGGAGCAGGGATTGGCGACTGCTGCCGGCCGCCCTGTGCGGGTGGGCTGCGAGTCTGGCCACACATGCGGGATTCGACTACTGCGTCGAACAGGAAGGCAGACTCGGCATGCTGCCGCTCGTTTTAGTGTTGACTGTGCCATTGCTGGCATTGTTGGGATTGCCGTTCATGAGATCGTCTATCCTGCGATTGCCGGTCGGCATACGACGGGTGGTCGCGGCATGGCATTTCGGCATTATCGTATGCGTGGTCGCGGCGACGGCATGCGCGTCTTCCGCGTTGACCTATGACGTATTGCAATGGAGGGATGCGGCCTCGTACGCGGCCAGAAATGGCGAAAGCGACGTTGTCACGCTGGTACGCACGACATCTCCCGCAGTGAATTCGAACAGGCGTACGAACGATTGCCAGATCGATGCGACGATTTCGACGATCACGGCAAGCCAGGTCACGCAGCCAAGCATGATGCGGGTGCGCGTCTATGCGGACCGGCCGAACTGCGGCACACTCAAACAAGGCTGCGAATACCGGATGCGGGGCACGCTCGCAGTGTCGCAATACGGTGCCATGCCGCTATGGCTGACGGACATCGCCTCCGTGGAACGCCTACGGGCACCCAATCCCGCATTGCGCGTGATCGACATGATGCAGCAGGCGTTCTTCGAACAGACGTCACGGCTTTCCGACCAAGGAAAAGTACTTGTTCCCGGACTGACATTAGGCATTCTCGGACAGGATTACATTCCACCAGACAGCGACAATGGCAAGACTGGCACGGGCATTGATTCCACATACGCCAATCTGCTTGAAGACGCCTTCCAACGTTCGGGCATACTGCATCTGATGGCGGTCAGCGGCGGGCATCTCGCGGTTATCGCCACCCTGGTACGTACCATCTGTTCGTTTTTCCTATTGCCGAGACGCGTCACGGCCATCGCCATCGGCATGTCATACATCATGCTGTCGATGTGCGTGTTCCCCTCCGATTCGGTGTCACGAGCCCTGCTGATGGGCTTGGCCGGAGCGGGCTTCCTGTTCCTCGGGCGAAGAACACAGGCTTTGACCGCCCTCAACTGGACCACTTTGGGCATGCTCATGGTCAATCCGCACATGTCACGCAGTTTCGGATTCGCGCTATCATGCGCGGCCGTGCTCGGCATCGTACTGTTCGCAGGGCCGTTAAGCACATGGCTCACGCCGGTCATGCCGGCGTTCATCGCACAGACCATGGCCATGACCATAGCCGCGCAATTGTTCACCCTGCCGATCCAAGTGCTCATCGAACCGGAACTGCCCGTCTACTCCATTCCGGCCAATCTGGTCGTCGCACCCTTCGTGGGCTTTTCCACACTTGCTGGACTCGCCAGCCTCGCCATCTCATGGATACTGCCAAACATGGGATTCATGTTCGCAAACCTGGCATCCTGGGGTACCGCCGTCATGGAACTCATGGCCCTCAACCTCGGATCGGGAGAGCAAGCCACCATTCCATGGACCGGAGGCGCGGGCGGCGCTCTGCTGATCATCCTCGTCGAAGCCGTCGGATACATGGTCGCACGACTCGCCGGCACACTCTTCTTCCGCATCGCAACACCAGAACCAAACCTGCCAGGCCGACGACTCATACACAATCCCGTCGAACGCGTGAAAGCATGGGGCGAACGAACCCACAACACGCTCAAAACCATGAAATGGAACAAATGAATCTTGTCCACCGATACAGCGAGATTGAATACTATGCCGAAACCATCCGCAGCGACCTTCCACCTCATCTATGGAGGCGACCCGTACCTCAACGAGCAAGCCGTACGCGACCTGCGCCACCAAGCGCAACGCAAACATCCCGACGCGGAAACCATCGAACTCGATGCAACCAACGCCGACCATTACGCCTTCGACGAAGCGGTAAGCCCATCACTGCTCTCCGAACAGTCAATCGTCATCGTATCCAACCTGCAAAACGCCGACGACAAACTCGGCGAAACCATGGTCGCCTACTGCAAGCAAGCCGTCAACAATCCAACCGAAACCAGCATCGTCATCTGCCAGCATGAAGGCGGCATCAAAGGCAAACGACTCATCGACCAACTCACCAAAGCCGGAGCCGTCAAAGAAACCGTTGCAGACCTCAAAAAAGCCGAAGCGAAACTCAACTTCACCATACAATGCTTCGAGCGACGCAACCGACGCATCGAACCCATGGCCGCACAACAACTCGTAGCCGTACTCGGCGACAAAACCGGCGAACTCGCAGC
The DNA here is from genome assembly GCF_002742425.1 of Bifidobacterium sp. N5G01. NCBI lineage: Bacteria > Bacillati > Actinomycetota > Actinomycetes > Bifidobacteriales > Bifidobacteriaceae > Bifidobacterium > Bifidobacterium sp. N5G01. The sequence continues at coordinate 11,310 of NZ_NJNP01000005.1, forward strand.
CATGGCAAGCCAACTCTGCTTCGACTTCGACGACAATCCCATAACATTGGAACGCGTCAACCAATACCTCACCGCCAACCCCCAAGTAGACGGCTTCCGCGTGGCAGACCTCGCACTCTCCGGGCGGACAGCCGACGCCATCATCGCCATGCGCGCCTCGGTCGAACAAGGCACCGCGCCAATCGCACTCATCGGAGCGCTCGCCATGAAACTACGCACCATGGCCAAGGCGTCAGCCGTACGCTCCGGCACCATCAGCGAGGCGGAAGCGAAAACCAATTCATGGGTGCTGAAAAACGCCACCAGGCAGCTTCCCGGATGGACATCCGACGGCATGAGCCGATGCATCCAAATGCTCGCATGGGCCGACGAACAAAGCAAAACCAACGGATCGGACCCGGTCTACGCGCTGGAACGATCCATCGAACTGATCAGCAACAAAGGACGAACCAACTAACATGAGCGAGGCCACCACCAGCATCACCAACGCAACCAGCGACACCACCAAAACCGTCACCATCGAAGCGGCAACCGGCGAAGCCATGCGCGAACTCGGCAAACACGTCGCACGCCTCACCCGCGGAGGAGACATCATACTCCTCTCCGGGCCACTCGGCGCAGGAAAAACCACCTTCGCACAAGGCTTCGGCGCAGGACTCAACATCAGCGAACCCATCGTCTCACCAACCTTCACCATCGCGCGCGAACTCGAAGGCCAATTCCCCAACGGCAACTCCGCCCACCTCATACACGTCGACGCCTACCGACTCGGCGGCAACGCCTACGCCCCAGGCCAAAACGCCGTCGAACGACTACTCGACGAACTCGAATCACTCGGACTCGACGAAGAACTCGAAGACCCCAGCGACAACACCATCATCCTCATGGAATGGGGCGAACAAATGGCTGCCGCACTCGCACCGGAACGCCTCGAAATCCACATCGACCGGCCACTCAACACCGACGGCACAGACACAACGACCAATACGGCCAGCAACGAACTCACCAGCAACGGCGTACGCACCGTAACCTTCATTCCCGTCGGCAAATCCTGGCAAACCTTCAACATCACACGCAACATCCGCTAAAATCCTCTAAAACACAGCCAGCAACCACGATTCCAGCATCGGTTGTACAGTAGTTCCCAGCTTGGCATAAGGAGTTTCCACAAAATGCAGACACTGGTGATCGACACTTCATACGGCTCAACCGTCGGCATGGTCGGACACGACCCCATCATCGAAACCGACTCACGCACCCACGTCGAAAAACTACAGGCGAACATCGCCGCAACCGTGGAACAAGCCGGCCTCACACCGAAAAACATCGACCGCATCATCGTCGGCGTCGGACCAGCACCCTTCACCGGACTACGCGCAGGAATCGTCGCAGCCAAAGCGCTCGCCTTCGCCACCGGTGCGCAGCTTATCGGACAGAATGTGCTTTCCCCGCAGGTGCTTGTGCGCGACGCGGAGCGTGACGGCCGCCATCATCTGACGCTCGCCGTGAACGATGCGCGACGCAAGCAGCTGTATTTCACATTGCTGGACGGCAACGGCTATGAGGTCGGCGGCAGCGCAGGCGAAGACCGTGACGCAAACGTTGAAAGCGGCTATGTGAAAACCCTGATCGACATGGATATCGACTATCCCGAATCAATCGCAAGACGCGTCAACGAGGTACTGGAACAGCTTCGCCAGTCAGATACAAACGTGGAATATGTGGTCGATGTCATCGGCCATGGAGCGGCGAAATACGCGCAATCGTGGGCAAGTCTTCCCGAAGGCGGCATGGTGAGCGACCATGCGCTGCTCGACGAGGGTGCATCCGGACTGGAACGTTTCGCGGCCTTCGCCACTTCGCAACAGGCTTTGGCGAATCCGGAGCCGATCGAACCGTTGTATCTGCGCAGGCCGGACGTGTCGGTGCCGAACCCGTTGAAGCATGTGCTCAACCATGCCGGTGCGGAACGTACGGAGTGACGGCAGGCCCATGATCGTTGACCATATGAATATCGACGAGGAAATCGTTGTGCCGCAGATGGCCGCTTTGGAAGCGGACCTGTTCGGCAGGGGAGCGTGGAGCGAGCAGTCAATCCGTCAGGAATTCCACGCGCCGGCACGCACGTATCTGTTCGATATTGATGATTTCGGTATTGTGGATTGCGCGGCCGCAGATAGGCCGGGTGCAGATGGTTTCGCTGCGAAGCAGCCCGTCGTGCGCGGCTATGCCGGTTTCTGGTATGACGGTGATGATGCGGAAATCATGACGATCGGCGTCGGCAAGCAGTTCCAGCGGCGGGGAATCGCGGCTTCATTGGTGGAAGCGTTGATTGCGCGGGCGCGCGAGCAGGGGGCGCAACGCATGTTGCTTGAAGTGCGCATCGACAATATTCCTGCCTTGGCACTGTATGAACGGTTCGGTTTTGCCAGAATGGGCTTGCGCAAACGCTACTACCAGCCCGAAGGCATCGACGCATACACCATGAGCCTTGATCTTGAGCCGAGGATCGTCGGCTTCGCAGCAGCGGAACAATAAGCAGAACAACCAAACGGAACAGCAAGCAAAGCAGCAAACGGAGTAGCAATGAGCGAACCAATCGTACTCGGCATCGAATCCACCTGCGACGAGACCGCGGCCGCGGTAGTGCAGGGGCGCACCCTGATCTCCAACGTCGTCGCGTCCTCCATGGATGAACACGCACGTTACGGAGGTGTGATTCCTGAAATCGCGTCACGCGCCCACGCCGAAGCGTTCGTGCCATGCGTTTCCAAGGCGTTGGCTGACGCGAACATGACATTGTCTGACGTCGATGCGATCGCCGTGTCCGCGGGTCCCGGCCTTGCTGGCTGCCTCGCCGTTGGCGTGTCCGGTGCGAAATCGCTTGCCTGGGCGGCGAACAAGCCGATTTACGGCATCAACCATGTGATTGGGCATATCGCGGTCACGCAACTGCAGTTCGGTCCGTTCCCCAAAGACACGCTTGCGTTGATCGTTTCCGGCGGGCACACCTCTCTGCTGCATGTCGAGGATGTCGCACGCCATATCGACGTGGTCGGTACAACGCTTGATGATGCGGCCGGCGAATGCTTCGACAAGGTCGCCCGCCTGCTGGGCTTTCCATATCCGGGCGGTCCTCATATCGACCGTCATGCGCAACTGGGTGACCCGCACGCCATCAAGGTGCCGCAAGGACTCACCCAAGGCAAAGCGGGCCAGCAGCATCCGTACGATTTCAGCTTCTCCGGCGTGAAGACGGCCGTCGCGCGTTGGATCGAGGAACAGCAGGCGCAAGGCAATGAGATTCCCGTGGATGACGTGTGCGCGTCGTTGGCGGATTCCGTGGCGACCGTGCTCGCCAAGAAGGCGATGCGCGGCTGTGAGCAGTACGATTCGAAGACGTTGATTGTGGGAGGCGGCTTCTCCGCGAATTCGCAGCTTCGCGCCAAACTGTTGGAGGTTGGAGCGGAATATGGTGTCGAGGTACGCGTGCCGCAGCTTAAACTGTGCACCGACAATGGCGCCATGGTGGCCATGCTGGGAGTCAATCTGGTAGAGGCTGGAGTGGCCCCGTCAAGCCCTGATTTCGCAATCGATTCGGCTATGCCATTAACGAAGATCTCCATGTGAGATTGGACTGAAAGCATCGAATGGAAACGTTTTGCAAGCCGAAACACGCATGTGACACGCTGAAGATTTGCAATCCACAAGTTTTGGTGTAACATTTTTGTCTTGTGCACAGCGCATTCCTGCGTAGCTCAGTTGGCAGAGCATCCGACTGTTAATCGGACGGTCACTGGTTCAAGCCCAGTCGCAGGAGCCATATGAAAGCCCTTGGAAACCAAGGGCTTTTGTTATATTCATCGTCATATTCGAGGAATCAACGAAGATGCCGAGGTTCTCGGCTTATAGGAACTTTTGGCCAATAACCCGGATATTGCGGCAGGCACGTTTTACACGAAATTCATGATTGAGGAGAACGATACTATGGATGAGGTAGCCAAAGCAGGTTCCTCCACGGGCAAAACTTAAGATTTTCCCAGCAAGCGGCGTTTACCATGAACACGCAAGCAAGAAAAACACGGCAAATCATGGAAGGGAGTCCATATGTGCACTGGTGTTCGTTTCTCCGACGATGAGGGAAACACGTATTTCGGCCGTAATCTCGACTGGAGCTTCTCCTACGGCGAGACCATTCTGGTCACTCCGCGAGGCTACAAGTACGACTATGTGTATGGGGCCGAAGGCAAGAGCGAACCGAATGCGGTGATCGGCGTGGGCGTGGTCATGGCCGACCGCCCCATGTATTTCGACTGCGCCAACGAGCATGGCCTGGCCATTGCCGGACTGAACTTCCCCGGATACGCCTCCTTTGCGCACGAGCCGGTCGAAGGAACCGAAAACGTCGCTACCTTCGAATTCCCGCTGTGGGTGGCGCGCAATTTCGACAGTGTCGACGAAGTCGAAGAAGCGTTGAAGAACGTGACGCTCGTTTCGCAGGTCGTGCCCGGCCAGCAGGAGTCCCTGCTGCACTGGTTCATTGGTGACGGCACCCGAAGCATCGTCGTCGAGCAGATGTCCGACGGCATGCACGTTCATCATGACGATGTAGACGTGCTCACCAACCAGCCTACCTTCGACTTCCATATGGAAAACCTGCGCAACTACATGTGCGTGAGCAACGACATGGCGGAGCCGACCACTTGGGGCAAGGCGGAACTGAGCGCATGGGGCGCCGGCGTAAGCATGCACGGCATTCCTGGTGACGTGAGCTCACCGTCGCGTTTCGTGCGCGTCGCCTACACCAATACGCACTATCCGCAGCAGAACAACGAGTCCGCCAATGTGGCACGCTTGTTCCATACACTGGCCTCCGTGCAGATGGTCGACGGCTGCGCTAGGATGAGCAACGGCCAGTTCGAGCGCACGCTGTTCACCAGCGGTTATTCCGGAAAGACCAACACGTATTACATGAACACGTATGAGGATCCGGCGATCCGCTCGTTTGCCATGTCTGATTTCGACATGGATTCGAGCGAACTGATCACTGCCGATTGATTCCGAGAATTTCGAGCTCGAAGATTCCAGTTCCGAAGATTCCGCAGTGATCGCACTGCGGACAGTATAAAAGGGCACAACGTCGCAACCGGCGTTGTGCCCTTTTGATCAGTAAAACTAATGAGATTTATTTGGAAAAATAATTTAAAAATGGTCGAGGAATGCTTTCAAACGTTTTCCTCGTTATGTTCCTTACGCGAGGAAGCGAATCGCGACAGAACACCTGACTTGCGTAAAGCGCAATACATTCCCCAGGAGCCGAAACCGGCGAATGCCACCGCGCTGAGCAGCTCGCAAATGGTGCCGATGATGCCTCGCGGGCTGAAGAACGAGAATGCCTGATAGTAGAAGAACAGCAGATAGAAGTTGTAGACGATTCCAACCGACAAAGCAGACAGAATGGTGACGCCGAGCGTCCAACGACGGTAGCGGAACAACGCGAATACCGCTTCCGCGGCTGCCGCCTGCACCAACGCGATCACAATCAGGCTCACGCTGTATTTCGTGCCGAGCACCACCTCGACGAACGATGCGACTAAAAGCACATAGGCCGAAGCTCCCGGCTTGCGCACAATCAGAGACCCCAGCGTGGCGGGGAAGTAGAACAAAGCATGAAGCAGCGCCGCTGAACCAGGAAGAATCAAAGTCAGCAATGGAAAAAGACCATACGAGAGGCCGTCGAACACCCAGAACATCACTCCCGACATCACGCCTACTGCCGCGCCGACCGCGATATCGACCACACGCCATGTGAGGGCCTTGCGTGTTCCTTGGGTTATTTTCAAAGACTGCCTTACCTGCTTCGACAGCTTCGCGTCCGTATTATGAATTTCAGAGAATGGCTTCGCCATAATGATAATGAATCCTTGCGTTGGTCGATGCCGCGCACCGTGAGTCGGAGATCGCGGCAGTCGCCGTGGGCCGTTCCTCGACCTGCGCGGCTCGGGCAGGAACGACGAAAGGCATTATACGACATGCTGCTTGCCGAACATGCATCATGGATCTCCCTGTGTTCAAAATACCGTTACAAGTACGCCAAATCCAGGCGTACGGCCCAGTCCAGCACACCTGATCCGCACGATTTCATTAAACTCAGCAGCATAAGAGCTTCTTGTCGTGAGACGGCAGTCGGCCAAAACAGCATGGTCCTATGTTCCTTGCGATGAACACGTCAGTTACTCTTTGCAGACGCAACTTAGCTAATTTCCAGGATTACAGGTTCTTTTGCTATCCGATAGCATGCGACACGCCAAGTAGACTTCAAGCACTTTAAGTTTTTACAGTGCAGGATATGAGTACCACAACATGGCATACGATTCGTGAGGCATCCATGATTTCCGGACTTCCCGAATCCACTTTGCGCTACTACGAGCAGATCGGCATCATTGACCCGATAGCACGCGACCCAAGTTCTGGCCATCGTGCCTACACTGACGAAGACATTCAATCGCTGGTCACCATTTCCTGCTTGTCTGCGACCGGCATGCCGCTTGAAGCCATGCGCGAGTATCTGAAAAACCGTTTCGACGGAACCGAAGGCGCGCGTAGGCAAATGGAGCTACTGGACGCGCAGACATTGCGTTTGGCCGCAAAAGCAGAAAGCATCCGCATGCAGCAAGCCTATGTTTCCCTCAAAACACTCTATTGGCGTGCCGTGGCGGAAGGCCATGACGACGAAGCGCAACGACTTCTGGAAGAAAACCACGATGTCATCGAAACAGTGAAAAAACAGATTCACAGCAAGGCTGACGCATAAGCCGAAGCATCATCGCAGACATTACCTCAATTCAATTCACACACAGCAAGGGAGCAACTCATGAAGGCAGCGATCTTCAAGGGAGTCAAGCAGATGGCATGCGAAGAACATGCCGAACCGACCATCATCGACGGGGGAGACGCCATCATCCGCGTGGTACGCGCATGCGTATGCGGATCCGACCTGTGGTTCTACCGCGACGGCAGCAAGGAACCCAACACCCAGGCCGGTCATGAAGCCATCGGCGTGGTCGAGCAGGTCGGCGATGATGTGACCGTGGCCAAGCCGGGCGATTTCGTGATCGTGCCGTTCCCATTCAGCTGCGGCAAGTGCCCGGTATGCAAGGCCGGCTTCGAATCCAGCTGCCCCCATGGCGGATATTTCGGCGATGAGGGACTGGGATGTCAGGCGGAATACCTGCGCGTGCCAGAAGCTAATGGCACGCTGGTGGTCGTTCCGGGCGACGCGAAGAGCTTCTCCGACGACATGCTCGCATCGCTGCTCACCCTCTCTGACGTGATGTCGACCGGTTATCATGCGGCCGCTTCCGCCGAAATCAAGCTGGGGGACACCGCGGTCGTGTTCGGCGACGGTGCGGTCGGCCTGTGCGGCGTGCTGTCCGCCAAGCTGATGGGCGCCACGCGCATCATTTCCATGAGCCGCCATGCTGACCGCCAGCGTATCGCACGCGAATTCGGCGCCACCGATTTCGTGGAGGAACGTGGCGACGAGGCCGTGGACAAGGTGCTGGGAATGACCGACGGCTACGGTGCCGACGCAGTGCTTGAATGCGTGGGATCCGCGCTGTCGAACGACACCGCCATGAAGGTGGCGCGAGCAGGCGCAGTGGTCGGCCGCGTCGGCCTGCCGCACGGTGTGGAAGCCGACATTCCGGGACTGTTCTACCGCAACGTCGGTCTGCGCGGCGGTCCGGCACCAGTGCGCACGTACGATATGCATCGACTGCTCAAGGAAGTGCTCGACGGCAACATCAATCCGGGCATCGTCTACACCTCCGAATACACGCTCGACGATATTCAGGAAGCGTACGCGGCCATGGACGAGCGCCGAACCGTAAAGTCGCTGCTGCGCATCAGCGAAGTCTGAGCAACATGCCGACGATAGAATAAGCGCAAATCAAACGAAAGGAAGCAAGTCTTGTTCGAAGAGCTGCATAAACGGATGAATTCGTTTTGGAATAATGACAGGACGTTGTCACAAACCGATCCGGAATTCATCGAATTCTTCTCGAATTTCGCTTATGACGAAGTGGTGAACGAACCGGGAGCGAACCATCCTGATCTGGATGACAAAACCCGTTCTCTGGCCATCCTCGCCGTGCTGGTAGGAGTTCAGGGACTGGACGCTTTCGAAATGATGCTGCCGGTGGCCTACGAAACTGGACTGTCCTCCATCGCCATCAAGGAAATGGTGTATCAGGCGACCGCCTACTGCGGTTTCGGCAAAACCCTGCCGTTCCTGAAGAAGCTCAACAACTTCCTCGGCGCAGCCAACGTGCATCTACCACTCGAATCGCAAGGCACCACCACGCCGGAAACACGCGCCAAGGCGGGCGAAGACAAGCAGATCGAACTCTTCGGCGAGCATATGCGTGGATTCGCGCAATCCGGCCCCGAAGAGACACAACACATCAACAAGTGGCTTGCCGACAACTGCTTCGGTGACTATTACACGCGCGGAGGATTGAACAATCGCGAACGCGAGATAATCACGTTGTGCTTCCTTGCCGCGCAGGGCGGTTGCGAGCCACAGCTGACGTCTCATGCGAAGGCCAATATGGGCATCGGCAATGAGAAGGCTTTTCTGATTGCCGTCATTTCGCAGTGTATGCCGTATATCGGGTATCCGCGTACGCTGAATGCGATTCGTTGCATTAATGATGCCGCGAATCAGATGCAGGGCTGATTGCAGTAAGGTTTTACATCAACCGATGCCTGGATAGCTTGCTTCGATCCTTGCTTGATGCTCGCTCCGATATGGAAGGGACCGTTTGCCAGTCATGATTAGATTGGCAAACGGTCCCTCTATGTATATTGCTACTCGTGTGCGGGCGTCACTCGCCCCACACATCCTTGGCGATGGACTGTACGAGCGCGATCTTAGCCCACTGCTGTTCCTCGGTGAGCTTGTTGCCTTCCTCAGTGGAGGCGAAACCGCACTGGGTGGACAGGCACAGACGGTCGAGCGGCACATACTGGGCCGCTTCGGCAATGCGGTCCTTGATCGTTTCCGGATCTTCAAGTTCCGGCTTTTTGGAGGTAATCAGGCCGAGCACGACCTGCTTGTCGCCGGAAACCTTGGCGAGCGGTTCGAAGTCACCGGAACGGTCGTCATCGAACTCCAAGTAGTAGGCGGCGACGTTTTCCTTGCCGAAAAGCACGTCGGCCACAGTGGAGTATCCGCCGGCGGAAGCCCACGTGGAGTGGTAATTGCCACGGCAGTCGTGCGTGGTGATTACCAGATCCTCCGGCAGATCCTCGATGGCGGCATTGTTCATGGCGGCATACTGTTCCTGCATGGCGGCGAACTCGTCGGCGGTGTAATGCTGGTTGAAGTTCGGATCACAGAACATGCCCCACGTGCAGTCGTCCAGCTGAACGTTGCGGCAACCGGCCTCATACAGCGCCATGATCAGACCATGGAAGGCCTTGGCGGTGTCATCGGCAAGCTCGTCGTAATCCTTCTGGGTGTCGCCGTAGAACTCGTGCACGGAAGCGATGTTTTCCGGGCGGAACAGCTCCGCATACAGCTGTGCCGGGGCCGGAACGGTCTGGCGTGAGACGACAGTGTCGTCTTCGAACTGCTTGATGAACTTGAAATGCTCGATGAACGGGTGATTCTGATCGAACGCGATCTTGCCAGTCAGGCGTGCGGATTCGGCGCGGGTCTCCTCATCGTGGAAGAAATAGCCTTTGTCCATCGACACCTTTTCCACGCCGGCGAAGCCCCACATACAGTCGAGATGCCACCAGCCACGACGGAACTCACCGTCGGTGATGACATGCAGGCCGGCAGCCTTCTGCTTGGCGACCAGTTCGATAATGGCCTTATCTTCCACGGCCTTGAGGGCGGCCTTGTCAATCTTGCCTGCTGCGAAATCGGCGCGGGCCTTCTTGAGCTCTGCCGGACGTAGGTATGAGCCGACCACGTCGGCGCGGAACGGCGCGTTCTGGGAATACGTCATTGGATGCTCCTTTTGCTGACAGTTAAAAATACCTAACGAAGATTAGTCAGTTTCCCGAAGCAATGCATCAAAAAGACGAGAATGTGAGACGGGACGTTATAGTGTTCTCCATCAAATCAAAGCAAGAGGTTATATGTATGGGCGGCATCAAACGGAATGAGGCAAACGGGCCAGACGAATCGACGGTACGGGGCAAAACGAAAAAGCCGAAAACCTTAGGCAAGTATCTGCTGGTTTCCGCAACGCAAACCATTGTGGAATTCGGATCGTTCATCCTATTGCATCTGCTACCGTGCCGTCTTCTGTCGCGAACGGCGTGGCCATCACGCTATCGGCTTCGTATAACTTTCTGATGAACCGCAATGTCACGTTCAAATCGTCCAGCAATTTCGGACGCAGTGTGGCATTGTTCATTCTGCTGTGGATTTGGAATTACTTGTTTGGTTCCACCATGCTGGCATGGCTGCCTTCCGCATTCGGATGGAACGCGGTGTTGGTGAAGTTCATGACCATGGCATGCCAGTTCGCATGGGGATATCCGCTGTGCAAGAAAGTGATTTTCCGCTGAATCTGCGAACGTATCAATCCCAATGGCACCCTATGGCAACGCCCTATGTATGATTGAACATGTCTTGTATTAACCCCAGAAAGAAATGGAAAGGCAATGAACGAATCGCAAGATTCCAACGACAGTAGCGCGAACAATACGAACGACATTCGTCAACAAGAGGCAGAGCATCAAGGAGCGGCCGTAAAAGCGGCACTTGGAGCCAATATCGGCGTGGCCATCGCCAAACTCGCCGCGGCGTTCTTCACCGGATCGTCCGCAATGCTTTCCGAATCGGTGCATTCCATCGCCGACTGCTCCAACGAAATCGTGCTCATGGCAGGCGGGCGTTTCTCCAAGCACAAAACGGACGGTGATCACCCGTTCGGCCTGTATCGCGCCAAATATCTCGCCTCGTTCGTAGTGGCGACGCTACTGTTCTTCGTCGGCGGTTTCTTCTCCACTTCCGAGGCGGTGAAGAAACTGTTCGCCATTGCCGAAAATCCCGCTTTGCGTGACGTCAACCAGATGGAACTGCTGGTGGCGTTCATCGTGGTGGTTATCAGCGCTTGTCTGGAAGGCTACGGCCTGCATCAAAGCATCAAAGAAGCCAACGAGCGTATGGAGCGCACGGGTGTGGCCCATATGGGTGTGTTCCGTTTCTGGAGACGCACCAAGTCGGCGGAGCTCGCGTCCGTCATCATGGAAGATACGCTTGCTCTGATCGGTTTGGCATTCGCAGGGGCGGGCATCGGTCTTGCGATTTTGCTCGATAATGAGATATTTGATGCGCTCGGCGGTTTGATGGTTGGTCTTGTGTTGATTACTGGATCGCTGCTGCTGATGTTCAAATCGGGTTCGTTGCTGATTGGCGAGGCCGTCGATTCGGATACTCGAAAGAAGATTGAGCAGGCCGTTATTTCGACGTCTGGTGTGGAGCGGTTGCTGAATATGCAGACCGTGCACATGTCCGAAGACGATATTTTGTTGTGCGTCAAAGTGCAGACCAGCAAGCTCGACCGCGATTACGACGTTGAGACCGTGAACAAGATCGAACGAAGCGTGCGTGCCGCACTGCCATGGTTCCGTTTCGAAATCTACGTAGAGCCCGACCTTTACCGCACCGACCACAAAATCGTTTCGTAGCGGCGTGCAATGCGCCTACGGTCATGAACCGTAGAGGGCGAAACGACGATACGGGCTTTTCATGAGGAGCTGGCATTCCGACGAATTCGGAGTGCCAGCTCCTCCTTTTCGCACGCTTTCTTATTAGGTGTCTCCTTGAGCTTGTGCGCACGTATCTTCTCCGGCATCCGATCCGTGGCCTGTCGTTGGGCTCCTCGGCGACCGTGAACGTACCGATTCCTCCACCGACTGGAGGAATCTGCCCGCTGTCGGCTGCAGCTGCATGGTCGGCACATGCGAGAACAATCGGTGGCATGACTGAAGCTGCACATGATGATTACCAGTTGCCCGAAGGATTCGAGCATTGTTCGAAACTTGACCCTGTACGCGATGCACCTAGCGCGTTAGACCGTGTCAAGCAAGTCGTACGCATTCTGCACGAACCAGGCGGATGCCCTTGGGACGGCGAACAAACCAATACAAGCCTGCTTAAACCACTGTTGGAAGAAACCTACGAATACATCGACGCCGTGGAAACGAACGATCGAGACAATATGCGCGAGGAGCTCGGCGACATGCTGCTACAATCCGTCTTCCAAGCGCAAGTATGTGCCGTGGATGCGCAGGATCCGTTCAATATCGATGAAGTGTGCAATCGTCTCGTCAACAAGCTCATCACCCGCCATCCGCACGTCTTCCAAACAGACGATGCTGCCGACGATTCCGTACCGGCACCGGAAAGCGCACAAGATACGCTGAAACTGTGGGAAGCGATGAAGCAGAAAGAGAAGCATCGCAAGTCCGTGCTCGAAGGCATCTCCCACGCACAAGGCGCACTGCCACGTGCCACGAAAATCGTATCGAGAGTGCACAAATCGCAGTATCGTGACCAGCTCGAAACCGCATTCAATCCAAACGCAGAACGGACGGGCGAACAGCATGATGTCAGTCATCCTTATGCCGACGAAATCATCGCCATCATACGCAAGGCGCAACGCGACGGCGTGGACGTGGAATCCGACCTGCGTTGCCGTTTACGCGGCATAGAATCCGAAATCAAACACATCGAAAGGACCATGAACCATGAGTGATGTCAAAGCACTCGACCCAGCGCTGCTCAAACAGTATTCCGTGGACTTCAACGCTGACCGAGCCAATCTGGTGGCCGCCAATGCGGCAGTATCGTCCGGCGTACTTGCCGCAGCTACCGACTACAAGGGCGAGCGCGTACTGCAGAATGATTTCTCCATTGAACTGAAGCAGGGGAGTATCACCAATCAGCGTAGTTCGGGACGTTGTTGGATGTTTGCGGCGCTTAATACGTTGCGTTATGAGTTGATGCATCGTTGGAATTTGGAGGACTTCGAGTTTTCGGAAACCTACCTGTTTTTCTGGGATGCGATGGAGAAGTCGAACACGTATTTGGAGAATGTGCTTGCCACGTTGGATGAGCCGTTGGATAGTCGTGTGTTCGAGGCGATTAATTATGGTCCGGCCGATGATGGTGGTTGGTGGCAGATGTTCGCCGATTTGGTGAACAAGTATGGTTTGGTGCCGAAGAGCGCTTATCCGGAGTCGGCTAATTCGAGAAATTCGGATGCGTTCAAGCAGTATTTGAATACGAAGCTGCGTGAGTTCGCATCCGATTTGCGTGACCGTCATACGGCTGGAACGTCGTTGGATGAATTGCGTGCGTTGAAGAATGAGGATATGGCCACGGTGTATCGCATGTGCGCGATCGCGTTGGGGGAGCCTCCGGAGCGTTTTGATTTTCTTGCGCGTATGAGCGATGACAAGGATGATGCCAAGAAGAAAACCGCGGGGGATGGTTCGTCTGAAAAGGCTGCGAAGACCGGTAAGGATGAGCGTCCGCAGATTCGTGAGTTCGGCATCACTCCGATGGAGTTTTACAAGAAGTACGTGCCGGTGGACGTGAACGATCTGGTTACGTTGTGCAATGTGCCGGTGGAAAGCCGTCCGTTTGGCAAGCGGTATCGTATTCGTTTTTCGGCCAATGTGGCTGAGGCGGGTGATATGGAGTTCGTGAACGTGCCTCTTGACGTGTTCAAGAAGGCTGCCGTGGATCAGATCAGTGGTGGTCATCCGATTTGGTTCGCTTGTGATTGCATGCAGTTTTCGCTGCGTGGCGATGGCTTCTTTGATTGCGATACCGTGCGCGTTGACCAGCTTTTCGGTACGGAATTCACGTTCGACAAGGCTAGGGGGTTGGAGTATGGCGATTGCCCAAGCAATCATGCCATGACTTTGACCGGCGTGAATTTAGATGAGGATGGTCGCCCGAATCGTTGGAAGGTGGAGAACAGTTGGGGTAAGGATAATGGTCAGGATGGCTATTATGTGGCGTCCGATGCTTGGTTCGACCGTTATGTTACCGAACTGATCATTCGCAAAGAGTATCTTGACGAGGCCACGCGCGAAATACTGGCCGATCAGCCGGTTGAGCTTGAACCTTGGGAGCCGCTCACCAATCGAAGCCGATGAAGGCTTGTGCACAGGTCGCGTCCCTCTGGCCTGTTCCGCGCGTTGCCTTCGCAAGAGGAGCGCGGAGGCTAGGGGATGCGTGGCGAAATCCGAAAATGATTCAGACGATTGGCATGGCGACTTCCAGACAAACAAATCGGCTCAAGCCGACAATTGGCAATCAACATGCGATTCATGAGTCGGGACCGCTTGCAAGCCATGGATTGTTCGCAGGTCCCAAGGCAAGTTTGTGGATCGTCGAATACTTGTGAAGCGCATGCGAAAAGAAAATGCCGGACGTTTCTCGCGTCCGGCATTTTCAATCCCAATAAAACTCGAATTACTCGGTTTACTCTTCGGCGACCAGTTCCAGATAGGAGTCGTTCCATAGGTCTTCGTCGCCGTCAGGCATGAGCAGCACACGTTCAGGGTTCAATGCCTGCACCGCACCCTCATCGTGGGTGACGAGCACAATGGCGCCTTCATACTTGGCGATGGCCTTGAGGATCTCATCGCGTGAAGCCGGATCAAGATTGTTGGTCGGTTCGTCAAGCAGCAGCACGTTCGCACGGCTCGTCACCAATGTCGCCAACGCCAAGCGGGTCTTTTCACCACCGGAAAGCACACGGGCCGGTTTCAACGCATCATCGCCCGAAAACAGGAACGAGCCAAGAATCGAACGCGCCTGCGTATCGTTCAGTTCCGGGGCCACGTGAATGAGGTTTTCGAGCACCGTGGCGTTCAAATCAAGCGTGTCATGTTCCTGTGCAAAATAGCCGATCTTACAGCCGTGACCGTAATCCACGGAACCGGTGTCCGGCTCTTCCAAATGCGCGAGCAGACGAAGGGTGGTGGTCTTACCAGCACCGTTGTATCCCAAAATCACCACACGCGAACCCTTATCAATGGCCAAGTTCACGCCGGCGAACACGATGTTCGAACCATACGCTTTCGAAACGTCCTTCGCCATGATCGGCGTGCGACCGCACGGAGCCGGCTCCGGGAACCGAATATCCGCCACTTTCTCCTGCTTTTGTGCCTCGGATGTGTTCTCGAGAAGTTTCTCCGCACGACGCATCATGTTCTGCGCGGCCACGGCCTTGGTTGCCTTCGCATGCAAGCGGATACCCTGCTGCATGAGGCGTTCCGCCTTCTTCTCTGCCACTTCACGTTCGCGACGGCGACGCTCCTCGTCCACAGCACGCTGGTGCAGGTAGGCTTTCCAACCGAGGGAATACATGTCGATCTGGCCGAGCTGCGCGTCCAGATGCCAGACCTTGTTGACCACTTCGTCGAGCAGTTCGGTGGAGTGGGAGATGACTAGGAATCCACCCTCGTATTTCTTCAGGTAGCCGCGCAACCATTCGATGGAGTCGGCGTCCAAATGGTTGGTCGGCTCGTCGAGGATCAGCGTGTCCGCGTCGGAGAACAGGATGCGGGCCAGTTCGATACGACGACGCTGGCCGCCGGAAAGCGTGCCCAATTGCTGGCCCATGACCTCCTGCGGCAGACCGAGGCTTGCGGCCATCGCGGTCGCCTCGGATTGCGCCGCATAGCCGCCGGCCTTTTCGAAATCCTGCATGGCCTTGTCGTAACGGTTCATCGCGCGGGTCATGACGTCCGGATCCGGATCGGTCATCTCCTTTTCGGCCTTGCGGATACGACTGATGATCGATGCGATGTCTCGCGCGCTCATCATGCGGTCGAGCGCGGTCTGTTCCGGATCGGCGGCATGCGTGTCCTGTGGCAGATAGCCGAGCTTGCCCGATACACGCACTTTGCCGGCGGTGGGCAGCATGTCGCCGGTGATCACGCGGGTGAGCGTGGTCTTGCCGGCACCGTTACGTCCGACCAGACCGATCTTGTCGCCCTTGGCGACGTGGAAATTCGTGGGATGCAGCAACGTGCGCGCGCCGATCTGAATCTCAAGCTCCTGCGCTTCAATTGCCATGCCTCAACACCTCTGCACTTTCGTTACTGTCGTTCCAAACTGGCCGTGCCGCACATAACGGCCTGCCCATCGTTTTCATAAAGCCAAACGCCAATCGAACATCATACCGAACGCCCGCAACCATAAATGACCGGAACGTTCATCATGCCTCTTCCATCATGAAAAACAAGACCATAATGGGCATAGTAAGGTCAGTCATGGTGGATTTATCGACCAGGAAAGGGGCGATGATGGAGAAAGGGCTGTTCAATAAGCGTGTTTATGAGGTGGTACGGCGCATTCCAAAGGGCAAAGTCGCCACCTATGGGCAGGTTGCGGTTTTGGCTGGAGCGCCGCGCAACGCGCGTTTCGTCGGCTATGCCCTGCATTCGAACCCTGAACCGGGCGTGATTCCGTGTCATCGTGTGGTGTTTCGAGACGGTTCGTTGGCACCCGGATTCGCGTTCGGCGGTCCGGAAAGACAGCGGCTTCTGCTCGAAGAGGAAGGCGTTGCCTTCATGCTCCCGAAAGGCATGTCCGAACTCAGCGAGTCGGGCGAGATGAAAGACTCGAACGCCGGGGCTTCCGGACTGCGCGTCGATCTCGCCCGTTGCCAGTGGGACGCCTAGTCGCCTTCGATCCGCGTCAACAGCTTACGTTCGGCTTTTCCCAACGCCATCTGCCTTATCCGCCGCGGTTGGATAATGGGTGCCTGCCATAATGCGAAGAGCGATGGGGCGCAGATGGCGGAACGGCGAGGCATTCGGCAGCAGGACGCACTGGGGGGGGCGAAGTCGGTCGGGACGCCGGCTGCATCGTTGGCGCCGGCTCCTCGGACCATGACGCAATATCGGCTTTATCGTTGGAAAATAGCGCGACACGCCGTAATTTGCAGAGTCGGCATGCTTCATGTATATTTTCTACTCGTTGCCCACCACGGTGGAAAACACTTGCGGACATAGCTTAGTTGGTAAAGCGCAACCTTGCCAAGGTTGAGACCGCGGGTTCGAGTCCCGTTGTCCGCTCCATCAAAAAGCTTCCGAAAGGAAGCTTTTTTCATATCCCGGTAAAGACCGCGGGATTGCAGAACCAAGTATCCGGCCAACGGATCGCGCGTCCCGAATCCGAGCCGGATCCTTCTTCGCTGAAAAAACGTTTGACCACAATGTGAACGTTCTCTTGAAAAGGGACAATCCATGCGGGAGACTTGGAGCGGTTCCGCTAAACAGGCAACGATGCCGGGGAAGAGCGGAACGGACGGAGGTAAAACAAATGAATGAGAACAGCGACATTATTTTCGTGCCGGACGATTCCGCCAGCCACGAGTGGACGGAACGGGACAGCGAACTAGTGGAGGAGTACGCGGCCCAGCTCATGAGCATGAGCATCTAGCCTGAGACTGGACGGAGGTAGGTTTCCCTCTTTCGTAGACATGGAAAAGACGTCGCATTCGTACTGTAAATGCGGCGTCTTTTTCATGTTTTCGTTTACAATGAAGACTTGCGTCAAGGCATCGGAACACGTGGAAAGGCGTATTGTTGGCTGAAATCAGACGGGAGATGGAGCGACTCCGACCCGTATACGAAACCGGCGTGCTACGGTTGCTGCTGCGCGCCAATTCCATGCTGTATGTCGCACTGTTGCGATCCACGTTCGACCCGTTGACCGGTGAACTGCCGCGCGAAATCGTAGAAGAGCGGTTCGTACGCAGCCTCAACAGGCTTATCGAAACCGGCGGCCACACGTTGAAAGACGGACAAACCGCACGCGACGCCGCACATTCGATCCTGCTTGACCTTACCCGCGAGGGGGAGAGCGACTACGCCTGGCTCGCCAATTCCATGGACGTGGCCTCGCATCGCTACCTGTACCGGCTCACCGCGCGAGCGCACCGCGCCATCGAAGCGCTCGATAGGCTTGAAGACACCACGAAAGCGTTGTCCGGCGCGCAGGCCAACAGCATCATCATGGAAATCGAAAACGCGCGCATGCAGTTGACCGCTGATCCGCGTGAACGCATCCGCCTGCTGAAGAAAGACATCGAGGAACGGCAGAAGGAGATCGACGAACTGGAGCATAGCGAGGCTCTGGAGAAGCTCACGTCCGAACAGGTCGGCGACATCATCGGCGTGATTCACAACACCCTGCGTGGCGTGCCCATCGATCTGCGTGAGCTTGCCCTGTCCGAACGGGACAACGGCGACGCGCTACGCCGGCGCATGCAGGCCGGCGCTCTGAGCGTGGAAAGCATCCTCACCGCATACCATGACGAATATCGACGAGCGTTCCGCGAATCCGACAGCGGACGTCGTTTCGAAGACGCGTTCCAGGTCATCGTCACCGACGAGGGCAGGCGCGAAATCGACGATGCAGTGCGAGACATCGCCAGAAACCCGTATTTGGATGGCGAGCCGAGCGTGCTGCTCAATCAGGTGCGTTCCGAACTCAAACGCATCTACGAGGGTATCGAAGACGTGCGCCGGCAGATCCGCACGTCCGATGAGGCGGTCAGCCGTCTTGTACGCCAGCAGACGGACACCAGCTATCGGACCATGCTCGTCAAACTCAACCAGCTGTTCGCGAAGACCAGCGCCGAAGCCAAAGCCAATCCCAACGATCCGTCACGCCCCTACCATACGGGCGCGGGGCAGGCGCAGTTCCAAGCATTGCCGTCACGGCCGGCCAAGTCAATGGCGCGAGCCATATCGTCCAGTCTGAACGACGCTCCAACGGCGACCGTCGAAGCGCCCGACCTCAAGAACATGGTCGAAATATGCGGGCCGCGTCTGACACGCATGATCAGGCTTATTCGCCGCAATCCGGCGACGACATCGGACGGCATGTTCGTGGATCTTGCGGAAAGCTTCAACCGGCTGCCGAAAAACGAACGGAGGGAAAGCGAACTGGTCGGCTTCCTCAGCGCCCTGCGCACGCAGGACGACTCGTCATACGTGACATGGCGCTGCGTATCGATCGACGGCAGCGAACGCGTATGGCGCACCAAGCCCATTCTCACCACCGAAGCAATGCTCGACGACATCATCGAGGAGAAATAAGCATGACGGACGACATCGAAACCAGCATCGAAGAAGAGACACCGACGGGAAACGAACCGTCGTTCGAAGGATCGGACAGTCCGCAGGCCATGCCCGCGCTGTTCAACGGCGATACCGGCGACATGCCCATCGAGGCTCGCATGGCAGCGATCGCGCTCAAACGCGAACGTTACATCGATGGAAGCCTGTACGACCATGCCTGCGAGCACCGCGATGCTGTGGAACGTTCGCTCAACAACGACATGCTCAGACTGGTCGACAATACGAAATACCACATCATGTACGCGTCGCCGGTCACCGATTCGGAAACAAGCATCCGTTCGTTGAAAACACGCATGAGCCTGACCCGCGAGGAGGCCGCCACGCTTGCCGCGCTTCGCATCAAGGTGTTGGAATACGAGAACCAGAACGCCGAACCGTGCGATTGGCTCATCAGTTTCGACGACATCCGCGCGCTACTCGCCACCGGCGCGGGATTCCTCACCGCCAGCAACGACGAGGAGGGCACGGCGAGGAAGATCACGTCCATCGTCTCGCGCATGCGTACCTATGGGTATCTCGCGCCAGCCGAAGACGACGACATGTACGTTCTCACGCCCCTGGTGCCCATGGTGCTTGACAGGAATCTTGCCGACCAGTGGCTCGGATCCGGAACCGCGGACGGGAGCGTATCCGCCGACGACAACGACATTGCCGGTACGGACGACAGGATGACGGCCGGTATGGAACAAGACGCATTCGATTTCAACATCGACGACGACCGTTTCGATGAGGAGGAGCACTGATGGCAGACGGCATGAAGATCGTTTCCGACAGGTGGATGCTGCAAAGTCGGCAGATCGTCAACTGGGGCTCATATGGAGGCTGGCATGAATTCCACCCATCCATGGACGACACCATGCCTGTGACGCTGCTCGCCGGCGCCAGCGAATCAGGCAAATCCACTCTCGTCGACGCGCAGATCTCGCTGCTTTACCCATCCGGAACCCCCTACAATAAGGCGTCGAATTCCGGTCGTTCGGAACGTAACGACTACACCTATCTGCGTGGCATGATCGGCGTGAGCGACAGTGAGAACGGCGAAACGCCGATCTTCCTGCGTGGCAGGGATGCGGACGGCGTTCCGCAGAACATTTGGGGAGCGATCGTCGACACATACGTGAACAAAACCGACGGAGGCCTGCTTTCCTGCGGCAAATTCCTCTATCTGAGCGCCGGAGACGGGCAGGACGGCCTGCGCCGCCGGTATGTCACGTGGAATCGAACCATCGACCCACGGCTCATGGACCAGTACCGCGACACGCCATTCACCCGGTCCATGTTCGAAAAAACCTATCCGGAATGCACCACGCATGCCAACGCCGCGGCTTTCCACGCCTCCGTCTGGCAAGACATGGGATTGAGCGCCGACGCCTGCCGTCTCCTGCATAAAATCCAATCGGCGGACGCACCCTCGAAACTCGACGACATTTTCAAACAGGGCGTGCTCGACATACCGGAATCCATCCCTCTCGCCCGCGAAACCGTCAACGACTACAACCGGTTCAGCGAGAACTTCCGCAGCATGGAAGACAAAATGGCCCGCGTCGCCATCCTGCAGAACATTCAGACACGTTACGGCGAATACGCGAAGCAAATCAGCGAACGACGCGAATACGAGCTCATCAATCCTGACAGCGAGCATGGCGGCGAGACGCTGTCCGTATGGGCGTGCTCGCGCATGGCCGGCGAAGTGCGCGCGGGGCTGCCGGCCATGCAACGCAAGGTCAGGGAATCGCAGGAGGCCATCGACCGGGCGAAACAACGCGTCGGCGAGCTCAACACGCGAGTCGACGCCATTAAGGAACGCATCCGCGGCATCGACGGCGGCAGCCTGCAGCAGCTCGGCAAAGATCTGCAACGCGTGCGCCAGGACATTGACGAGGCGCGCAGGCAACGACATGCCATAGCCGAACGATTCGAACAGGTCGAATACAGGCTTCCCGATAGCGAGCAGGCATGGGACGCCAAACGCGCCATACTTGCCGAAACGTTCGACGCGTATGAGGAACGACTGCGGGATGCGAACGTCAAATTCCGACAATTGGTGGGGGAGCGTCACGACCGGCAGCGCGACCGTGACATCCTACGACGGGACTACCAGCGCAAGCTCGCGCACAAAACACGCATCAGCGACGATATGGACGACGCGCGCACGCTCATCATGCGGGCGACCGGACTGGACGCGTCTGAACTGCCGTATGTGGCCGAACTGATGGACGTGAACGAACAGAATGAACAGTGGCGCTTGGCAATGAACGTCGCCTACGCGCCCATCGCGCAAACCATTCTCGTCGACAAACGCCACGAACAAGGATTCGCGGCGAAGATCAGCGCCATCGACCCGAACCTCATGACGCGCCGCACCTGGCGGTTCGTCGATACCGGCATGCGATACGATTCCTCCAGCAGTGAGGGCTGGATGTCGTCGAAACTGCAGTATCGGGAGGATTCGCCGTTCGTCGGATGGCTGAAAACGCAGACGACGTCACCGCACTTCGACGCGCGTTGCGTTCATGCCATCGACGATTCGAACCGCAGTGAACGACAGGTGCAGGCCGACGGTCAGATCAAATCCGGCGACCGTGGATTCCACGGCAGCAAAGGACTGCACCAAGTCATCGGCTTCATGAACGAACAATACTTGGCCGAACTGAAAAACCAGCTCGACAAGGCCGAACGGGCACTGAACGACGCCGACCGTCAAATCGAACACATGTCCAACGCCATCAGCCTGCTGCAAGACGAGCATGAGCTCGCGCGAATCATAGCCGACATGCCATGGAACAAAATCGACGTGGACGGACTGCAGGAACAGGAAACACGAATCCGCAAGCAGATCGAACGCATCGAAGGCAACCCGGAACTCGGCCAACTGCAAGCCGAGCTGAAACAGCTCAGCCAACAAGCCACCGCCGAAAACAAAAACCAGTATCAAGCCGAAAACGACCTTGACAACGCCCAACACGCCGTCCAAGCCGAACAATCATGGCTCGACGCCCATGGCAACACCGATTTCGATGACTCCACACTATCCAGCATGGTGTCGAACCTACTCGCCGACGCATACGACAGCTGCTTCGGCGCATCCGTGCACGCGCAAGACCGGCCGAAACTCATCGCAGGC
Organism: Bifidobacterium sp. N5G01; assembly: GCF_002742425.1. Taxonomy (NCBI): domain Bacteria; kingdom Bacillati; phylum Actinomycetota; class Actinomycetes; order Bifidobacteriales; family Bifidobacteriaceae; genus Bifidobacterium; species Bifidobacterium sp. N5G01. The sequence goes on from NZ_NJNP01000005.1 coordinate 33,634, forward strand.
CTCTTCGACCATGAAAACGAAACACCATTCCACACGCGCGTGCTACGCAACATATCACGCATCGCACGCACACGAATCCAAGAAATCAACGCCAGAGCCAACCAACTGCGCGCTGACACGGAACGCATCATGGACGACTACCTCAAAAACCACTCCACAGACGACAACACCGTCATGGCAAGCGTGGAAGACTACCGATACTTCCTCGACGAACTCGACGAACTCAACATGCTCGTCACCCGCGCAGCAACCGACGAAGAATACTCCAACAGCGTCAAAAAACTCTACATGAGCTTCCAACAGCTCAACCGCGCGCTACGCACCGACGAAGAAAACATCAAAGAACAGCTCAACCGCATCAACAGTATGCTCAAAGAGCAACAATTCGGCCCACGAGGCGGCAGACTATCACTCGACGTGACCTTCAGCCCCACCGACCGCCAATTCGAAACCTCCCTCAGCCGCATCCTGTCAAAACTCGAAGACTGGACACGCAACGCAACCAACAACCCCACAGAAACACGCAAAGCATTCAACAACTGCGAAACATTCATCAACAGACTGAACAACGAACTCGAAAAAATACACGACGCCAACGGCATCAAAGAATACGGCGCACGCAACCTCGACCCACGCGTACGCAGCTCATTCTACGCAATCGTGCACCACAACAACGCCCCCGACGAACGCATCAGCTCCACCGGAGGAAAATCCGGCGGAGCCCTGCAAGAACTCACCTCATTCGTCTACGGTGCAGCCCTCATCTACCTACTCGGCGGAGACCTCACCGCACACCCCACCTACACCACGCTCTTCCTCGACGAAGCACTCATCAAAGCCGACGGCCGCTACACCAAACGCGCGCTCACCGTACTGCCACGACTCGGCTTCCAAATCATCGTCTCCGCCCCGGAAAGCAAAACCGCGGAAATCCTCAACGTCTCCAACAGAGCATACGTGGCATACAAGGACCCAACCACCGGCAACTCATACCTGCAGGAACTCGACAGCGCGACCATCGCGCAAAACGAAACGCAACCCACCACCAATGAAAAACAACACACCACAAATAGAACACCCGTTCGAAATCACAATAAAAAATAAGGTATCCTAAACAACCAGAACCCAAAACACCCACAGCGGAGGCAAGCCGTGACAACCAAACACAACAACACAACAAACGGCGAAACCATAATCGAACGCATACTCACCAGCGACGCATTCCTCACAAAAGAAATCAAAAAGGCCCCCCTCAAACAAAAAAACGGATCACTCACAGCCGACCTCAAACACCTACCCAACGACCTCAAAATCATCATCCAGGGCGCTCGTGAGCATAATCTGAAGAACGTGGACCTTGAGTTTCCACGCAATCGCATGGTGGTGTTCACAGGGTTGTCTGGCTCCGGCAAATCCTCGCTTGCGTTCGACACGCTGTTCGCCGAAGGCCAACGCAGGTATGTGGAGTCGCTGTCGGCGTACGCGAGGCAGTTCCTGGGGCAGATGGACAAGCCGGATGTCGATTTCATCGAAGGCTTGAGCCCGGCCGTGTCGATTGATCAGAAGACCACGAATCGTAATCCGCGTTCGACGGTCGGTACGATTACGGAGATTTACGATTACCTGCGACTGCTGTTCGCGCGTACGGGCGTTCCACATTGCCCGGAATGCGGCGCGTTGGTAAGTGCGCAGACGCCACAGCAAATGGTGGATGCGCTGCTGCAGTATCCGGAACGTACACGATTCCAGATACTCGCGCCGGTCGTTCGCGGGCGTAAAGGAGAGTTCGAGGACTTACTTGATCTGTTACGAGGCGACGGCTACGCGCGTGTGCTGATCGACGGCGAGAAGAAGCAGCTGTCTGACGATATCAAACTTGTCAAGCAGAAGAAGCACACCATCGAAGTGGTGGTGGACCGACTGGTGGTCAAAGACGGCATTCGTCAGCGTTTGACCGATTCCATTGAAACCGCGTTGAGACTCGCCAAGGGTATCGTTGTAGCTGATTTTGTGGATTTGGATGAGAAGGATCCCGGCCGCCGCAAGCCGTTTTCCGAGAAACGAGCATGTCCGAACGGCCATCAGCTTGAGCTTGACGAGATCGAGCCTCGTACATTCTCATTCAATGCGCCGTACGGCGCCTGCCCCGTGTGTACCGGCATCGGATACAAGCTGGAGATTGATCCGGAACTGGTGATTCCCGATCCCAGCAAAACCCTGAATGAGAATGCCATCGAACCGTGGGGCATGACCAAGGGCACTGGCGAATATTACCGTCATGTGCTTGAGGGGCTCGGCGATGAGATGGGATTCGATCTTGACACTCCTTGGAAAGATCTTCCGGAGGAGGCTCGTCAGGCCATCATGTATGGGCGCGATTTCAAGGTTCAAGTCTCATATCGTAATCGTTGGGGTCGCATGCGCGAATACTCCACCGGTTTTGAAGGTGTAGTGCGCACACTGATGCGCAGGCACGACGAGACCGATTCCGACCAGATGAAACAGTACTACGAATCGTACATGCGCGAAGTGCCATGCCAGGCATGCCAGGGACGTAGACTTCGCCCTGAGGTATTGGCAGTGACCGTTGGCGGCGAGTCCATCGCCGACGTGTGTGACATGTCCGCCGAGAAAAGCCTCGCATGGGCGAATGGCTTGCAACTTGAAGGATCGGCCGCCCAAATCGCAGGCGAAGTTCTGAAGGAGATTCGTGCCCGCCTTGGATTCCTCAACGACGTCGGACTCAACTACCTGACGTTGTCCCGTGCGGCCAAGACCTTGTCTGGCGGCGAGGCACAGCGTATCCGTTTGGCGACGCAGATCGGTTCCGGACTGGTGGGCGTGATGTATGTACTTGACGAACCGTCCATCGGCTTGCATCAGCGAGACAACGAACGCCTGATCACCACGTTGCATCACCTACGCGATCTCGGCAATACGCTGATTGTCGTGGAGCATGATGAGGACACCATCAAGAATGCCGACTGGGTCATCGACATCGGACCGGGAGCTGGCGAGCATGGTGGCGAGGTCATCTATTCTGGCCCCGCAAAAAAGCTCATTGACGCTCCACGCTCGGTTACAGGAGACTATATCGCCGGTCGTAGAAAGATCGAAGTGCCACAGTCCCGACGCAAAGTACGCAAAACCAAACAACTGCGCGTGGTCGGAGCCCGTGAAAACAATCTGAAGGATCTGACGGTTAATTTCCCACTGGGAGTCTTCACCTGCGTGACGGGTGTTTCCGGTTCCGGCAAGTCCACCTTGGTCAATCAGATTCTGTATCCGGTGCTTGCCGACAAACTTAACGGCGCACGCATCGTGCCCGGCAAGCATACCCGGGTGGAAGGCGTGGACCAGTGCGACAAAGTGATCCACGTCGATCAGAACCCGATTGGGCGTACCCCTCGTTCCAATCCGGCCACCTATACCGGAGTATGGGACAAAATCCGCACGTTGTTTGCTAAGACTCCCGAAGCTCAGGTACGCGGATATGGTCCAGGACGTTTTTCGTTCAATGTCAAGGGCGGACGGTGCGAAGCCTGCCACGGCGACGGCACGCTGAAAATCGAAATGAACTTCCTGCCGGACGTGTACGTGGACTGCGAGGAATGCCATGGCAAACGTTACAATCGCGAAACGCTGGAAGTGAAATACAACGGCAAATCCGTTGCCGATGTGCTTGACATGCCAATCGAAGAGGCTGCCCAGTTCTTCAAGGCCTATCCTTCCATTTCTCGCTATCTCGACACGCTCGTTCAGGTGGGCCTGGGATATATTCGACTCGGACAGCCAGCTCCAACGCTTTCCGGAGGCGAATCGCAGCGAGTGAAACTTGCCACGGAATTGCAACGAAGGTCTACGGGTAAAACCGTATATATTCTTGATGAACCTACCACAGGCTTACATTTTGAAGATGTGCGCAAACTACTGCTTGTCCTGCAGGGATTGGTAGACAAAGGCAATACCGTCATCGTTATTGAACACAATCTCGATGTGGTCAAATCGGCTGACTGGCTTATTGATCTTGGCCCAGAGGGCGGAGATGGAGGCGGCACTATCGTTACTGAAGGCACGCCGGAACAGGTGGCGCAGTGCGAGCGGTCCTGGACCGGCAAATTCCTTAAGGACATGCTGTGAGCACACCCATTGAACGTCACAGTCCGGAAGTTTGGCGCAAAACCGCCGAGCAGATGAACGTTGACAGCAGCGATACCGTAAGGAGTGCCCTTTCTGACGGAAATGCGCCTTCCTGCGGAAGAGTTAACAAGAATGGCGCGCCTCTGCTGGGGGATTCGCGCGACCTGTTTCGTCCGAAAACATCCGATATTCCGGCACAGCCGGGCGTCTATAAGTGGCGAGACGGCGAAGGCAGGGTCATTTATGTGGGCAAGGCCAAAAACCTGCGCAACCGTTTGACCAACTACTTCCAGCCGTTGTATCAGCTGCATCCGCGTACCCAGACCATGGTGCTTACGGCACGCAGCCTGGAATGGACGGTCGTAGGTACCGAACTTGAGTCATTGACATTGGAATACACGTGGATCAAAGAGTTTGATCCACGATTCAACGTCGTGTTCCGAGACGACAAAACCTACCCGTATTTGGCGATTTCATCCTCAGAGCGCGTGCCGAGGGTGTGGGTGACCAGAAGCCGCAAACGTCGTGATACCAGATATTTCGGCCCCTATGCCAAGGTATGGGATTTGCGGCATAGTCTTGATCGTCTGCTGAAAACCTTCCCCGTGCGCACCTGTTCGCAAAACGTCTATCACAAGGCGGAAGTTACCCGGCGCCCATGCCTGTTGGCTTCGATCGGCAAGTGTTCGGCACCTTGTGTCGGGCGCATCAGTGCAGCGGAACACCGGAAAATGTGCGAGCAGCTCGTCGGCGTGCTGACCGGTCGCATCGGCAAATCGTATATCGCACAGCTCACTCGCGAAATGAAAGAAGCAAGTGCTGAACTTGAGTTTGAAAAGGCAGCACGATTGCGTGATCAAATCCAAATGCTGTCCACGGTGGTCGAGCAGAATGCCGTAGTGTTCGATTCCGATGTCGATGCCGACTTTTTCGGCGTCGAATCGGATGAGCTGGAAGCATCCGTGCATGCGTTTTACGTGCGTGCCGGTTCCATTCGCGGAGAACGCAATTGGAGCGTGGAACGGGTTGAGGATGTGACAGACGAGGAGCTGATCTCCGACCTCATCGTACAAGTGTATTCGGAAACCGCGGGGGATACATCCAATGTCCCCCAGTCAACCGTCGTCACCGAACAACGTAATGCCATCGGATCAACGCAAACCGTGACTGCGACCAATGCTTTGGCGCGCGCACAGGCAACACGAGAACGCAATGAACGTCAGGGGCAGACTGGTCGTGCGGATTTGCTCGCTCCTATCTCTCCGGTGCCGCGTGAGGTGATCGTTCCCATCGAGCCAGCCCGGCGTGAGGAGTTGGAATCGTGGCTCAGCGGACTGCGCGGCGGTGCCGTGAGCATTCGTGTGGTCAGCAGGGGAGACAAAAAGCAACTCCTGGACCGTGCCAACGACAATGCCAAGCAGGCGATGCAGCGCAGCAAAATGAGCCGTATCAGCGATATGGGCGCCCGCACTACGGCCATGAATGATGTCGCCAAGGCGCTTGGGCTTGAACAGGCGCCGTTACGTATCGAATGCTACGACATTTCCAATACCGTTGGTGGCGCGTTCCAGGTCGCTTCCATGGTAGTGTTCGAGGATGCGATCGCCAAGAAGTCGGAATATCGTCGTTTCGCCATTCGCGGCGCGGACGGGCAAGGCGCGCTTGACGATTTGAGCGCATTGTATGAGACGCTGACACGTCGATTCCGGCATGGCAATATCGCAGGCGATTCCGGCGAAAGCATGGACAACGAACGACGAGCATCCGAACAGGGCGAACAGGGCGAACAGGGCGAACAGGGCGAGGAGCCGTCGGTGCAGCAGAACGTCAACCGTCATCATTTCGCCTATAAGCCGAATCTCGTGGTAGTTGACGGTGGCAAACCGCAGGTCATGGCGGCAGCGAAAGCACTTGAGGATTGCGGCGTGGATGATGTGGCCGTCTGTGGATTGGCGAAACGTTTGGAAGAGGTATGGGTTCCGGACGACGATTATCCAATCATCCTCAAACGTCAGTCCGAAGGCATGTATCTACTGCAACGTGTTCGTGACGAGTCGCATCGTTTCGCCATTACCTACCATCGCCAGACACGAAGGAAAGGTGCATTGCGTTCCGCATTGGACGATATTCCCGGCGTCGGAGAGGCGTATCAGAAGCGTCTGCTGAACCATTTTGGTTCGGTTCGTGCCATGCGAGAGGCGAATGTCGAGGATTTCGAGCAGGTCAAAGGCGTTGGGAAAGCCAAAGCCGAAGCCATTTATCAGGCGTTGCACGCCCATGACGGGCAGCGACCGACGGAAGATGCAGTTTCGTCGAATAGCCCGAAGGATGGAATGAATTAGGATTGAGTAGCGGAAAAAGATAATCGAATTGCTAGCATGATGACGGTGAGTATTAAGGGAGGGAATATGACTGAGGTCAATCATCGGTGCGCGGTTTTGGGCAAGCCGATCGCGCATTCGTTGTCTCCAGTGCTGCACAATGCCGCTTATCAGGCGTTAGGACTTGATGATTGGGTGTACGACAAGCATGCGGTAGGAGAGCCCGATCTTGAAGGTTTTCTCGAATCGCTTGACCCGACTTGGGCTGGTCTCAGTCTGACCATGCCATTGAAGAAAACAATCCAACCGTATGGTACGCCCTGCAATATGTGGGCGAAGGAACTTATGGTAGCCAACACCGCGGTGTTCGATTGGAACGGGACCTGCGTCAACGGCAATCCGAATCTTCCCGCCATCAAGCTGTATAACACGGATGTGCGAGGCATCGAGCTCGCTTTCGAACACTCGTATCAGGCGCGCAGGACGAAACCGAAGACGGACCGTTCGGGAACGGCCGTGATCATCGGCAACGGCAACACGGCGACGTCAGCGTTGGCCGCGTGCGTTGAATCCCCCGCAATCGGACATGTCATCGTCGTAGCTCGCCATCCCGAAAAGAATACCGCTCTCAAACCTCTTGCCGAACGATATTTGCCGTCGGAACGCCCGATAACCATTGTCGGAATGGATCATGCTGTTGAGGCGTTACGCCATGCAGATATGGCGGTAAACACCATCCCTGGTCTGGCTGCGGACAGTATCGCCGAAGCTTTGGAAACGTCAAATGCGAACATGGGTGGAACATTGCTTGATGTCGTGTACGATCCACGTCCTACCAAACTGATGCAAGCTTGGCGTCAAAGGGGAGGAACCGCCATCGGCGGCGAGGAAATGCTATTGTACCAAGCAATGGTGCAGGTTTGCCTGATGACGGGAATCTGGAATAATGATCCGCCGAGTGGCATGATTAATCAGGACCGCACCGCGCGGTTGGAACAAGCCATGCGCATCGCACTTGAGGAGGCTCTGTGATGACACAGGAAGATATCGACGCACAAGCGAATGGCACGCATGCCAGCGCTCCTTCGCCTGCCGAAGGTTTTGAAGTATTGCTAATCACCGGCATGAGTGGTGCGGGGCGATCACATGCGGCCAACAGTATTGAGGATATGGGCTGGTATGTGGTCGATAACATGCCTCCCAAACTGTTGGTGCCGCTGGTCGACATGATGATGACCACCGGATCCAACATCCATAAGCTTGCGGCAGTCGTGGATGTGCGTTCCCGCGATTATTTCGCCGATCTGTCCGCGGTGCTCAGCCATTTGGATGATCTTGGTGTGAAAACACGCATCCTGTTCCTCGACGCCAGCAACGAGGTGTTGATCAAACGATACGAATCCGTACGCAGGCCGCATCCGTTGCAACAGGGCAACCGGCTGATCGACGGCATTCTCGAGGAGCGTGACCTTCTTGAGAATCTCAAGGAGCGTGCGGACATCGTCATTGACACGTCGTCGTTGAGCATCCATCAGCTGTCCACGAAATTATATGAGGCCATGCTTGGATCTGGGCCGACCACGGTTTCCGTACACATCTTCAGTTTCGGTTTCAAATATGGTATTCCCATCGACGCCGATTTTGTCGCCGACGTGAGATTCCTGCCGAACCCATTCTGGGTTCCGGAGTTGCGTTCGCTCACCGGACGAGACAAGGCAGTCAGCGATTACGTGCTTTCCAGCGAAGGTGCCGCCGATTTCCTTGACGCATACGAAAAAGCGATTGCGATTGCGATCGAAGGGTATGCGCAGGAAGACAAGCATTATGTGACGATTGCAATCGGTTGCACCGGAGGACAGCATCGTTCCGTTGCGATGAGCGAGGCCTTGGCCAAGCGCCTGCGTGCGAGGGGGCTATCGGTTTCCGTTTCCGCACGTGAGCTTGATAAGCGGTCAGCGGGAAAATGATCGTATTATGAGAAAATAGTGTCCATATATAAAGAAATCAAGCTGTGATTGTCCAAGATATTCGGTATCACAGTAAGCCGTGGCGGTGCGGAGTGATTCCGCGACTCGCCTGAAATTTAGGGAAGAACAGCAAGGTAGGAGGTTGGCTCTTGGCTCTTCTGGATGACGTCAAAAGCGAGCTGTCCGCAATCGACAATGAATTGCCAATCGCTAAAAAGGCGCAGGCTACGGCAATGATTCGGTTCGGCAATGGTTTGCACTCGGTGGATCACCACATTCTTGTGCAGGTGCAGCTCGACTCCCAAGATGCGGCCACCTGGCTGCAAGACACCATCAAGAACCTGTATGGCCACGAAGCCACGCTCACTCCTGTTTCTAGGCAAACGCCGACCGGTACGGTGCAGCGTTATGTGATCCGCGTGCCGAAGGGCAGTGCGGCACTTGTGCTGCAGACCGGTCTATACAGCCGCTACACGAAGAACATGGTGCTTGGCCTGCCGAGCGATATCGTCAACGGCAAGATCGCGCAGATCAAAGCTGCATGGCGTGGCGCGTTCCTTGCGAACGGCCGCCTGTCCGACCCGGGCAAGGCCAGCTATCTCGAGATCGTATGCCCGAACCATGAGGCCGCTCTGGCGCTGGTTTCCACTGCACGACGCTTGGGCATCACCGCCAAGCCACGTAAGCTGCGCAGCTCCGAGCGCGTGACCCTGCGTGACCCTGATGCCATCGAACGCATGCTCATCCTTATGGGTGCCCCGCGTTCAGCACGCGAATGGACCGGAAAGCGTTCCGACGGCGAAGCGCGAGGCAAGGCGAACCGTTTGGCCAACTTCGACGACGCCAACATGCGCCGCAGCGCCAAGGCGGCCGCGGAAGCATGTGATAAGGTGCATCAGGCATTTGAAATCCTCGGCGACGATATTCCCGATAACCTCAAGTCTGCGGGCCAGCTCCGTCTCGATCATGCGGATGCGTCGTTGGAACAGCTGGGACGTTTGGCCGATCCTCCGATTACCAAGGATGCCATCGCCGGTCGCATTCGCCGACTGCTGCAGCTCGCCGAAAAAACCGAGAAGGCGCGCCGACAGTCGGTCTGATTGAGTTTTTGCACGAAACACCATGCCTGTTTTCGAACAGCATGGTGTTTTTGTTCGTTTGAGCTTGTATTATTCGTAAATGGCAATATGGCCATTCCACGCTTACAAGCGGCTAGGAAAGGATATACATGAAGACACTCAAGGATCTTGGAGATCTCAAGGGCAAGCGCGTTCTCGTTCGCGCTGATTTCAACGTTCCGCTGGACGGCACCACGATTACCGATGACGGTCGCATCAAGGCCGCTCTGCCGACCATCAAGGCTCTGCGCGAAGAAGGCGCAAAGGTCATTCTGATGGCCCACCTCGGCCGCCCGAAGGGCAAGGTCGTTCCGGAACTGTCCCTCGCTCCGGTCGCCGCTCGTCTTGGCGAGCTGCTCGGTATTGAGGTTCCGCTGGCTGAAGACACCTACGGCGAAGACGCTCAGGCCAAGGTCGCCGCAATGAACGATGGCGATGTCGTGCTGCTGCAGAACGTGCGCTACAACCCGGAAGAAACCAGCAAGGATCCGGAGGAGCGTTCCGCTTACGCCAAGAAGATCGCAGCTCTCGGCGAAGCGTTCGTGTCCGACGGTTTCGGCGTCGTTCACCGTGCGCAGGGCTCCAACTACGACGTTGCAGCTGATCTGCCGGCAGCCGCCGGCCTGCTGGTCGAGAAGGAAGTCAAGGCTCTGTCCCGTGCCACCGTCGAGCCGGAGCGCCCGCTGACCGTCGTGCTTGGCGGTTCCAAGGTTTCCGACAAGCTCGGCGTGATCGAGAACCTGCTTGACAAGGCCAACCGTCTGGTCATCGGCGGTGGTATGGTCTACACCTTCCTCAAGGCCAAGGGCCTCGAGGTCGGCACTTCCCTGCTGGAAGAGGATCAGGTCGAAACAGTCAAGGGCTACATCGATCGTGCCGAGCAGAACGGCGTTGAGCTCGTACTGCCGACCGACATCGTGGTGAACCCGGTTTTCCCGAAGTCCGATGAGGACATCGCTCCGGAAGTCGTGGCAGCCGATGCCATTCCGGCCGACAAGATGGGTCTGGACATCGGTCCGGATTCCCAGAAGCTCTTCCACGACAAGATTGTGGATTCCAAGACCGTCGTGTGGAACGGCCCGATGGGCGTGTTCGAGGTTCCGGCATTCGCAGCCGGCACCAAGGCCGTGGCTCAGGGCTTGGTCGACGCAACCGCAGCTGGCGCGTTCACCATTGTCGGTGGCGGTGACTCCGCTTCCGCAGTGCGCAACCTCGGCTTCCCGGAGGATGGCTTCTCGCACATCTCTACCGGTGGCGGCGCTTCCCTCGAGTTCCTTGAGGGCAAGGAACTGCCGGGCCTGAAGGTGCTCGACTAATTGCTTAACGCATAATCTGGAGGTGCTCCCTTATCGACAAAGGTGGGGGAGCACCTCTTGTTTTCACTAAACCGAAATTACGGCGTACTAACACTGAATGAAATAAGAACGGAGACGGGCAAACACATGGCATCGCAACGAATTCCACTGGTCGCCGGCAATTGGAAGATGAACTTCGATCATCTTGAAGCCACCTATTTCGTTCAACAGCTCGCATGGAAACTTCGTGACATCCATTTTGACTACCGCCATTGTGAAATCGCATTGATGCCGTCCTTCACATCGTTGCGCAGCGTGCAGGTGTTGGTCGAATCTGACAATTTGAAGATTCGCTACGGCGCACAGGCTGTTTCCGTAACATCGCAGGGCGCGTTCACCGGAGATGTGTCTGCCGATATGATCGCTCACCTTGGCTGTTCGTATGTGATTGTCGGCCATTCTGAACGCCGTAAATACCATCCGGAAGATGACGCGAACATCGTGGACCAGGTACGCGCTGTTTTGGCGGCCGGCATGCAACCGATTCTTTGCGTTGGCGAAAGCTATGAGGAACGTCGCAAAGGCATTGAGCTTGATTTCGCCGTGGGGCAGGTGCATGACGTCACGCGCGATCTTTCCGACGAGGAAGCATCGCGTCTGATAGTAGCGTATGAGCCGGTATGGGCCATCGGCACCGGAATGGTGGCCACTCCACAATCCGCTCAGGACGCGGCCAAAGCGATTCGGGATGATCTGTCTGCGACTTTCGGAATACATGTGGGAGAGGCTGTGCGCATTCTGTATGGTGGCTCCGTATCTTCAAAGAATGCCGAAGAATTGATTGGCGAGCCCGATGTGGACGGATTCCTTATCGGCGGCGCCGCGCTGAATGTGGATGAGCTCACCAGAATCTGCCAGCTCACCATGAATGCGACGGTATGATGTTCGCGGAATAATGTTTTTATCGAGTTGGTCTTTCAAGGTACGGTCATTATTCGATTTTCTCAATACCTTGCGCTATTGTTAACGACAGTGTTTACGAACTGGAGGTTCACTCGTGTCCGCTATGGCCATCGTCAAGCTTGTGCTGCAGATTATTCTTGTTATTTTCAGCCTCTTGCTCACCCTGTTGATTCTTATGCACAAGGGTAAGGGTGGCGGTCTGTCCGATATGTTCGGCGGCGGCCTCACCCAGAATGCGGGTTCCTCTGGCGTCGCCGAAAAGAACCTGAATCGTTGGACCGTCATCATCGCAATACTGTGGGTCGCCATCATCATCGCCCTCGGTCTGATGACGAAATTCAACCTCATCTGATTGGCTTTTTGCTTCGGCCCATGACTGTAATCCAGCCATGGGCCGAAGTTGTTTCTATCGTAGTATTGGCTGCAACATACGAGCGAAGGATTGATTTGACGTCTTTGAAAATCGAGAAAACCCAAGAAACCACAATGGTTGTCGCGGATTTGGACGGTACCTTGCTGCATGATGGTGAAACATTCGAGGAACGTTTTCTCACACAACGTTCCATCGATGTGATTAACCGCATGCACGATAATGGCGTGACTTTCGCTGTGGAAACGGCACGTCCGGTCAGCACAGGCTTTTCGTTCGTGGAAAAACTGCCGGTTGATGCCGTCGCCTATCTCAATGGAGCATTGATCGATTTCAATCCATCCTCATCAAATTATGAAATGCTTACTTCGCCGATGCTGCCGGAAGATGGCCATCTTAAGAAAATCGGGTTCTCCTCACAGCGAGCATGCGAAGTCTGCAAGAATCTGTTGACTGAACTGCCCGGCATGGAAGTCGGCATTGTCATGGATGATGTGAGATACACCAATTTCGACGTTACGAAATACTGGAAAACACAGACTTGGCGATACACTGACTTCGACGATGTTCCTGAAGGTATTGCCGATAAGCTCATTATCTTCCCTAACGATGAGCAGTGGAATCAGGTCGGTTCTCTTGTGCCCAGCGACTTTGATGTTCACATCTCTGAGGGATCGCTGTGGATGTTAATGAATCCTCAAGCCAACAAGGAACATGCATTGGATCTGCTTGCAGAGCATTTTGAGACGCCAATAAGCAAAACCGTCTCATTCGGCGATGATTTGGTCGACATTGCCATGCTATGTAAATCCGGCAGGGGAGTGGCGGTAGCGAACGCCAATCCGGATGTGTTGAACATCGCAGATGAAATCTGCCCATCCAACAACGATGACGGTGTGGCACAGTGGATTGAAGATAATCTATTGTGACGTCTCGTAATGTTCAAGAGTTACATGAGTTGAACTTCATGAATTGAACTTTTGTTGCAAAGGGATGCGAAATAGTTACATTTCGATATTGAACTTCCGTGATTTCAATAGGTGGCTTGTGCTAGGATTTGAACTAGTATTTGACGAGAATTGAACTGGGAGGACTGGTATGACAGAATCATTCTCCAGCCGGTTGAACGCCGCAATGGCGTTCCGCAATGTCAAACAAATTGACTTTGTGCATGCGGCTGAGAAGTTCAATATCAAACTTGGTAAAAGTCATATGAGTCAGTACGTGAGCGGCAAAACCGTGCCACGTGCCGATATCGCCCATTTTCTTGCGGCTTTTCTGCAGGTCAATGAGGATTGGCTGATGGGAAAGGACGTTCCCATGGAGCAGAACCCCGCCGCCTTGCCTGCAATCGAGTCTGATGAAACCCGACATGATAGCAATCCTGCATCAGCGCAATCAAAAGAAGGAAAGACTATGCGCACCTTTGCGAAATCCCATAAGCTCGACAATGTGCTCTACGACGTTCGTGGTCCGGTGGCGGACGAGGCGGCACGCATGGAAGCAGCGGGAACGCATATTCTGAAACTCAATATCGGCAATCCTGCGCCATTCGGATTTCGGACTCCGGATGAAGTTGTGTATGACATGGCGCAACAGCTGCCTGAGACCGAAGGATATTCACCGTCCAAAGGTCTGTTCTCGGCACGCAAAGCCATCATGCAGTATGCACAGCTCAAGAATATTCCGAATGTCTCCATCGATGATATCTTTACTGGCAATGGCGTCAGCGAGCTCATCAACCTGTCGCTGTCCGCATTGTTGGACAACGGCGACGAAGTGCTAGTGCCTTCGCCGGACTATCCTCTGTGGACCGCCTGCGTGAATTTGGCCGGCGGCACCGCCGTGCATTATATCTGTGACGAGGGATCCGAATGGTATCCCGATATCGACGATATCCGCTCTAAAATCACGGATAAGACCAAAGCAATTGTCATCATCAATCCAAATAATCCGACCGGAGCGCTTTATCCGAGGGAACTGTTGCAGCAGATTGTCGACATTGCCCGGGAACATCAGCTCATTATTTTCTCCGATGAGATTTATGATCGCCTAGTCATGGATGGGTTGGAGCATATTTCTATTGCATCGCTGGCTCCGGATCTGTTCTGTGTGACGTTCTCCGGTCTGTCGAAGTCGCATATGATTGCCGGATACCGCATTGGATGGATGATACTTTCCGGCAACAAGCGTATTGCAAAGGATTACATCGAGGGCCTGAACATGCTGGCGAACATGCGTATGTGTTCGAATGTTCCCGCTCAGTCGGTGGTGCAGACCGCTTTGGGTGGGCATCAGAGTGTCAAAGACTACATCAAGCCAGGTGGCCGCGTGTACGAGCAGCGCGAACTGGTCTATCGGATGCTCAATGAAATTCCCGGCGTTACCGCAGTTAAGCCGAAAGCGGCGTTCTATATCTTCCCGAAGCTAGACGTCAAAAAGTTCAATATTCACTCTGACGAGCAGTTCGCATTGGATCTGCTGCATGACAAGCATATTCTAATCAGTCATGGCGGTGCGTTCAACTGGCAGAATCCAGATCATTTCAGGGTGGTATATCTGCCGCGTATCACGATGTTGAAGGAAACCATAGGTGAGATCGCTGATTTCTTGAGTACATATCATCAGGCATAATGACCTTGGTTGTTTGAAGGACATTCATGGGGTGAAGCGCGCGCAGTATCGCGACGCTCCACCCCTAAATACTTATAGTCACATTACCCATAAGTATGGTTACGATCCTTTGGAGGACGCAAAGCGCAGGCGATCCAAGCGGACCCGTCAGGCTACCGATTTATGCCTCCGTGCTGGAATAAGCTGAAAACATGTAGAGCAATAACAGAAATTCCCCTGTCAGAATTCTGACAGGGGAATTTTTTAGCCTAAATCGCTAACGTCTAAGCAAAAAGCTCAGCCGTTGACGCGGTCGATGCCAGCCTGGACGTCAGCGAGGACGGTGTCCCAGGACTTGATGAAGGCGGCGACGCCGTCGGCTTCCAGCTTGTCGGTGACATCCTTGATGTTGATGCCGAGCTCAGCCAACTTGTCCATGACGGCGTGGGACTCTTCGTAGGTGCCCTGGATGGAGGCGGCGCCGTTGCCGTGATCGGCAAGAGCGTTCAGGGTCTTCTCCGGCATGGTGTTGACGACGAACGGAGCAACCAGCTCGTCGACGTACTTGCAGTCGGAGTAGGCGGCGTTCTTGGTGCCGGTGGAGGCCCACAGCGGACGCTGCTTCTTGGCACCCTTGGCTTCGAGCTCAGCCCAGCGCGGATCGTTGGCGAACTTGTTCTCGAACAGTTCGTAAGCGAGGCGAGCGTTGGCGACAGCGGCCTTGCCTTCGAGGGCCTTGGCCTCGTCGGATCCGTTGGCTTCCAGCAGCTTGTCGACGGCGGTGTCCACGCGGGAGACGAAGAAGGAAGCGACGGAGCCGATGTGCTTCAGATCGTGGCCGTTGGCGGCAGCCTGGGCGATACCCTCGATGTAGGCGTCGATGACCTGCTCGTAGCGTTCCAGGGAGAAGATCAGGGTGACGTTCACGGAGATGCCCTTGGCCAGGGTGGCGGTGATGGCCGGCAGACCTTCGAGGGTCGCCGGGATCTTGATCATGGCGTTCGGGCGATCGACCTTAGCCCACAGTTCCTCAGCCTGCTTCTCGGTGGCTTCGGTCTCGTGAGCCAGACGTGGGTCAACTTCGATGGAGACGCGGCCGTCAACGAAGTCGGTCTTCTCGGCGATCTCACGGAAGATGTCGGTGGCGTTGCGCACGTCGGTGGTGGTGAGCTCGCGCACGGCGGTCTCAACGTCGACCTTGCCCAGTTCCTTCAGCTGCGGGTCGTACGGGCCGACCTCATGCAGAGCCTTCTGGAAAATGGACGGGTTGGTGGTGACGCCGACGACGTTCTTGTTGGCGATCAGGTCCTGCAGGGAGCCGGACTCGATGCGGGAACGGGACAGGTCGTCCAGCCAGATGGAAACGCCGGAATCGGACGTACGCTGAGTTGCTTCGGTCATTGTTTTTCTCCTTATATTCCGTTATGGAACAAATCTGTTATATCAAAGGGGGAGGGGCGTCGGCGCACTGCGGCACCCCTCCGAGAAATCACTTGGCGGCTTCGACTTCGGCGATGGAGGCCTTGGCAGCTTCCACCACGTGCTCGGCGGTGATGCCCAGATCGATCATGTTCTGAGCGCCGTCGCCCTGCAGGCCGAACTGCTCGATGGAAACCGGCTTGCCGTAGGAACCGAGGTACTTGTACCACGGCATGGCAACGCCAGCCTCGACGGAGACACGAGCCTTGACGGAGGCCGGAAGCACGGCTTCCTTGTACTCAGCGTCCTGCTCCTCGAACCATTCCATGGACGGGACGGACACGACGCGAGCCTTGACGCCTTCGCCGGCCAGGGTCTTGGCGGCGGAGACGGCCCACTGGACCTCGGAACCGGAAGCCATAATGATGACGTCCGGGGTACCCTCGGTGTCGACGAGTACGTAAGCGCCCTTCTTTACGCCGGCCTTGGCCTTCTCAGCGGTCTCGGCGAGAACCGGGACACCCTGACGGGTCAGGACCATAGCGGTCGGCAGGGTGTTGTTCTTCTCGAAGAAGTAACGGTAGGCTTCGGCGGTCTCGTAAGCATCGGCCGGACGAACGACCTCAAGCTGCGGGATGGCGCGGAAGGAAGCCAGATGCTCCACCGGCTGGTGGGTCGGGCCATCTTCGCCGACGGCGACGGAGTCGTGGGACCACACATACAGGTTCGGAATCTGCATGAGGGCAGCCAGACGCACGGCGGAACGCTCGTAGTCGGAGAACATGAAGAAGGTGCCGCCGAACGGACGAGTGTGGGAGCCCAGCAGGATGCCGTTGGTGATGGTACCCATGGTGAACTCGCGCACGCCGAAGTGCAGCTGACGGCCGTACGGGCTGCAGACCGGCCACTGCTTGGTGGCGCACTCGGCGGGAGCGAAGGTGGCAGCGCCCTTCAGATCGGTCTTGTTGGAGCCACCGAGGTCGGCGGAGCCGCCCCAGAGTTCCGGCATGACAGCAGCGATGGCGTTCAGCACGGAGCCGGAAGCGCCACGGGTTGCAACTCCCTTGCCGACTTCGAAGGTGGCTTCGAGGTCATCAATGGCCTTGTCGAAGCCTTCCGGCAGCTCGCCGGCCTTGAGGCGGTCGTACAAAGCGGCGTTGTCCGGGTTGGCCTTGCGCCATGCGTTGTACTTCTCGTCCCATTCCTTGTGGGCTTCGAGACCGCGCTCAGCAACCTTGCGTGCGTGAGCCAGAGCCTCTTCGTCGACGTGGAAGGACTCTTCCGGATCGTAGCCGAGCAGTTCCTTGAGGCCTGCGACGGCTTCGGCGCCCAGCTTGGAACCGTGAGAAGACGGATCGTTGGTCTTGCCCGGGGTCGGCCATGCGATCAGGGTGTCGACCTTGATAAGCTTCGGCTGGTTCGGTGCAGCCTCACGAGCCTTGGCGATGGTGTCGGCCAGACCCTCGACGTCCTCCTTGTAGGAGCCGTCAGGCTGGATGAAGCTGAACTCGTCCGTGTACCAGCCGTAGGCCTGGAAGCGCTTGAGCACGTCCTCAGCCAGAACCAGATTGGTGTCGCCTTCGATCTGGATGCGGTTGGCATCGAAGATCACGGTCAGGTTGCCCAGCTGCTGGTTGGCAGCGAGGGAAGCAGCTTCGCCGGAGATACCTTCTTCGATATCGCCTTCGCCGCAGATGACCCAGATGTTGTGATCGAACGGGGACTCACCTGCCGGAGCTTCCGGATCAAGCAGGCCACGCTGGAAGCGCTGACCATAGGCGAAACCGATGGCGGAAGCGAATCCCTGGCCCAGCGGACCAGTGGTCATTTCGATGCCCGGGGTCAGGCCATATTCCGGATGGCCCGGGGTACGGGTGTCGGCGCCGCCACGGAAGTTCTTCAGATCGTCCAGGGTCAGGCCGTAGCCGGAGAAGTACAGCTGGACGTACTGGGTGAGGGAGGCGTGGCCGCCGGAAAGGATGAAGCGGTCGCGACCTTCCCAGTTGGGATCGTTCGGATCATGCTTGATGAAATGCTGATACAGAGTATAGGCGATAGGCGCCAGGGAGACGGGGGAACCCGGGTGGCCGTGTCCCGCACGCTCAACCGCGTCGGCCGACAGGACCTTGGCCATCTTGATGGCGCGCTCGTCCAGCTCGGTCTCCTTGAATTCGGTCATGGATTACTTTCCTTCCAATTGGTCGGGCCGCGTATCCGGCTTGTGCCGAGCGCTCGACGCCCTCACATTGCGTTTCCCATAGTAGCGACGTGAGGTGACGTTGTGATGGATTTTTGGCGTGTTTTGGTAGTTTGTGTTCTGTTAGCGCTAACAATTAACATTCTCGTGCGATTGTTCTGTTCGATTGGTGGTATGACGAGCATTTCGGGAGATCGATATCGAAAAAAACGAGAAACGCGTACTCTGGAAGCGAACGTATTAGCACTCGTGCCGCGCGAGTGCTAATACAATGGGAGAAGCATTTATGGAAGATGGTTTCGCCTAATATCGCAGATATACCGAAAACCGGATTCCGCTGAGTTGTATCGCATATGTGAAAGAGGAGGCACGCATGACGCAGTCAAGACGTATGTTGGTACTGCGTGCCATCGTCGAGGACTATATTCGCTCGCAGGAGCCAGTCGGTTCGACCACTTTGACCAAAGATCATGATCTGGGCGTCAGCTCGGCCACCGTCCGTAATGATATGGCCGCCTTGGAAGATGAGGGATACCTTATTCAACCCCATACGTCAGCAGGGCGCATACCAACGGAAAAAGGGTACCGATACTTCGTGGACCGTTTGGCCACAGTGGTGCCGATGTCCGAAGCGCAACGCCGTGGCATCAACAGCTTCTTGTCGGGATCCGTCAACCTGCAGGACACCTTGCAGCGCGCAGCCCGTCTTCTGGCGCAGATCACCGGTCAGGTCGCAGTCGTAGCGGCGCCGTCGTTGGCGAAATCAACGTTACGGCATATCGAAATCGTTCCCGTATCAATCAACACCTTATTGGCCGTCGTCATCACCGACACCGGCCGAGTGGCGCAGCATATACTCAACGTTTCCGAGTTGCCAGATGCCACGGTGCTGTCGCATCTGGTCAACGAAATCAATGCGCAGTGCGCCAGCGTTTCCTTGACTCGGACCGCAGACTATGTCAGGCAGATGTCGTCCCGCAAGGAATACCGCTCCATCAGCAAATTGGTGGAAACGCTTGCCCAGGCTTTCGATGGCATGGCCGACGACGAGCGCGCGAGCGAACTCTATATGGCAGGAACCTCACGGCTCGCGCACCAGCGTACCGTGGCCGATCTTGCACCATTGTTCGATGCGTTGGAAGAGCAAGTCGTGCTCATGAAACTCATGAGCTCGTTGAGTGAAGCCACGCAATCCAATGGAGTCGGGGTGGCCATCGGATCCGAAACGCACACGCCCGGCCTGCTGCACGCATCCGTGGTGACCAGCGGATACGGTCGAACCTCGGCAACCGTTGACGACGCCGCAGAAGGCGAAACTGCAGAAGAACAAGGGAGAGAAGCCAGCGATCGCACCACTACAGCGCAAGATTCCAGCGAGCCCATTGCTTTCGTCGGATCCATCGGGCCGACGCATATGGACTACGCGGCGACCATGGCCGCAGTGCGTGCCGTCGCCAGATATCTGACCGCATTCGTGGCACACGACGAAAACCAAACCAACAGCTGACCCCGCCTTATGGCACAATGACACGCAGAAAACAATAGGGAGAAAGAACAACAGTGACGGACTATTACGAAGTGCTGGGCGTAGACCGCTCCGCAAGCGACGAGGAGATCAAAAAGGCCTATCGAAAGATGAGCCGCAAATATCATCCCGATATCGCAGGTCCGGAATTCGAAGATAAATTCAAGGAAGTCAACAACGCTTACGAGGTACTGTCCGACCCGCAGAAGCGTCAGATGTTCGACGCCGGCGTGGACCCGAACGATCCAAATGCCGGAGGTATGGGCGGCAGCGGATTCGGTGGCGGATTCGGCGATATGGGAGACATCTTCAGCATGTTCACTGGAGGTGCCTTCGGAGGTGGTAACGGTGGACCGACCCCGCGTACGCAGCCAGGACGTGACTCACTTGCCACGGTAACCATCGACTTGAAGACGGCGGTGTTCGGCGACACCGCGCATGTTGAGATCAAGACGTTCGGCCTATGTCAGGAATGCGCCGGAACAGGGTGCCAGAAAGGCACCCAGCCTGCGCAATGCCCCGACTGCCATGGACAAGGCTACGCCCAGCGCGTGGTACGCACCATGCTCGGCCAAATGATGACCACTGCGCCATGTGAACGCTGCGAAGGACACGGTACCGTTATCGAAAATCCGTGTCCGTCCTGCCTTGGTCATGGTCGCGTGCGCACCACTCGTAATGTTGGTGTGTCCGTGCCTGCCGGAGTGGCGAACAATACCCGTCTGCGTCTCGCCAATCAGGGCGAAGTGGGTGAAAACGGCGGTGTTGCCGGCGACCTGTATATCGATATCCGCATCGCTCAAGACGACACCTTCACTCGTGACGGTGATAATTTGCACTGCTGGATTCAAGTGCCGATGAGCTGGGCCGTGCTGGGGCATGATCTGGAAATCGACACGTTCGACGGCAAGCAGTCGGTGAGCGTGCCTGCAGGAAGTCAGCCTGATGACACTGTGACCTTGAAGAACCTGGGTGTCACCCATCTTAACAACAAGAACGAACGCGGCGATCTGGTGGCGCATATCGCAGTGAAGATTCCGACAAAGCTTACCGATGACGAGCGTAAGCTGATGGAACAGTTCGCCGAAAAGCATGACGCCGACGCCCAGCATGTCGCGGTAAGTGCACGTCCAACTACCGGAACGAAGAAGGGATTCTTCTCCAAGTTGAAAGATGCGTTGCGCTGATTTTCCTTGTTCTAATGCCTTACATCCGATAAGAAAACAGCGTTAGATCGCATTCAAATAGCCGGTTGCTTCAAAAATCAAGGCAACCGGCTATTTTGTCAATGTTTCTGCTGTAGCAAGCGGATTGTCTCATGTCTACAACAGCCAATCATTAGACATATCTACATGTTTATTTGAGCAATGACCGGCACATGGCGCGATATTGGTTCACATAACCGCCGCCGAAGAACACGCAATGGCCGGCGATGGGGTAGAGCTGCCACAAAGTGGTTCGTTCCTGCCATCCTGCCTTCAACGGGTGCACGGACTGGTATCCGTCGAGAATGTCCCGCAAATACGACATGCCGAACAGGTCAAGCATGGCGAGATCCTCTTCACGATGTCCGCCATGCGCGGCCGGATCGATCAGCACCGCTTCCACAGATCCGGAATCGGCTGACCACATGACATTGCCGCTCCACAGATCGCCATGCACACGCGCAGGCTTATCGTTAGCTGCTTTGCCCAGTATTTCAGGCAGCGCTTCAATGACAGCTTCAGTCAACTCCATGTCGTAGTCGGTCAGTTCACGACGTTTCATACCAAGCCGTACCATTGGTCGGAGCCTGCCTTCGGCCAAATATGTGACCACGTCATCCCATTCGCCTGTATCCATAGGAACCGGATCCTGCAGGGGGCCAAAATAGCAGGTTCCCGCATAGCCGGCCGGGGCGGATCCGAAATAATCAGCACCGGCATCGTGCATGCGGGCGAGGGACGCGCCGAAATCATGCGCGGCCTGCAGTGTCGGCCCGCAGGCGTTCACACGTTCGATATCGAGATAATCCTTGCCCCAATCGTATACGTCCACAACACGCGGACCTCCCTTGGAGCTCGCTTCACCAAGCCATTGCAGGCCACGGCCTTCGCATTCGAAGAAACCTTCCGGGCTGAATGCTCTGCTTTTGCGGTATTTGCTCATAATGCCAGGCCTTTCTTTTGCATCATGCGCCACGTTTGCGAGACTATATAGAGTCGCTGGCGAGATTCCGATAGGTTTTGGCACCATTGTGTGCATAGTTTGAGACAACTCAAGGATCCATAGTGAAAAATTAGACCCCTCTCGCTAGTCTTGGATGCGGAAAAGCAGACGAAACCATTGATACATATAAAAGAGGGTTCATGAATTTTTTCCAAGCGATTTTCCTTGGGCTGGTGCAGGCATTGACCGAGTACCTGCCGGTTTCTTCCAGTGCCCATATCCGCATCATCGGCGATTTGATGCTGGGCTCTGACCCGGGTGCCGCGTTTACCGCCATTATTCAGATTGGCACCGAGCTTGCCGTCATTTTGTATTTCCGTCACGACATCATCCGTATTCTCGGTGCTTGGTTTGGCTCCCTGTTCGGCAAGGAGGGCAAGGACTTCAAAAGCCGTATGGGCGCACACAATCCGGATACCCAGATGGGCTGGTTCATTATTCTCGGCACCATGCCGATTCTGATTGCGGGCCTGCTGTTCAAGCATGCCATCGAAGGATCGCTGCGCAATCTGTGGATCACCGTCACCGTGCTTGTGCTATTCGGCGTGTTGCTGTGGGTGGTCGATGCTCGTTCCAGGCAGGTCAAGACCATGAAGGAAATGACGTGGAAGGACGCGTTGATCTTCGGCATCGGCCAGATGCTCGCCCTGATCCCAGGCGTTTCCCGTTCCGGCGGCACCATCACCTTCGGCCGTGCTATGGGGTACACCCGTGAGGCAGCCGTTCGCGTGAGCTTCCTTATGGCCATTCCCGCCGTATTCGGCGCAGGCATTCTGGAAGCCGTATCGGCCGTTAAGGACGTTGCGACGGGGGATGCCGGCATGTTCCCAGGCTGGGGCCCGACCATCGCCGCGGCCATCGTAGCGTTCGTAGTCGGCTATGTGGTGATTATCGGCTTCCTGAAGTTCGTATCCACATTCTCGTACAAGGCATTCGCCATCTACCGCATCGGCTTGGCAGTCGTTGTGGCACTGCTGCTGATCACAGGCGTGCTCTCTCCGCTGGAAGCCGTGGCTACAGCGTGAACCTAGTTCGATAAGCGAACAACAAACAAGAAAGTTGGGCCGACCATCGCAGGATGGTCGGCCCAACTTGTATATTGACAGCCTGTCGTCAGTCGCAACATCAATTGCCACGCAAGAACGATTCGGCCTCGCGAATCAATTCCTCACATGCCGGCATGCCATTCGACGCGATACGTTGTGCCTGGGCGTTCAAATCATAATCCCGCTCCAAACGGGCAAGATAATCGCCAGCGTGTGTCTGCTCGACAATCTCATCAGCATTTTTGCGCCATTCTGCGGCCTTCCTGTTCAAATCACCCTCGATAAGCGGATGCTCCAACAGAAGCGATAATGCGCGAACCAACTCAAGCGTGCCCTGCAAACATTCCGTATTGGCGCAATAATGAGGCACGGAAACCCACATGGACGTGGTCCGGAATCCTGCATCCGACGCAAAAGCGTCAAGAATATTAGGAATGCCCACAGGGCCGTTATATTCCTTGTCAGGCTCGCTTTCGCAGCCATTCTTGGAAATGTCAAGCGGTAAAGGCCTCGTATGGGGGCAGTTGTCGAACATGGATCCTAACGTGACGATATCGCTCACATCGTAATCCTCTGCGATACGCAATGTATACCTGCAGTATTCCTCCCAACGATAATTCGGTTCGGGGGCAATCTGCGCAAGCAAATGCAGCGTAGGGGAGACGTCAATGTCATAAAACGTGGTCTGCGGCCAAATAATTCGTTTACGTCCCTGTACCGAGCAGATCATCGGGCGAGCCACCTGATAATCATAAAAACCCTCGTTGTCGATATGACGCACCTCCTGTGAATCATATCGCGATACAAGATGCCGTATGACATTCGTCGCGGCCTGGCAAGCATCATTCCAACCCTCGAATGCGGCGATCAATATCGTCGTTCGTCTTATCGTCTCCTCACACATATTTCAAATGTATAACGAAACCGTGGAGGCTGTGACACGCTTTTGCCGTCGGTGAATGACAAGCATTCGCGATATCGCTGAAAACCACTGCAGACAGTCAACGAAACAGTTAACGGTCTATTTTCACAGCACTTTCAGACGTTTATCATTTTGTCCGATAATGTATGTTATGTCAGAAAAGTATGCCCGCCTTCGACTGACACTCTCTTCTGTACATAACATCGTGGATTACGCCAGCACGTCCCTTTCAGGACTTTGCTCGGACATAATCCAACGGTATGACGGGTGGCGTCTTCGCTGCGCTGGACGCCTTTCATGGTCAGCCTTTGATGGCTCGATTGAGTTTTCTTTCCATTTCGCTTTTCATGCCATTCCTGGCCTGCAGATACATAAACACCAGCTCCGCGGCGATCAGCAAAATCATCAGCGCGGCTGACGGCCATCCTACTTGCTCGTAGAAATGCCGGAATTTTACGGAAAAACCAGATTTGAACATCGTATATACCGGGTATGGCAAGGCGCCAATAACCAATGAGGCGAAGTGTAAACCAACAATCGGCCAACGTACTGGATATACGTCGCGCTTGGTTTTTGAGAAGATATTTCCGCGAATCGCGGTAATCGAACAAATGTTCACTGCAATGACTGCCGCGACAATCCACAGCAATGCCGGCAGGATATCAGGCATGCGACACTCCCCCTATTGTAATCCGTCTCTACATATCTACCGTATATCGATGACCATGTAACCCGACTTGGCCTGTTCAACCTATGCGGTATCGCCAAACCTGTATATTACAGTGAAACAGCGGTGTGTGCCTGCCGCTTCGCATCAAGCTTCTTTTTCATGCGCATCGCAGCGATGTCGTCAACAGGACGGGTCGAGTCCGCGGTGGAAGGCATTGTAGATAAATCGACGTACTCCTCGTGTTCAAGAGCATCCCTGATTTGCTTCCACAGGGATCCCATGGATACTCCGAACACTGCCCTACCGCTTTGCAACAGTGCCATCATTTGCTCGCTGTCCGTGCATTCGTGCACATGCTGCCCATCACACATAATAGTGATGTTTTCCAGCTGCTCAGTAGTGCGTTGCGTTAGAAAGCCAATGGCAGCCGTCACATTCTGCAGATTGATGCCCGCATCAAGCAGTTTTTTCGACACGGCAAGAATCACCACGTCCTTGAACGAATACAATCTACGTGACCCAGACCCATGCGATGGAGTGATGGAAGGCTCCACAATCTGCCTGCGCGCCCAATAATCAAGCTGACGATAAGTGATGCCGGACACCCTCGATGCCACTGAACCCTTATAGCCACGCGTCACCAGCTGTGCATCGCTTGAGGGAAACAACTCCCCCTGTACCGCAGTCGGCACATGCAGATGCAACCGCATTGTTGGCCCTGCCTCATTCATCGCATTCTCCTACGACACATAAACAACGCCCATGAGCCTCTGTATGAAGCCCATGGGCGCGAAGCTGTTGTACACAGTTTATCCCGCATCACGCGGATCAACCGGCAATGACGGCCTTATTGTCGAAATAAACCAAACGGAACTTGCCAAGAATGATTTCATCGCCATTCTTAAGTTCCTGCTGATCAACACGCTGACGGTTCACATACGTGCCATTCAAGCTTCCCGCATCGATGACGCAATACCTGCCATTCGACCTGCGGAACACCGCGTGGGCGCGAGAAACCGTGGAATCATCCAAAAGGATATCGGCACTCGGATCACGGCCGACGGTAATCTCATCCTCATCGAGAAGATACCGCGACCCCGATACCGCTCCCCTAGTCGAGATCAGCAGTGCCGTGCCGTCGGCAAGACGCATAATGGTTTCAAGGTCCTCCTTCGTCAGAGGACGGTCTCCGGTGGAAGTAACCGGTACAGTTATTGCAGGAAGGCCAATGATGGTCGTTTCACCTGCGCTTGGAATCGGATCAGTCATAGTCGCCATTCTAGTCATTACCCTTACAAATAGCCGGCATTGAGGCCGGCATGGTCACGAATCATACACCGCAAAGCGGGTTTCACCCCTCAGTTTTGTCAATAATCGACACGAACTGGTCGTGCGGCAGCATGTCGTCATAGCTACGCCAACGGCGTTCCAGCTCACGATTTGCCTCGTCATGCTGTTGTTGACCAAGTTTGGCATAAGCTTTCAGCTCGTTCGGCCCCATGTCTTTGACCGGCTGATTGAGATTCAATGCTTCGTCACTCACAGACAGCCATTGTAGCCACACACCCTGAAAGAGTACGAAAAAGCCCGGATACAGCGTGTGCCCGGGCCTAAATCACATTCAAAGATCAATATTACAAAGAATAATTTCAGCGCTGCTCGTCGATCATTTCCTGCAGTGCCTTGTTAACGGACGGAGAACCGGCCACCATGGACAGGGCGTTGATGCCGCTGATTTCGAAACCACGCTTGATTGCGGAGAAAATCTGATTCTTGTTCATGTTATTTCCTTAGTGCTCGTTTTCTTTGACGCACCTTGCGTCTTACCATCTTCTGTTGTTGACAAGTACCAATATAGAGATTTGTCAGACTGAAATCATTGCCCGACCATTCGTTTTATAGCAAAATCATCGGTTACTCTTGAATTAAGAGCATTGACTGGAGAGTATGGATTCGGCCAGCGAGTTCGCCCTGCCGGCCGCTACATACGACACGCCTGAAACGACGCCCAAACCGACGAAAACTAGCCAGTCGAAACCACTGCAGACTCTACTGCAGACCGAAACGCCCATGACCATGAGAACCACCGTCCAAACCCGACGGCCGCCACCCATTTCCGACACGCCGAACGAAACGGCGGAATCCCAACGAAACCAACAAAAAAAGCGGCACGTCATGCCGCCCGATGGTGGGTGATATAGGAATCGAACCTATGACCCCTTCCGTGTGAAGGAAGTGCGCTAGCCGCTGCGCCAATCACCCAATAATGGTTGTACAGGAACTCATGTCCCAGTGGGCGATACAAGATTCGAACTTGTGACCCCTTCCGTGTCAGGGAAGTGCGCTACCTCTGCGCCAACCGCCCAGGTTATCCATCATGCCAACTTACGTCGAGCATAATGAGAGGTGGGTACGAGAGTCGAACTCGTCTATACGGCTTTGCAGGCCGCTGCCTAACCGCTTGGCTAACCCACCCTAAAGGTCGATAATCAATCGGAACCTTAGAGCGGACAACGGGACTCGAACCCGCGGTCTCAACCTTGGCAAGGTTGCGCTTTACCAACTAAGCTATGTCCGCATGTGCTCCGCAGTATCACTGCCTGAGCACGAGTATCTACTATAGTCACATTTCCGTAATTTGCAAATCAGCGTGTCGCGCCTTTTCTGGACGCACCGTCAGCCGAAATATTCCTCAACGACCTGCGCAAGTTCGTCTACAGTATCAATGACTTGGTATGCGCCATGCTCCTTAAGCTCGCCTGGCTCGGCATAGCCCCATCCGCAACCTAGGCAGTCAAGGCCGCACGCCTTGGCCCCATCGGCATCGGTCCAGCGATCACCAACCATCAACGCACGATCACCGGCAGCCTCATCAAAACCGATATGTTCAAACGCCCAACGGATCACCTGATCCTTGTCAAGGCGGGAATTATCGGTGCTTGCACCATAAATGCCGTCTACCATGGCATCCAAGTGGAAATGTTCACAGATCGGAATGCACTGATACTGCGGCTTGCAGCTGGCAATCGCCAGATAGTATCCATCGGCACGCAACTTAGCCAGCTGCTCCGGAATACCATCGTAGATGGTGTTGTTCAGACGACCCGGAACTTTCTGCCCCGGATTGTTGGGATCGTCAAACACAGCCTCATCCGCATAATACCTGCGATAAATAGCGATACCCTCATCAAGACGATCTTCAGGAATATCGTTGCGCCGCAGAGATTCAATAATCGCAGGACCGATGAATCGCTGCAATTCCTCATCATCCGGAACCGGATACCCCAATTCCTCGAACACTTTGACCACACAGCCGATGATTCCCGGATCAGATTTGGTCAGAGTGCCGTCGAGGTCAAGCAGAACGACTTTCTTGGATTGCCTGGTCTGTTCGGACATGAATTGGTTCTCCCTTTATTCCTATCGATTCGTTTTCATCGATGTGATACCTGTGGACGCTAACAATTATGCCCAGCCATACTGACTGGGCATAGTGTTCAAGTGTCGTTCAGCTGTAGGTCACTCGTAGTCTGGGAACCAACCGTCACGATGCATTTGCAGTCGCTTGTCAAGCAGCGTCTTCAGCTCGTCTTCGGTACGACGCTCCAGCAGCATGTCCCAGTGCGTACGAGTCGGCTTGGATATTTCGTCATCCTCACGATCCCCGTCGCCCTCACGACGCGCGGTCATGCCGCAACGGCATTCCCATTCCTCCGGAATCTCCGCGCCCTCAGCGAACGGCAGAATCGTACGGTGCCCTTTCGGGCACACGTATGCGACGTCGTTTCGGGCCGCGAAATCCACATTATCATCGGATTCCAACGACTTTGCGCCGATGCTCATGCCTCGCAGGCTACGTTCTGCCATATTGCCTTTGCCTCCTTGGGATTGTCCGCTCTTTCTAAGCTACAGAACAGTTCGGACGTGTCTTTTATTCCTTGTTCGTTTGCTGATTGCCAATTTTTACTGTCAATTTTAGTCGACGCCAGAATATGCGACGATGCCGCGATTAATACGCTCGTATGCCTGCCTTGCGATTGGCGACAACGTTTCGGCGCGTTCGGCAAGATACGGTCTGGCCACAGCTATCTGTTGCAGCACGTCGGCAAGTCGTTTACAGTTGCGCACGAAATCTCCGCCAGTCAGCTCAGTGCCATATAACACCTGCGAGAGGCTTTCACCCTGCGCCCACTCGTAGACGATGTCGGTGATGCCGAAATCAAGCTGGCGCGGCTCTTCGAGCATATGATCCTCACACAGCATGGCGATCGACGCATGTATACCTTTGAGCTGCGCGGCGCACACGGCCACATTGCCCTGAATGCCTCCAGGATAACGACGCGGCTCTCCCCCGCTTCCCCTGCGGGCTTCGAATACCAGCGATGCGACAACGCTGGCCAACTCACAGGCATTCAAGCCGTCGAATGCACCAGCCTCGATCGCTTGGGCCAATACCAAATCAAGCTCACTGTACAGATGCCGCAGCAACTGGCCCCGTTCCGTAAGCTGATAATCGCCATGGCCCGCGGATCCCCGCACCGACTGAAGATAGCCAAGGTCGGCAAGCACAGTGCAGATATGATCAAACTGACGTGCCACGGAACCGGTACGCGAATCGTATCGATGCTGAACACGTTCTAATTCACGCGTCTCACGCGCCCAGCGATGCCCCCATTTCAAGTGCTTCTGCACGTCTGGGCACTTGTGGCACGGGTGGTCACGGTCTTCTTCACGAAGTTTTTTAATGCGTCGGTCAAGCTCCATGAACGCCTGGCTACGGTCTTTCTGCGTGCTGAACACCTCATGTTTAAGCCTGCGACGTTCATTCTTCTCCAAATCACTCAAGCGCATCCTCAGACGCATGAATTCCTTGAAATCACCAAACTCACATTGGAAGGCCTGTTCGTACCCCTCCAAAGCCTTGCGCAGGGTTTCCATCTGCGCTTCAAGCTGCCAAGCCGACTCGTTGGCCTCCCACTGCGCGAAGGAATGGTCGAGCGTAACGCGGGCGGTCTCGTAATCGCTGGTATTCAACAGGTTCACAGCCATGTTGAAAGTCGGTCTGAAGCTTGAGTGCAATGGATATACTCGCTTGCTGGACAACGAGGCCGCAGTGGCTGGCATAAAACCACGGTGATCCACTACAACGGCATGTCCAATGGTGTCGATGCCGCGACGTCCTGCGCGACCGGTCAGCTGGGTGAACTCGCCGGGGGTCAAGCCAACATGCCCAGTGCCATCGAATTTCTCGAGTTTTTCGACCACCACGCAACGCGCCGGCATATTGATGCCCAGTGCCAGCGTTTCCGTTGCGAAAACCATCTTGACCAAGCCATCTTCAAACAAACGTTCGACAATCTGTCGGAACAATGCGACCATTCCCGCATGGTGTGGGGCAAACCCTTCTTCCAAAGCAAAACGGAATTGCGAGAAATGCAGCGCTTTCAAATCCTCTTGGCTTAGCTGGCCTTCGACCATTTCATCAACGATCCGTCTGATCCTACGTACTTCATCGCCGGTGGTGAGTTCCAAACCAGCATTGATGCATTGGTCGACCGCCTGATCGCAACCATTCCTTGAGAAAATGAAATAGATTCCCGGCAGCATGTCAAGAAAATTCAGTTCATCCACAACGGCCCAACGTCGAGGCGTATGACGTTCAGCTTTGTGGGGACGTTCATCCCAGCGTCCGCCCTTGCCTTTGGAACTACGCCTGTCGGGACGCTCCTCTCCTCTGCGACGTGCCGCCTGACGGTCCAGCTGATCGAGTCTGTTCACCAGTTGCGCATTGAGTTTGACCGTCTGTTCACCGTTGGCGTCACGGCGGTACAGATCGATAAGCTCCGGTTCGGTATGGTCGTCTGCCTGCACGAGCACATGCTGTTCCAGTGGTACCGGACGCTGTTCCGATACGACCAGCGTGGTTTTGCCACGGACGGATTCAATCCACTCGGAAAAATCCTCGACATTGGAGACCGTTGCGGAAAGACCGATTATCTTCACATTCTCCGGCAAGTGGATGATGACTTCTTCCCATACCGGACCTCGGAAACGGTCGGCGAGATAATGCACTTCATCGAGAATCACATAACGAAGCGCTTCAAGCGTTACGGAATGCTCATACAGCATATTGCGCAGCACTTCGGTGGTCATGACCACAATGTTCGCTTCAGAATTGATAGATGTGTCTCCGGTCAGCAATCCAACCTTATCCGCGCCGTACTGGGCAACCAGATCATGATACTTCTGATTGCTCAACGCCTTGATCGGCGTGGTATAGAAAGCTTTGACGTTCCGTGTCTGTGCCAGATAGATGGCGAAATCCGCTGCAACCGTCTTGCCCGCGCCGGTCGGCGCCGCTACGAGCACATTATCCCCGGCCTCCAATGCCTCGTTGGCCTGTAACTGGAATTCGTCAAGTTCAAATGGCAGGGATCTGGCAAACTCGGCGGCAACAGTACGCTGTTTGGCCTGCGTCTGTTTGAATGCGGCGTACCGCTGTGCGGGGGACAGTTTGACGGTCTCATTGGTATCCGACATGCCAGTGCCGTTATTACGGCGACGATGATGGGTCATAATTCCTTACAATTTAGTCAGGTCAATCATTAAAATGACGCCATTGCGCCCACTGTTGGGCATGGCGATTGCGCTTCGCCTCACGCCTTTCGATGACTTCAGTATGGGCATTCGTGTAGCGCTCGGTAACATCCTGCAGAGGTCTGGTGAAGAAGGGTGCATCGTTCTCGTCTTGCTGGGTCAATGGCTTACCCATCGCGTCGATCCGCTTCGCCGCGCGTTCGCCCAGTTTCGCCACATCCTTGAACGCATGGTAACCATGAAGGCACGCATAGACGATCCCGGAAACGACCATCACCAGCATGAATAGAGCGAGTGCCAGCCAAACCCACCAAGGCATAGAACCACTCCCGTCAGTTCTCGTTCTCACGGTCACCGATGCTCAATTCATGCTGAGCACGGGCAACGATCATGGTACGCAGCGTCTCAGGAGCCACAGCGGTGATATGTCGCGCATGTGAAATGCAGAACGCGACATACCAGGAATCGGACGAGACGATCAGATGCACTTTCTCGCCTTCTCCGCACTTTTCGACCGTTGCCCCCGACAATCCGTCAATAAACGACAGATTGTCCTGATTGGTGACGAACACAGCCGAAGTTCCATTGTCAAAGCTCCACTTGCGCAATTCGGATGCGGGTACATCAGGAATGTCGATCTTTGCAATCGGCTCGACTAATTCAGCCTTTTCAATGCGGGAGATACGTAGCACCTGCCAGATGCGAGGCTTGCCCGTAGCCTTGTTGATCGTGGTGTCTTTCTTCACATACTTGGCTTTATCCGCAGGTGCAGCAGCAGCGACATCAGTCCATACGGCAACGTAGAAAACACCCTCGTCAACGAAGATCTTGTCTGGAGCGACAAGCTTGCGCTGGGCTCGTCCTGCGCCATCCGTGTATTCCATGTCAAGCAGCGAACTCTTGGAAATCGCGCTCTTCACGATGGAGAAGTTGCGCGGCTCCATTTCATAGCCAGTCAGGCTCAGCCATGGCATATCCCCCGGCTCAACATGACGGCGAAGACGGCTGTACAACGATTCGGCCTGCTCGCGAAGCTTGTCCGGCAGCAATGACGAATGCGCGAGATAGCTTACGGATGCGGTAAGCATACTCAGATACTGCTGTGAAATACCTGCCAAGCGTTCCAAACCAAGCGAATTCGTGGCGGAAACGATGCCTTCCGCATCAAGCAGCGACCAATCGATATCAAAGAATTGGCTTCCCGCCATCTCCCCATCATCGGAAACCGTGGTCAGCGTGTTGATGTCTTTATGAATGACATTGACGAACTTCTTCAGCTCATCATCGGACTTCGGTTTGCCAATGAAGCGTTCCGCAAGCTCCTCAAGCGAATATTCCTCGCCAAGGTGAGCCGAAAGGAACAGCATCAAACGCAGGCGACGGTCGACTTCACTACCGGTCTGGAATGCGGAATTCTTCTTCGGGCGTCCTTTGCTTTCCTCGACATCGTCATCGTCTGCGCTATTGCGACTGATCTCCATGGCAGTGACGGTGGAACTGTCGTCTCCCGTGGACTCGTCGGCAGGTACGAACTGCGTTGCTGCATTCAAACGACGGTTAAACGCATCAACGGCTTCCTGCGGGCTGACGATGGACGCGCCTGGATGGGATAGTACGAACATGGCCAGATCATCGGAATCAGTATAAGCGACATTCAAATGCTCGCCATCAACATCCACCGTGGCCGCGAAACGCCGCTGATCGACGACTTTGACCAATTCGTCGGGAATGGACTGGGTTCCCAGTCCAGGAGCAATGGAGTCAAGACCAAGTCCCGGAATAGGTGTCTGAGGAACACGCGGCGCGGTACGAGACGTATGTTGCGTCTCATGCGCAGGAGCCGAGGAAATCGACATAGAACGGGCCAAGTAGTTGGCGGCAGCCAAAATCGGCAGATCCTCATCCCCGAACAGCAGACGAACACGAGGCTCGTCACCAAGCTGCAGACGGTAGGACGCGAAGTCCTGCCCCTCCGACTTGGATGAATACTCCGGCTGCCTTGATTCGATGGCAATGCCCATGGCCGCAAGCTTGGCGCGGTCACGCTGGAATTGCTTGGCAAAAGCCGCCTTCGCCGCCTGATCGGCCAGTTCCCCATAGGAATCGGCATACGCCTTCACGCGCTGAGCAATCTGACGGGAAGTGAGCCATTGCGGAAAAGCTGAGGAAAGCACAGCCAACACATCAAGTTCGTGCTTGCCCCATTTGTCGGAGAAACGACGCCTTCCGTTACTGCCCTCTGCCATTAGTCCTCACGTCTCGTTAACGTTTCATTCTAAGTGCGTAACCAGTATAGGCTTCCGCACACACCTCTCTATGATAGAGGGTTTTCGCTCAGATTGTGCCTATTTTACGAAAAAATACAGTTTTTCGTGTTGAGAACACCCCTCGAATCAGACCCAATCGTCAGGTTCCACGCCTTGCGGGCCAACGTATTCGCCATTCGGAACATAACTCGGCTCGCCGGTGTCAGGCAACCGCGCGTCACCAAACAGTATTACATCCCTGCCAAAGGTCCAGTCGCCCTCGATATCGACGGAATTCGCCGCGGCGAGCGATGGGACTCCATACGGGAATCTCGTATCGAAATCATGAATGTTCTTGTAGTACCGTGCGTCCAAATGGACATCCGGGAAAATGTAGTTACCGTCCTCCATCTCATACTGATCCGTCAGATGGAATCGATCAGACCGCATGATGAACAAATCGTCGGTGGTTTTCACCGGCAGGAAACGCATACGGTCCACGCACACGCAAGTGGCACCATCAAACAACGTCACCGCGGCTCCCATGGCCGTTTCCAGCTGAATGACCGGCTCGCTCGTCGGATCGGTGGGATCAACGGTCTTTTTATTACGGATGACCGGCAACGGCAGCACGCCGTCATATGCTGACAGCTTGGCCTTCAAAGCGTCAATTCGCACCCAGATACTGTTCGTGTTGAAGTACGGGTGTTTTTCAATGTTCTGAGCATCGTCTTTGTCATTTGGATGCACCTGACTCATTTCGCGCAGCATCAAACGACCCGTCGCCTTGTCACGCACGATATGGCCGCCCTTGCGGTCGGCGGGAGTGCGCTTGGCGACCTCGATCATGAACGGAGCGCCGGTATTTTCGAAATGCTGAGCCAGCGTACGCGAAGGTCGCGCACCGAGATTGTCGGAATTCGAGATGAACAAATACTTGAATCCATGTTCCTCGAGCACGTCGAGCAACCCGGATTCCCAGATGGTTGAGAACAGGTCACCGTGACCTGGCGGGCACCATTCAAGTTCGGGATTCGCCGGGAAGCTGACAGGAAGGCCCGTTTCCGCGCTGATCTTTGGTTCCTGATGCTGCACAATCTCCAGAGGAATATCCTCCTGATGGAATTTCTTGTTGGCTCTCAGCACCTTCATGGTGTCGTTCGAAGTGCGGAATGAATTCATCAGTGTCAACGGCAGCTCCACACCCAGACGAGTGCGTGCGGTCAACACCTGTCCGATGATGATGTCGATGAAACGCATCTGACGGGCCTTGTGGCGACGCATGGGCAAGAGAGACTTGGCGCAATCCAGTCCCATGGAGGTGCCAAGCCCACCATTGAGTTTAAGGAATGCGGTTTTTGCGAACGCATCAACGGCTTTGTCGTGGTTGATGGTCTCGTAAACGTCATGGAAACTTGGCACCCCCACTAACGGTTCCACCTCATCCTCACGAATCCAGCTGCTTGCCTCCTCGTTACGCCAAACCTCATATAGACGCTTGAACTGCGCAATGGCCATATCGGTCATCCCATTTTCCCGCATCTTTGCGGCGGAGTGTTCGAATACGTCCTCGGTCAATGTCTTTCCCTTTCG
Source organism: Bifidobacterium sp. N5G01 (assembly GCF_002742425.1). Lineage (NCBI taxonomy): Bacteria > Bacillati > Actinomycetota > Actinomycetes > Bifidobacteriales > Bifidobacteriaceae > Bifidobacterium > Bifidobacterium sp. N5G01. Next base: position 68,844 of record NZ_NJNP01000005.1, read on the forward strand.
TGCGGGCGTTATGTTCTCGTCGTACCTAGGTAATACTACGACATATTTCCCGTAACGGGGGCTTTTGGAAGTTAAAAAAGATATTTTTTAACACAAAAGACATCTTTACGCGCCCTTCATCACGTTTCATTGACTGCGCGACACGATGTATTTGAAAAAAACCACAGACTATGCTATGTTTTTTTCTCGGTGCTTTTGCATCGTTCGGACCATAGCGCAGTTTGGTAGCGCACTTGACTGGGGGTCAAGGGGTCGCGGGTTCAAATCCCGCTGGTCCGACCAGAAAAACCCGGATTCGCATGATTTCGGGTTTTCTTTTTAAGGTTGTCAGTCTTACACATGCAGGTAAGGGGTGATTGTCTTGAAGTCGAGGGACGCCCAGCCACAGTTTGACGATGTTGATGACCTTGCCCACGTGTTCGACTTTTCCGTGCCTGAAGATGAATGGAAGATCCGTCTGCCCCGAGAACTTGGCGTGGAAGCCAGAGAACGCGCGAAACATGATGGGATCACTCTCACCGAGTTGACCCGAAGAGCACTTAAAAGCGATAACCTGAGCAACACAGCTGACACCATTCGTCCAGGACGAAGGCCAAAGAACACCGACGGACGCGAACAGCTTGGCGACGAATGGAAAATCAAACTCCCCTATGCCATCGGCAAGACGGCACGGGAACGCGCAACGGAAGAGGGCATATCCTTGAGCTCTCTCGCCCGACGTGCGATCAGCGGATATCTACGCCAAAGAGACGCCGAGGAACAGCCACTCTTCTAAGACGACCAGTCAATAGCGTGCCACACATTAGCTACAAGCTACACAGATTGGCAGATATAGTATTCCTTACAACCGTTTTTTTTTGGGGTGCACACCATCATTCGTGGCGTGCACCCCAAAAAAGCGGACTACTTGCGCTTTTTCTTTTCTCGGATATTCACCGAAATCTGAATCGGGGAACCCTCGAAACCAAACTCTTCACGCAGGCAACGTTCGATGTAACGACGATAACCGTGCTCAAGGAAGCCAGTAGCGAAAATCACGAAGCGCGGTGGGCGCGTCGAAGCTTGGGTCGCGAAAAGAATGCGTGGCTGCTTGCCACCACGAAGCGGATGCGGATGCGCAGCCTGAATCTTGCCCAGGAAAGCGTTGAGCTTACCGGTTGGAATACGCTTGTCCCACGACTCCAAGGCGCCACGCATAGCTCTGGCCAGACGATTCGTATGCCATCCGGTCTTGGCCGACAGATTCACGCGCTGGGCCCACGTCACGCGGTCGAACTCGGTCTTCCACAAGCGTTCCATGCGCTGGCGATCGAAATCATCCATCAAATCCCACTTGTTGAATACCAGAACAACGCATCGGCCGGCATCCACGGCCTGACTCATCACCTTCAGATCTTGATCAGAGATCGGCTGAGAAGCGTCGAACAGCACCAGTGCAAGCTCCGAACGCTCAATCGCGGCCTGCGTGCGCAACGACGAGAAATACTCGGCGCCGGACAACTTGTGCAGGCGACGCTTGATGCCGGCGGTATCGATGAACAGCCAATCCTCACCATCAACCGTCACCACCTCATCGACAGGGTCGCGGGTGGTTCCAGCCAGATCGTTGACCACGGTGCGCTCTTCATGCGCCAGCTGGTTCAGCAAGGACGACTTGCCGACGTTCGGGCGTCCGACCAGTGCCACACGACGAAGATGCGACGGAGTGAGGAACCCGGAAGTCTTCTCAGCCTTCTTCAACGAATCCAAAGCCGCGTCAAGCAGTTCGCCGATGCCACGGCCGTGCATGGCGGAAATGCCGTATGGCTCCCCCAAACCCATCTTCCAGAATTCGGCGGTCAGATACTCGCTCTCACGATCGTCGACCTTGTTCACCGCAAGCGTGACCGGCTTACCAGAGGCTCGCAGCATCCTTACGATACGCTCGTCAGTATTGGTAAGTCCAACCTGACCATCCACCACAAGCACCACGGCGTCAGCAAGCTGAACGGCAATCTGCGACTGCGACGCGATGGCGGATTCAATGCCTTCGACATCGGCTTCCCAACCACCGGTATCGACCAGCTTGAAATCAGTGCCGGCCCATTCAGCATCGTAGCTCACACGGTCTCGGGTCACGCCTGGAGTATCTTCCACAACGGCCGCACGACGTCCGAGAATACGATTCACCAGCGTGGACTTGCCAACGTTCGGACGTCCAACAACGGCAAGCACGCCGACCGGCTTCGGGCCGGACTGGCGTTCGCTCCCAACGAAAGACGATCCATCAATCAGTCCTTCATCGCCCTCATCCAACTCATAATCATCAAGATTGGACGCATATTGGCGGTATTGCTGCTCTTCAATGGCGTCATCGACAATGCGTACAAGCACATCAAGGGTTTCGCCGAAATCCAAATCGGAATTGTCGACAGTCAATACACCTTCCGCTGCGGACGTGAAATGCGTGACCTTGGAATCAGCCTTGTCTCGTGCCGCAACATTTTCCGCGCCAACTCCGGAAGCCGACTGCCCTGCTCGACGGGCTTGGCGGACTTCCTCACGAGCGGTAAGCAATACACGCACTTCAGCATCCGGCGCGACGACCGTAGTGATATCACGGCCTTCGGCGACCACACCAGCACCTTCGGAGAAGGAATCGGAAGCCGCTTCACGGGCAATATACGCGCGTTGTGCGGCAATAAGCACATGCCGGACCGAAATGATGTTCGACACCTTGGACACATGGGATGACACTTCAGAGGAACGGATCGCCTCACTGATGTCTTCGCCATCGGCATATACCTTCGGATCGTCCGGATCGACACTGATGTCAAAATGACCCTCGGTGAAGAACTCGCCCACGGTTTCGGTGACTAGCTGTTCGTCGACAGTCTCCGTATCGAGGTCGATACCCTTGTTCATGCACCACCATGCGCAGGCACGATACATGGCTCCGGTATCGAGATAGGCGAAACCGTAATACTTGGCCAGCGCCTTGGACGTGGAAGACTTGCCGACGCCCGCAGGTCCATCAATAGCTACGCGGATCACAGGCCCACCGCCTTGGACAGGGAACGCACCTCAGTCTGCGAAAGCACACGGTACGATCCGGACTTCAGATCGCCAAGTTTGATCGGACCGATCTGAGTGCGCACCAAACGCCTGACCGGGAAACCGATCGCGCCGAAGATACGACGGACGATACGGTTCTTGCCGGAGTGCAGCACCACCTTGACCAGGGTGCCATCGCGGCTGGCATCAAGAATCGCGCAACGGTCAAGCTTGATCCAACCGTCGTCGAGCTGCACGCCGGTGGTGACCAGTCGGCGGCACACCTGACCGCTGATACGACCTTCCAATGTGGCGATATAGGTCTTCTCGACCTCATACTTGGGGTGCATGACATGCTGGCTCAACTCGCCGTCGTTCGTCATGAGAATCAGGCCTTCGGAATCGTAATCCAGACGACCCATGTGGAAAATACGGTCATACTTGTCGCCGACGATGTCGCTCAGGGTGTAACGTCCCTTCGGATCCTCCATGGCGCTGAGTACGCGCTTCGGCTTGTTCAAGGCAAGCGTGACATGATTGGGGTTCACACGAACACGGGAGCCGTCCACGCGAACTTCCTGGTGTTTCGGGTCGACGCGCGTTCCCAACTCGGTGACAAGTTCACCGTCGATTTCGACGCGTCCTTCAGTAATGATCTCTTCACATTTGCGACGGGACCCAAAACCTGCCTGAGCAAGAAGCTTCTGCAGACGGATACCTTCATTGTCATGCGTATGCGCCTTCGCGGCGCGGGAATATGCGTTTGGCATCGTTCTCCCAACGTGGCCGGATAATACTTATAGGGACTGCTGGTACTATGGCAGTCGTTTGGCGATTTCCAAAAATCGCAACTTGTCCACTATATGACAGAGGAAAGACTATGACTGCTGTTGAAGCAACGTCCATAACTAAGGAAGAGCAAAGCAAGCCGCTGGCACTTCGTGTCGGAGCGGAACTTGTGGGAAGCTTCATCATCTGCTTCGCGATTTACGCGATCTGCTCGCTTGGCTCCGCAGTGTACGGCATCAATATGGCGTTCATCGCCCTGCTGACGGGCATCGTGTATGCCGCGGCCACCGTAATCTTTGGATCCATCTCCGGAGCGCAATTCAATCCGGCCGTATCCGTCGCCGCCATGCTCACCGGCAAGACCCATGTGCTTGATGGCATTCTGTACATCATTGCCCAAGTGCTCGGCGGCATTGGCGCCGGTGCTGCCATCCGATTCCTTCTGCCAAGTTCCGAGCAGGTGACATTCAAGATCTGGATGACGCCGACGATCAACGGCTTCGATAAGAACTCCGTCTCCTACTCCACGCTTGGCAACTATGGCGTGACGTTCAGCATCACCTTGGCCATCGCTGTCGAAGTCATCGCAGGCATCGTCATTGTTGCCGCCGCGCTTCGCACCACGGGCGAACATGGCGAGTCCAGTACGAACCATGCCGTCGCCATGGGGCTTGCCTACGGTATCGGCACCGCCATCGCCTACCCGGTGACCGGAGCTGCATTGAACCCGGCACGCGCTACTGGCATCGCTATTTTCGCGCAAAACCAGGGCCTGAATGAGGAACCACTGCAGCAGCTGTGGGTCTTCTGGATCTGCCCTGTTCTCGCCGCTGCCGTCGTTGCACTTATCGTCATTGTCTCCGGTATGGTCAGCACGAAGAAGAACACGCCGGATGCCGAAGTCGCCGATGAAATCGAAAACGACACTGCTCTCGACGAAGCGTCAGTTTCCGACGGGAACGATGGTGAGGAGAATGAGCAGTCCAGCGCCCAAACCTATACCCATGAAGGCGTCGAAAGCAACTGACCGGACCTTCCATGGACTGCGTTCACGCAATACCAGCCTGACCAGCCCAGTAACTATGGCCGTCACCGCGATCGCAGCGGTGGCGGCTTTTGTATATCCTGCAACCGCAAGCACCGTCGCAATAATCACTACGACTGCGACGATCCATTCGAACCACGGTTTGCCCTCATGATCTTCGGAAACGTAAGGATGGCTCATTCCGAGGCCTTTCATATCTCGCTTGCCTGCAACAATCGTAATCATAATAAACGTGGCGTCCGAAACCAATACAGAATCGGACGCCACGCTAATCACAATACCCTCGTATGAGGGCTGGAACGATCAGTGGAAGAAGTGGCGGGTACCGGTCACATACATGGTGACGCCGGCCTTGCGGGCCGCTTCGAACACTTCCTCGTCGCGGATGGAACCACCCGGCTGGACGATGGCCTTGACACCTGCGTTGATAAGAATCTCCGCACCATCGGCGAACGGGAAGAACGCGTCGGATGCCGCAACAGCGCCCTGAGTTCGATTTGCACCATCAGCCAGCGTATTCGCACGTTCAACGGACAGGTTGGCAGAATCGACACGATTCACCTGACCCATGCCGATGCCGACCGTGGCCTGATCATGGGCGATCAGAATGGCGTTGGACTTGACGCAACGGATGGCTCGCCAAGCGAAAACCAGATCCTTGACGGTCTGCTCGTCCGCCGGCTCGCCGGAAACCAGCTTCCACGCATCCGGATCATCGCCCGGAGCGTCGATGAGATCAGTGGACTGCACCAACAGACCACCGTCAATCTGACGGAACTGCGTCTTGGACTTCGGCGGTTCGGCAACCTTCAGAATACGAAGATTCTTCTTCTTGGTCTGCAACAGCTCAAGGGCATCGGCATCATAGTCGGGAGCGACGATCACTTCGGTGAAGATAGGACGGACGCTTTCTGCCATTTCCATGGTGACCTTGCTGTTCGCAGCGATCACACCACCATAGGCACTCATCGGGTCGCAAGCATGCGCCTTCTTGTGCGCCTCAGCGACGGTGGCTCCAATGGCAAGGCCGCACGGATTGTTGTGCTTGACCACGGCGACCGCAATCTGCGGAGCGAAATCCCACACGGCACGCCAAGCGGCATCGGCATCAACATAGTTGTTGTAGCTCATCGGCTTTCCACCGAGCTGTTCGGCATGTGCGAAGCCGTTCTGGTTCAGCGGATCGAGATACAACGCGGCCTGCTGGTGAGGATTCTCACCATAGCGCAGAACGTGGGCGCGATCCCAAGTACGGGTGAATGCGGCCGGGAACTTGGCCTCATTCACTTCCGTCTCACCTTCGGCAGTCGGCTGATCGACGGTAGCTGGCTTCGGCCAATGCTTCGCGGTCCACTCGTTGATAGTGGCATCATAAGACGCCGTGTGAGCAAATGCTTTACCGGCCAGCCAGCGACGTTCCTCAAGGGAGAAACCTTCACCGTTCTCGATACGGGCCGCGACCAACGCATAATCGTTCGGATCCGTGACGATGGCCACAGTGGCGTTGTTCTTCGCCGCTCCGCGAACCATGGACGGGCCTCCGATATCGATCTTTTCAATAGTGGCAGCTTCGTCCGCACCGGAACGAACCGTATCAGCGAACGGATACAGGTTGACGACCACCAAATCGAACGGCTTGATGCCAAACTTTTCCAGTTGAGCCGCGTGGTTCTCATTGGTCATATCAGCGAGGATACCTGCGTGGATATGTGGGTCGAGAGTTTTGACACGGCCATCGAGACACTCGGGAAAACCAGTGACTTCCGAGACTTCCGTCACCTTGACGCCGAGTTCCGCAAGACGCTTTGCAGTGGAACCCGTGGAAACCACTTCAGTGCCGGCTTTGATGAACGCCTCGGCAAGAACTTCGATACCTTCCTTATGGAAGACCGATACCAGAGCTCGACGTATCGGTCGATTCGTTGTTGTCACCTTGCTCCTCCTTATTGTTGATGGTTGAGGTCACTGTGCGGGCCGCATCGGTGATCCCACGATTATTTGGTTCGAGAACCGCAGCGGATGTACCACTCCTGCCCTCGCGGACACGCTTTATGACCCAGCGTATTCCGAAAAACATGAATACGGCCACCAAAGTCAGCAGCCACGATGAGAACAGCCCGACTGCAGTGGGCTGCCCGACCTTACGAGTCGACGCAATTACATCGACACCGACATGCGCAAGATGCTTTGATCCCAGTGCCCCGTTAGAGATGGAGAACAGCAAACTCGAGCCTACCGATACGATCACGCAGGACATGCAGAATGTTCCCGCAGGATAGGCGAATCCAGACACCACCCGCTTGACGTCAATCTGGTGATCAGCATCATCAACTCTGATGTGGAATCCCTTGTTGAACAACATGACGATCATGCCTGCGATACAGGGCAACGCCAAAGGAATGCACATCAATGCGATTCGGACCCAGTCCGTTTCAATTGCCGAAGGAAGCAGACCGAATATCGGCAGCGACGGCAATGCCGTTCCCTGACCGCTCCACATAGTGAATTCAGCAAGGTCGCCAATTGAAAAACCTGCTCCGAACACCCAGGAAACCGCCCAAATCGCAATGTTCGGAATCCACGCGAGCATAGCGATCGTCGTAAGTATACGAGAGCCACTCTGCATTCCCGACAATTCATACAGCTTCACCATGGCCGACTGATTGCAAAACGCCCAATACACGACCACGATCAGGCCAATGACCAAATAGACCGCAATCAACAACAGACCAAGAGCTAAGCCTATAATGATTGTCTTACGGACCGGCAACGAGACATGCTTGCCAGTCCATTCCAAACCTCGCTCGGTCAGCGGAGCCCCGGGAATCAAGGCAATGGCATATCCCAGTATGAAGACGAACGCCGTTTTCACGATAATCATGCCAGTCGTGTCAACAAGCTCGGTATCGACGCTGTTGGCGAAGAATATGTTAATCAGCACCCAGCCAATAGTCCCCGTCACACATCCGGAGAAACTGGTCCCAATACGCTTGGCAAGCGATGAAATAAGTGCGATCAGCATAACCGTCAGCAGCAACGGCATAATCGTCAGTGTGATGGATCCGGTCTTGAAACCGGATCCTTGGCTGAGAAGCACAACCGCTTCAGTCAGGGGAACGGAGAAGGCGGACAGATTGTCGCCGCCTTCCTCCATGGAGATGATCAGAAGCATCAGAGCTATATAGCAGCCGAGGGCGACAGCATAGATAATCATGGACGCTGCCGCTACGGCAAGCCCTTTCAACCAATACTTCAGGTTCTTTGCCATCATATCGACTTGGAAGCGAGCACCTCGCGCATGATTTCAGCGGTCTGCCCCGGAGTTCGTCCAACACGGATGCCCACGGCTTCGAGTGCTTCCTTCTTGTCTTGCGCGGTTCCCTTGCCGCCTGAAACGATGGCTCCAGCATGGCCCATCTGCTTGCCTTCCGGCGCCGTGAAGCCTGCGATATAGGCGACGACAGGCTTGGTCATATGCTCGGATGCCCACTTGGCAGCATCCTGTTCGGCGCTACCGCCAATTTCACCAATCATCACGACGGCCTTGGTGGCATCATCGTTTTCGAATACTTCAAGGGCCTCCTGCAACGTGGTGCCAACGATGGGATCGCCGCCAGCGCCTAAGCATGCAGTGAAGCCGATGTCGGACAGCTCCCCCATCAGCTGATAGGTAAGGGTGCCGGACTTGGACACCAAGCCCAAAGGTCCACGGGAGACGATGCCGTCCGGAATGATGCCGAGATTGCAGCCCTGCGCATTTTCCGTCGAAGGAAGCGTAAGCAGACCAGGGCAGTTCGGCCCGACGATGCGTACGCCCTTGCGCAATGCGAGCTCAACGAAATACGCACTGTCGGCAACCGGAATACCTTCGGTGATAACCACAATCAACTTGATACCGGCTTCAATGGCCTCAACCACGGCGTCTTTAGCAAAACGTGGCGGTACGAACACAACACTCGCCTGCGCACCGGTAATTTCAACGGCTTCGGAACAGCTGCCAAAAACATGCAGGGTAACATCTTCGCCGTTTTTTGCTTCAGGGAAATTGACTTCCTGACCGGCCTTGCGAGCATTGACGCCGCCGACGATATTGGTGCCGGCCTTCAGCATGCGCGCGGTATGGGTCATACCCTGGTGCCCAGTCATGCCCTGCACAATGACAGGTGTGCCATCCTCAACGAAAAGCGTCATTTTCAGCGAACCTCCTTGCCGTTGGCCGCAAGGCGTGCAGCCTGCTGTGCGGCCTCTTCCATAGTCTGTGCGACATGCAGATTGACTCGATTGGCTTGGGCAAGAATGCGCAGACCCTCAGCAGCGGCATTGCCGTCGAAACGGACCACCAGAGGCTTAGAGCTGCCAAGCTTGTCAAGAGCTTCCAGAATGCCCTTCGCCACCTGTTCGCAGGATGTGATGCCACCATACACGTTGACCAGCACCGATTCTACCTGCGGATCAGAAAGCACGATCTCCAGACTGCTGCACATCACTTCGGCAGACGCGCCGCCACCGATATCAAGGAAGTTTGCGGGCTTGACATTGGTTCCCTGATCCTCACCGGCACCGGAAACGGCGTCGAGCGAGCTCATCACCAAACCGGCACCGTTGCCGATTACGCCAACGGAACCTTGGAGATGCACATAATGCAAGCCATGCTCACGTGCCTTCTGCTCGAACGGATCGACATGCACCGGGTCTGCGAACCGACTCCAACCATCGTGGCGGAACGCCGCATTGTCGTCTAAAGAGATCTTGGCGTCCAACGCACACAGTGTCTTGGACGATTCATCATCCGGATCACCGATCTTGGCAAGCGGGTTGATCTCAACAAGCGTAGCGTCATTGTCTTTGAAGCACTGCCACATCTTCAGCAGGATCTGTGCGGCCTGATTAACATCGGCATGATAGAAGCCAATGCTTTCAGCCATCTTGGTAGCCGCTTCGAGGTCGAAATCCTCAAGCGCGTCAATATGCAGACGCTTGACGGATTCCGGATGTTCCTTGGCGATCTCCTCAACCTCGGTGCCGCCATTCGCTGTAGCAAGCACATCGAAATCACGGGAGGAACGATCCACAGAAATGGAGACATAGTACTCGTGAAGAATGTTCTTTGCCTCGGCCACCAACACACCGCTAACCTTGTGCTTGTGAATGGTCATCGGCAGGATGCCTTCGGATGCAAGAATGGCCTCATCGCGATTCTTCGCCAGCCTGACACCACCAGCCTGGCCGCGATGACCAATCTTCACCTGAGCCTTGATCACATTGGGGTAACCAATCTGCTCGGCAGCCTCAGCCACTTCATGAGAGTTCTGCGCGAACACTGCCTTAGGCGTTGGAATACCTTGCTCTTCAAGCAGTTCCCTAGCCTGGTACTCATAGAGATCCATGGATTCTTTTCCCTTGATGCTATTGGTTGTTTACAAAGAATATACTTAAATCACGCAGGCATGGTGATCAACGAACTAGCTGGATACCCCTGTAGGGACTTCATGCCGTCAATGCCGGTAAGTTCCATAACGAAACTGAAACCAGACACCTTGCCACCGCACTTTTCGATCAGCGCACTGGCTGCATTAGCAGTTCCACCGGTGGCGATCAAATCATCAACGATGAGCACACGTTCACCCTCATGCACGGCGCTGGTTTCGATTTCCACGGCAGCCTGGCCATATTCAAGATCATAATGCTGCGACACAGTCTCAGGCGGAAGCTTACCCGCCTTGCGCACGGCGATAAATCCTTTGCCAAGACGCGCGGCCAATGCAGGACCAAATAAGAAACCTCGCGCTTCAAGACCCGCAACGGCGTCGAAGTCATTGGGATCCACTGGCAGCGCGGCCTCAAGAGCGTCCAGAAGAACGCCAAAGGCACGAGCATCAGCCAATACCGGCATGAAATCACGGAAAAGAATGCCTTCTTTTGGGAAACCGGGAATCGTGCGAATTTTAGAAATGAGGTACTCGGCGTTTTCAGCTCCGACCCTGCTTAAACCGGAAACGGTGATATCCGTTGATGCCATGGCGGTAGTTTCCTTCTCCTTCAATATGCGGCACTTTGCATTATAGGATTTCGACGCGAAAAAGAACGGCGAAAATCCCAAAAATGAGATTCTCGCCGATATCTTTTTATATGCTGTCAGCTGTTCTTCTGTTCGGTCTCAGTCTGTACCGCTTCGATCTCACCCTCAATCGGCTCCTGAGCAACCTGATCTTCATCTGCAGAATCGACGGGAAGCGGGTTGCCGTTCTCATCGACCTCGTCATCATGCACATATGCGGGACGCACGTATTCACGGCTGATGGCGTTGAAGCCGAAACGAATCTGGGAACCTTCGGAATCGATGACGATCTCCTCGTATTCGGTATCAACAGAAACAACCTTGCCGATCACGCCGCCGATGGTGATGACCTCGGTACCGGGCTGAAGATTGGCACGAAAATCCTGTCGCTCGGCCTGCTGCTGCTTAGCCTTCTTGGACTGCCAGAACATCATGCCAAACATGGCGACAACGATGACGATGAGAAAAATGTAATCCAAAGCACAACTCCTTGAGGTGGACGCTCAAACGGGACCCTATGTCCAAGACAACGAGTCTAGGCTAGATTGCTGACATCAACCTGAGATTCGTCAGGCACCAAACCGAGATGTTCCCATGCCTTACGTGTCGCCACACGTCCCTTCGGCGTGCGCACAAGGAACCCCTCACGAACCAAATACGGCTCGCAAACCGTTTCCACGGTTTCCGATTCCTCGCCGACCATGGCCGACAGATTGTTCAGTCCGACCGGCCCTCCGTTGAAATTGGTGACAATGGCTTTTAGCACCGCGATATCCAAGCGGTCCAGACCTTCAGTGTCGATCTGGTACAACGCCAAAGCCTCCTTGACATCATCTGGATGCACGGTTTCCAGATCATGCACGATTGCCCAATCCCTTACGCGGCGAAGCAGTCGGTTGGCGATACGCGGTGTACCCCTCGAACGCATGGCAAGCTGATGCGCAGCGCCGTCCTCGAGATGGATGCCGAGCATAGCCGAAGATCGTTCGATAAGCTTTTCAAGCTCCTCATGCGGATAAAAGTCGAGATGCGCGGTGAAACCGAAACGAGCCCTCAACGGCGATGGCAGCATGCCTTCACGAGTGGTGGCACCGATCACCGTAAACCGCGGCAGAGTAAGAGGAATGGAGGAAGCGCCCGGTCCTTTGCCGACCATTACGTCAACACGAAAATCCTCCATGGCTATATACAACAATTCCTCGGCCGCACGTGGAAGGCGATGGATCTCGTCGATGAAGAGCACTTCCCCGGCATCCAAAGAACTCAGAATGGAAGCCAGATCGCCGGCATGTTGAATGGCCGGACCGGAAGTGACTCTGATCGGCACTCCAAGCTCGTTGGCAACAATCATAGCCAACGTGGTCTTGCCCAAGCCCGGAGGCCCCGCCAAAAGAATATGATCTGGAGGAACGTCGCGCTTGCGGGCAGCATCCAAAAATAGCTGCAGCTGCGCCTTGAGCCTTGGCTGTCCGATGAAACCGTCAAGAACATGGGGTCGCAGTTCCTCATCGCTCACCGTCTCGTTGCCGACGGGCGATGAGGAAACCATGCGGAGTGATTCCTCGTTGGCACCAGTATTCGGCTGGTCGAATGCAGAGTCGTTCGTCATGATGGTGCGATTCACCTACCTCGATCAAGGGACGCCAACGCGAGTTTGAGCACACGAGGCACGTCATCGTCTCCCAGTGGAATATCGATATGGTTGCTCTCGCAGACGTCTTGCACGGCATGAACGGCATCCTGTTGACGCCATCCAAGAGACATCAGGCCTTCCACCACCTGTTCCGAACCAGTATCTTCCGTGGAACGTGTTTCAGGAGAAGCGCCTTCAATCTGGCTAAGGTCAATGGACCCTTTAAGCTCAAGGATGATTTTTTGCGCACCTTTTTTACCTAATCCCGGCGCTTTCGCCAGCGCAGTGGCATCGCCGTCCGCCACGGCTCTCGCCAAACGTTCCGGAGGCAACGTCGAAAGCAAGGAAAGGGCAACCTTCGGGCCAATGCCACTGACCTTCTGCAATTGCAGGAACATACGTTTCGATGCGAGCGAGGAAAAGCCATACAGCGTGATCGCATCCTGCGAAACGTTCAACGACGTGTACACCTTCACCGTTTGACCGGCGTGCATGGAAGCCAGATCCGCCGAAGGCATCCTGGTCTCATAGCCAACTCCCCCGACCTCAATGATCGCCGAAACCGCGTCAATGGAATCGACTTGGCCATGCAGCATGCCTATCATGCCGTCACCTCCCATAAACAACTGTAGAACATTTGTTCGATAGTCTACATTCCTCTGCGGACGCCACGCTGCCGTGCCGCATTCTGCGAGGCAAGCGCCCATTGACGTTGCGCATCAGTGAGATGCTGCTCACGTTCGCCCCCTTGCAGCGCACCCGCAGGACGAAGGGCATGGCAAATCGCAATGGCCAACGCGTCGGCCGCGTCAGCAGGTTTGGGCAGGGTGTTCAGCCCCAGAATACGGGCGACCATACGTTCCATCTGAATCTTTTCGGCCTTGCCGTTGCCAGTGATCGCCATTTTCGATTCAGTCGGCGTATGCAGGGCAACGGGAATGCCACGCTGGGCTGCAGCCAACATGGCCAGCCCGGCCGCCTGCGCGGTCCCCAACACGGTGTTGCGGTTCTCTTGTGCGAACACACGTTCAATGGACACGGCATCCGGCGCAAACCGTTCTATTTTTTCAACCAAACCATTGTATATGGCCAACAGACGCAAATCCTGTGACATTTTCGGATCGGACCGCACCACATCCACATGAATAAAAGAAAGCCGGCGGTATGCGCCGGCTTCGATCACGCCGACCCCGCAGCGAGTCAGCCCGGGGTCGACGCCAAGAATAATCACGCTCGATTACTCCTCGTCAAGCTGAGCCATGACCTCATCGGAAGCGGTCCAGTTGGAGTAGATGTTCTGCACATCGTCCAAATCGTCGAGGTTGTCGATGAGCTTGGACACCTTCTGAGCATCCTCAAGAGTCAATTCAACCTCGTTCTTCGGCATCATGACCAGATCAGCGGAATCGTAATCGAAACCAGCATCCTGCAGAGCCTTACGAACATCGATCATTTCGGAAGGATCGGTGACAACGGTGAACACATCGCCATCTTCGGTCACATCCTCGGCACCAGCTTCAGCGGCCTTTTCGAACAGATCGTCGAAATCAACGCCTTCGGCAGGAACGATGATCTGGCCCTTGCGCTCGAAGTTGAAGCTCACGGAACCGGAGGTAGCCAAGGAACCATTGCCCTTGGTCAGGGTGGAACGCACTTCAGCGGCCGCACGATTGCGGTTGTCGGTAAGGCACTCGATGATCAGACCGACGCCTGCGGGAGCATAGCCCTCATAGACGATATCTTCGTAGTTGGCACCGCCGGCCTCTTCACCAGAACCACGCTTGACAGCGCGCTTGATGTTATCGGCAGGCATGGAAGCCTTCTTGGCCTTGTAGATGGCGTCGTACAGGGACGGGTTGCCGTCAGGATCGCCACCACCCATACGTGCTGCAATCTCGATGTTCTTGATCAGCTTGGCGAACAGCTTGCCACGCTTCGCGTCGATGGCGGCCTTCTTGTGCTTGGTGGTCGCCCACTTGGAATGACCTGACATAATGCTCCTAGGCAGGTTGCGGATGTTTCAAACGAAACGATTCTAAAGCGGTTCTAAGACAAAGCGCCTGACATACGGTTGTCAGGCGCGTCAACATTCGCCGTTTGCAGGCAGTTATGGCTGATATGTCCTATGGCCGGCAGTCATCTGTCGACGCGCTTCGAGAATACGCTGGAACACTGTGGCCACACCCAAAACCGCAAGCAATACCATGCCAATGGCCAACCATAAGCCGTGATGCGTCAGCCCAGTGATCGCCATGCCCACCAAAATGATGACCAGTCTGTCGGCGCGTGTTGCGATGCCGTTCTTCACCTCGAAACCAACAGATTCCGCACGGGCACGCGCATACGACGTCACAAACGACGTCATCATCGACACCATGGCCGCGCCAACACCAACCCAACTGATGTAATCCGGGCTTGACTGGCTGATGTCATACCACCAATCGGCGTGCAAGATGAAGAAGACTATCACTCCGGCAAGCAACGCCCAATCGGCGATACGATCCAACGTGGAATCCAAAAAAGCGCCGAACTGGGTGCCTCCCGTGGTCAGCTTCGCGATCGAACCGTCCAGGGAATCGGCCAGCACCAGCAATGTAAGTACTACGGCTCCCGCGAAAAGCCATCCTGTGATGCCGGCGACGAAGGCAACCACAATGGTTCCGATGGCGCCTATGACCGTCACCGCATTTGCGGTCAAACCAATGGATATCAACGCTTTGGCAAGCGGTTCTATGAGTTTTTTGAATGGTGCACGAAGATGTTCTAACATGCGGATTCCTGTTTCTCGGAAAACAAAAAGGGCGCGCAAGCGTCAATATGATGCTCGTGCGCCCTTATATGATCCATGACCTTATAAGACTGAATGCAAGCGAATCGGCTCAGTCTGCGATGGCGGCCTTGAAGTCGTCGACGTTGTTGACCTGCACGCGCTTCTTGAGCACGGTCATGATCTGCGTCTTGGCTTCATCGACCGGCACGCCGTTCAGCTGGCTGCCATCACGGAAGCGGAAGCTCACCGCATTGTTGTTCATGTCTTCCTCGCCAACGATGAGGATGAACGGAACCTTGGACTTGGACGCGTTGCGGATCTTCTTGCCGAAACGATCGTCGGACATGTCGATTTCGCAACGAACCGTTTCTTCTTCGAGGCTGGCGATGAACTTCTGCAGGTGCGGAGCGAATTCATCGGCAACCGGCACGCCAAGCACCTGAACCGGAGCGAGCCATGCCGGGAAAGCGCCGGCGTAATGCTCAAGAAGCACGGCGAAGAAGCGTTCGATGGAGCCGAACAGCGCACGGT
This sequence comes from Bifidobacterium sp. N5G01, assembly GCF_002742425.1. Classification (NCBI taxonomy): domain Bacteria; kingdom Bacillati; phylum Actinomycetota; class Actinomycetes; order Bifidobacteriales; family Bifidobacteriaceae; genus Bifidobacterium; species Bifidobacterium sp. N5G01. Next base: position 84,703 of record NZ_NJNP01000005.1, read on the forward strand.
GGATCATCACCGGACGCTGGTGGGTGCCGTCCGCAGCGATGTATTCCAAGCCGAAACGTTCCGGAAGGTTGAAATCAAGCTGGATGGTGGACACCTGCCAGGTACGGCCGATGGCATCACGGGCCTGCACGGAAATCTTCGGACCGTAGAAGGCTGCGCCGCACGGATCGTCAACCAGCTCAAGGCCGGATTCCTTGGCGACTTCGGCCAGCGTATTGGTGGCTTCCTCCCAGATCTCGTCAGAACCGACGTACTTGTGCGGATCCTTGGTGGACAGCTCCAGATAGAAGTCATCCAGACCGAAGTCCTTCAATAGGCCAAGCACGAAGGTCAGCAGGCTCTTCAACTCGTCCTTCATCTGCTCGCGGGTGCAGTAGATATGGGAATCATCCTGAGTCAAGCCACGCACGCGGGTCAGACCATGAACCTCGCCGGACTTCTCATAGCGATACACCGTGCCGAATTCGAACAGGCGCAATGGCAGCTCGCGGTAGGAACGCTGGCGGGACTTGAAAATCAGGTTGTGCATCGGGCAGTTCATTGGCTTCAGGTAGTAGTCGAAGCCCTGCTTGACGACGTTGCCGTTCTCGTCTTTTTCCTCATCCAGACGCATTGCGGGATACATGCTATCCTTATACCAATGCAGGTGGCCGGAAGTCTCGTACAGACCGCCCTTGGTGATGTGCGGAGTCTGCACGAAGCTGTAGTGGTGCTTGCGATGCATTTCGCGGGAGTAATCCTCCATCGCGTTGATCACGGCAGCGCCCTTCGGATGGAACACAGCCAGGCCCGGACCGATCTCATCCGGGAAGGAGAACAGATCCATTTCCGCACCAAGCTTGCGGTGGTCGCGCTTGGCGGCCTCCTCAAGGCGGGTTTGATATGCCTTGAGGTCCTCCTTAGTGGCGAAAGCCGCGCCATAGATGCGCTGCAGCATCGGATTGGCTTCGCTGCCACGCCAATATGCGGCTGCGGAACGCTCGATCTTGAACGCCTTGATATAGCGGGTGTTCGGTAGGTGCGGGCCGCGGCACAGGTCCTTCCAAACCACATTGCCGTCACGGTCGACATTATCGTAGAAGCTCAGTTCCTTGCCGCTGATTTCAGTGGCGGCCTCCGGATCGAGGTGGGCTTCCTTATCTTTGATCAGCTCCAGCTTGTACGGCTGATCAGCTTCTTCCGCCAAAGCCTCCTCTTCGGTCACCACGCGGCGACGGAAGGACTGGGACGACTTGATGATGCGCTGCATGCGCTTTTCGATCTCTTTGAGATCGTCAGGAGCGAACGGAGTCTCAACATCGAAATCGTAGTAGAAACCATCTTTGATGACCGGGCCGACACCAAGCTTGGCGTCCGGGCGGATCTCCTGCACGGCCTGTGCCATGACGTGGGTCGCGGAGTGGCGCATAATGGCCAAACCGTCTTCGCTATCAAGCGCGATTGGTTCCACAACATCGCCGTCATGCAGTTCGGTATACAGATCGCGAGGTTCGCCGTTAATGCGTACCGCGATGATGTTCTTGTCTTCTGCAAAGAGCTGGACGCCAGTCTGGTCTGCTGCCACCTCCTTCGCTTCGCCGTTGAGTGTGATGGAGATGGTCTGTTCAGCCATGGGTTGTCCTTTGCTATCGGGGTCCGCGTTACTAATGTGCAGGCCTGGACTGTATGTCAACGATGAACAAGATAGGGTTGAGGGCAGACATCGGCACGCTGAAAAGGTGAACGGCACGCTACAACGCAACTATTTTTAGGATCGGCCAAAAGAAAACGCTACTTAAGGCGTTATTCGACGACATGCGCATACGTGTACTGCGGCGCGCTTCGCGTCGACGTGATTTCCACCTTGTCGGAAGGCACAATCGACACGGTGGAGCCATACTTCACCTTCAAACGTGAACCGACACCGCCCGCAAGATTGACGGCGTTCTGCAGATTGTTGCTATCCCCTATCGCCTTGATGATGAATGGCGCCTCAATATTCGTATCATCGCAGTTGAGACCGTCTGCGGAATCGCTGATATACGTACTGGTAATCACACGAATATCGTTGATTTCAATGACCTCCGCACCGCTATTTCGCAATTCTTCAAGTAACGTGAACAGAATCGACGCATCAATATCCTGCTTTGATCCTTTGGAAATACGGATGACCACGCCTTCTCCAGATACCGGCAGACGTCCGGAAAGAATTCCATTCGATTCGGCATTCTGTTTGGCGATTTCCGCCGCCTTTTCATTCTTGTCGGCTGTGTCCTTCAGCGAGTCAAGCTGACTGGACAGCTCACTTTTGCGCTGCTCAAGCTTTTGGACCTGCGCGCTGGTTTCACTGATGAGTTTGGTTAGTTCGTCCTCGCTCATCGTCTCATATGTGGACGTTGTGTTGTTCAACTGAATGGCATAGCTAAAGCCGAGCAACGCGCAAAGTATGGTTACAAGCACGCTGGAGTACAGACGGGCGCGAGTGGCCTTCGCGTTCAGCGAAATCCGCTTCGGCTTGCGCCTGACCACTGGGAATGATCCGGTCTGGGTGCTGTCGTTGTTCTGGTCCTTAACGATCTGCTCGTGAATTTTGGAGAGCACGTCCTTGTTGTCATCGTCACGTCTGCTCATATCACGTCATCCTTTGAAGATGAAACGTCGGATGGTCGACACATTGGTGAAGATTCGAATGCCGAGCACGACAATGACGGCGGTCTGCAACTGGGAACCAACGCCAAGCTGGTTTCCCAAGAAAACCAGCAATGTTGCGGTGATGACGTTCGAAAAGAAGGAGATCACAAAGACCTTATCGGAAAAGCTGCGCTGGAAATAGGCTCGTGCGGCACCAAGCAGCGCATCGAGCGCGGCCAGAACCATAATCGGCAGATACGGCTGAAGGGCAATGGGAATGTCCGGCCGGACGAACACGCCAATGACCACGCCAATGATAAGTCCCAAGACCGCTGCCATTACTTGACCTTCCTTGCATATGTCACTTCGCCAGTCACCGCCGCTTCCAGTGTAATCGATTTGTTTTTGCTCACTTGCGGATAGATGCCCGCTTCTTTGAAATCATCGTATAAACGTTGTTGTGTTTTCTTGCTCACCGTATTGGCAAGAACGTTGGAATTGCCGATTGCCTCGATGCGATACGGACTTTGCACGGAATTGACTCCGATGAGAATCGTCGTTCCAGCCGTTCGTATGGAAGTCTGCACGCCGAGACGGTATCCGTTGATGGCGATCGCTTCCGCTCCGGCCTGCCAGAGTAGCGAGACGAGCACCTGCAGATCCGAATCTGTGACGACGCGAACCTGACTGCCGTTTTCTCTTGGCAGCGACGAATCCGCGTTGTCACCGCTCACGGACAGCGGATTGGCGATGGTGAGCGTGATGCCTTCGCCTTGCACGGGAAGTATGCCATTGACCATTTCGTCATCCTGTATGGTCTGGTTCAATGACCAGTTCGACACGGATTTCGATTCTTCTTCAACTTGGGCACGCAGCGCATTGACGTCTTTGGTGAGAGTTTCGACGTTTTTTGTTTGCTCAGCCAACTGGCTTGACAGTTGCTTACGCACCTCCTTACGGGGGTCGGTGCTCAACTGACGAACGAATACGCTGCCTGCCGTGCCCACGGCAATGCAGATGAGAAACACCAACACACGGGTAAACCAGACCGAAAACATCGACGGTGTTTTGGTGGCCAGTCTCGAATCCGTATACATCACATCCATCGGACGGTTGGTCAGGTCGTCGATGAGCCGCAGCGAATCATCGTCCAGATTCCGCCCTCTTCGTGAAGTGGATGCAACAGTGTCGGGCTGCACATGATGTGAGGTCAGCCCAGCGAAAGACGCCGAAAAAACGGCGCGCCGCTTCGTGGGCGTATTCTCCGGAGACACCGGAAACGACGCACGTTCCGGAGCATCATGCATCATGTGCGCTAATCCTTATCGTTTTCCAGCAGCTGGATTCCCTGACGTATGTAAATATAGCCGGCCAGCCAGTACAATCCTACGCCCCATATGCCGGTGGCAAGACCGCATAAATGCAATGTATCCGTAGCGGAATTAGACCAGATATCCGCAAAGATCAAAGCGACAATAGCAATCATCAGCATGGCAGTGCCTGCTTTGCCCACAAAATGCACGGGCAACGGACCATAATCATGCTGAGCTAATACCAACACGAGAATCGCCATAATCAAATCGCGCAATCCAACGATGATCAGCATCCACCATGGAATGATGTCGGCGACGCCCAACGCGAGGATGCTACAGAAAATCAGCAGACGATCGGCAATGGGGTCGAGAATCTGCCCGATCTTGCTCACTTGATTGAACGACCTTGCAATAAGACCATCCAAACCGTCAGATACCGCCGAAAGCGCAAGCACGACCAACGCAAGCACCATCTCATGGCGAGAGACCAATACCGAGATGAAAGGAATCGAAATGATTCGCAACAGGCTAATAAGGTTCGGAACCGTGAAATAAATATCCCGCGGTTCCGGACTGTATTGCTTTTTGATAATCAGTTTGCTCATACTTCGAGCAACATTACATTCTCGAGGCCTGCAAGGCGGTGACAATTATGCCACGGGCACCAACTTCATACAATTGGTCCATCAGTTGGTTGACCTTGGCCTTTGGCACGACAACGCGCACGGCCGCCCACTGTTTGTCATGCAGTGGGGAAACGGTCGGGCTCTCAAAGCCCGGCGTGATGGCCACAGCGGCGGAAACCTTCTCGACTGGAATGTCGTAATCCATGAGCACGTAGCGTTGGGCGGTAATCACACCCTGCAGTCGGCGGCTGAGAATCGTCAGGCGGTCATCGTTCTCAGCGAGACGCGGAGAGCGAATGAGCACGGCTTCGGAATGCAGCAACGGCTCCGCGAAAATACGCAAGCCGGCATTGCGGAGCGTGGTGCCCGTGGACACAACGTCGGCGATCAAATCCGCCACTCCAAGCTGCACCGACGATTCGACGGCACCGTCAAGATGCACGGTTTCGGCGTTGATGCCATGCTCGACCAGATAATCATGCACAAGCTTGTCAAAACTGGTGGCGACACGCTTGCCTTCGATGTCTTCAAGCGTGCTGATAGGGGAATCATTCGGGGCCGCGAAACGGAATGTCGATGCGCCGAAGCCAAGTTCCATGTGCTCTTTGGCGTCCGTTCCGGAGTTGAGCAACAGATCATGGCCGGTGACGCCGACGTCGATGGTACCGCGTCCAACGTAGACGGCGATATCGAGTGGACGCAGATAGAACAACTCCACGTCATTGTCGGAATCCTCTACGACCAGCTGACGCGGATTGCTCCTCAGACGATAGCCAGCTTCGGCCAGCATGTTCCATGCAGGTTCAGACAACATGCCCTTGTTAGGCACGGCGATTCTCAGCATTTTTCCTCCCAAAAAAGGCCATGCCTTCTGCGGCATGGCCAAAAACTCACAGATTCTTGTAGATGTCTTCGAGTGTGATGCCACGGTCGATCATCATGACCTGCAGGTGGTAGATGAGCTGGCTCATCTCCTCCGCGGTACGATCGGCGCCTTCGTATTCAGCTGCGATCCAGGTCTCGCCCGCTTCTTCGACGATCTTCTTGCCGATGAAATGCGTGCCCTTGCCCAGTTCGTCAACGGTTAGCGAGCCGGCCTGCTTGGAAGCGGCCTTCTCGCTTAATTCGGCAAAAAGGGATTCAAAAGTCTTCATTGTTCTTGTCTATCCTCAAAAAATTGATGGAAGGTCAGGCCTTGAATGCGGCTTCAGCCTTCTCGCGAATGGAATCAATGGCTTCCGCAGGATTCTCAGCGCCGTACACAGCGGAACCCGCGACCAACACATCAGCACCCGCTTCAGCTACGATATGGGCAGTCTTCGGACTGACACCGCCATCGACCTGAATCTTGGTGGCAAGACCACGGCGGGTAATTTCGTCACGCAAGCGACGCACCTTGGACATCTGGTTGTCGAGGAACTTCTGGCCACCGAAGCCGGGTTCGACGGTCATGATCAAAATCATGTCGAATTCGTCGAGAATATCGAAAATCGGCTCGACAGGTTCAGCCGGACGTACCGCGAAGCAGGCTTTGCAACCCATTTCGCGCAACTGGCGTGCCAGACGCACCGGAGCATGGGTGGCACCCATATGGAAGCTCACGGATGCGGCGCCCAGCTTGGCGTACTCAGGTGCCCAACGATCCGGATCCTCAATCATCAGATGCACGTCAACCGGAAGATCGGTGACTTCGCAGATACGAGCCACGATCGGCTCGCCCAAAGTCAGATTCGGGACGAAATGATGATCCATCACGTCGACGTGAACGAGATCCGCATTGGAAATGGCCTTGAGGTCACGCTCAAGGTTGCAGAAATCGGCGGACAGGATGCTTGGTGCGATTTGAATAGTCATGGCTCTCATTCTATGAAAGGTAATCGACTTGCTGTTACTTGATGTCGGACTGTTTGTCGGTATTCGAGACGGTTTCGGTATCGTTGGTTTCGATTTCATCCGCAGTTTGCTCTGAAAGAGTCGCTGCATGATCGGCGGATTCTTCCGCCCCACTGTTTTCGAGACGTTGCTCGATTTCAGTGACGGTACGAAGCTTCTCCGCCAACAGGTCAGTGTCCTTGCCCATCTGCTGCACGACGATGAACGCCACCACGCCAAGCACGAACACCGCCATGGAAACCCACACGTTGATGCGCACGCCCAAGAACTCATGCGCATAATCGATGCGCAGGGATTCGATCCAAGTACGTCCCAACGTGTACCACATGATGTACACGGTAAATAGGGATCCGGCTTTAAGCTTTTTCATGGCCTTGGATCCGATGTACACGATGATTGCGGCTCCGATGAGATTCCAAATCATCTCATACAGGAAGGTTGGATGGAACAGTGTTCCGCTTGGGCATGTAGACCCGTCGTAGCATTGCTCGCTGTGCCCGATAGCAGTGCCTTCCATATTGAGCTTCAGGCCCCATGGGAAAGTCGTCGGCGCGCCATACAGCTCCTGATTGAACCAGTTGCCCAAACGCCCAACAGCCTGTGCTACCAACAATCCCGGGGCGATGGCGTCGGCCAGCAAGGCCATTGGATAATGCTTGTGTCTGCACCAAGCCCATGCGGCCAACGCTCCAAGCAGCACTCCGCCCCAGATGCCAAGTCCGCCATTCCAGATGCGGAACATCTCCACCCAATCGCCATTCGGCCCGAAGAAACGTTCGGGCGTGGTGATGATGTGATAGATTCGGGCACCCACGATACCGGCGGGGACACTGACCAAAGTGATGTCAAGAACCTGATCGAAATTACCGCCCAACTTCTTCCATCGTGTGGCGGTTATCCATACCGCCAGCACAATTCCCAACAGAATGCATAACGCATAGATGTGAATCGTTACAGGGCCGATGGAAAACTGTGAAATCGTTGGCGATGGAATGTATGCAAGTGTCATGGTTTCCTGATGGTAGTCCACGCATCCGATATGGCGTTGCGTGGACTACCGAAATCGTTGGAATGGTTTACTTCGCGGAGCGTGCGTTGTGAATGCCGTCCGCAAGTTCTTCGGCCTTGGCCGCCAATGCCTTGAGTCCGGTGGCCTCGTCGACGGCGTTCTTTCCGGATTCGTCGAGCATGGTATGCACCAACGCGGATCCGACGATGACACCGTCGGCATAGGAGCCGACTCGCGCACCTTGTTCGGCGGTGGAGACGCCAATGCCGACGCAGACGTTCTTCGCACCGGCATTGCGCGTGCGTGCCACCAACTCCTCAGGCGAAGCGTCAATGGTGGAACGTTCACCGGTGACGCCCATACGGGCGGCTGCATAGACGAAACCGCGAGCATTGTCGGAAACGACCTTCAAACGACTGTCTGTGGAATCCGGCGACACGAGGAAGATTCGGTCAAGTCCGTGACGGTCTGAAGCTTCGATCCATTCGCCAGCCTCATCCGGAATGAGGTCGGGGGTAATCAGGCCAGCGCCACCGGCGTTCTCGAAATCACGCGCGAAACGTTCGACGCCATAATGGTAGATGAGATTCCAGTAGCTCATCACCAACGGAACTCCCCCGGCATTGGCCACGGTCTCAACGGCCCTGAACACGTCCGCGATTTTCTCTCCATTGTCGATGGCGATTTGTGAAGCAGCCTGGATGACAGGACCATCCATGACCGGATCGGAATACGGCAGGCCGATTTCAACGGCATCGACGCCATGCTCGACCATGGTGCGGAATGCCTTCAGCGAATAGTCCGGATTCGGGAATCCATATGGCAGATAGCCGATGAATGCGGGCTTGTTCGCAGCTTCGAACTCATCGAACATGGCTTCCGACGGACTCGGCTTGTGGCTGATGCCGAGCGGCTGTCCGGACAGCGTGGTTGCTGTTGCGTGCGTCATAATGGGATGCTCCTTCTTTCACTCGCTGTCCGCGTTGTTGCCTTGGGCGCCGTTGGCTTCGAGCGCCTTGGCCTGTTCATCGGTCAAATAACCGAACCATTTGCCAGCGGTGTTCATGTCCTTATCTCCACGACCGGAAATGTTGATGATCATGACTGGGTGCTCGTATCCCTTGGCCTTGAGATCCTCAGCTGCCTTGTAGGCGCCAGCAACTGCATGAGAGCTTTCAATCGCCGGAATGATGCCTTCGGTTTCGCAAAGATCCTTGAAAGCGCTCATCGCTTCCTCATCGGTTGCCCAGGAATAGTTGACGCGTCCGATTTCTTTGAGCCATGCGTGTTCCGGGCCGACGGATGCGTAATCCAAACCGGCGGAGATGGAATACGTGTCGAGGGTCTGGCCTTCGGAATTCTCGAGAAGATAGCTCTTGGCACCTTGGAACATGCCCAGTTCGCCGGTTCCCGGAGCGAAACGAATGGCATGACGCCCGGATTCGGGGCCATTGCCGCCCGCCTCGTAGCCGTACAGATTCACGCGTTCGTCATCAAGGAAAGCGTTCATGATGCCGATGGCGTTGGAACCGCCGCCGACGCATGCGCAAACCGCATCCGGATGGTCGATGCCGTACCAATCCTGAAGCTGCTGCTTGGCTTCCTCGCCGATGATCTTCTGGAAGTCGCGCACCATTGCCGGGAACGGATGTGGACCTGCGACCGTGCCAAGCAGGTAGTGCGTGTCTTTGACGTTGGTGACCCAGTCTCGCAAAGCCTCATTGATGGCGTCCTTGAGAATGCGATCTCCCAAAGTGACTTCCACCACCTCGGCACCGAGCATGCGCATGCGAGCGACATTAAGCGCCTGACGACGCGCATCGATCTGACCCATGTAGATGCGGCATTTCAAGCCGAGCATGGCGCACACCGTAGCGGTGGCCACGCCATGCTGTCCCGCGCCGGTTTCAGCGATGACACGGGTCTTCCCCATGCGCTTGACCAGCAGAGCCTGCCCAAGCGCATTGTTGATCTTGTGCGCGCCGGTATGGTTGAGATCCTCACGCTTGAGGAACACACGCGCGTCGAGACCGGTTTTTTCTTTGAGACGCTCGGCGAAACGCGGAGCGTCAGTCAACGGTGATGGACGTCCAACATACTGCTGGTTCAGTCGTGCCAGCTCCTTATGGAACTCCGGATCGGCCTTGGCTTCCTCATAGACGCGTTCAAGCTCGTCAAGCGCCGTGATCAGCGCTTCCGGCACGTAACGTCCGCCGAATTGGCCGAAATATGGTCCTTCGTGGCTTGCCAATGGGGTTTGTTCGGATGCTTTCACTCTTGCTCCTGCCTTTACCAGTCGCTCCACAGCCTGCTCATGGTTGGCTGCGGTTGCGACACCTTCGCCAACCAGCACCGCGTCGGCTCCGGCGCGGGCATAATCCTCCAGCTCAACCGAACCGAACACTCCGGATTCCGCTACACGGATCACATCGTTCGGCAAATCAGCGGCCAGCTCGTTGTATTTGTTCACATCGACCTTGAGGTCCTTGAGATTCCGCGCGTTGATGCCGATGACTCGCGCTCCCGCATCAATGGCACGCTGGATTTCCTCACGGGTATGCGTTTCGACCAGCACCGTCATATTGAGACTATGTGCAAGCTCAAGCAAGGACTTGAGCTTGCCGTCGTCCAACGCGGCGACGATCAATAGCACCAGATCGGCACCGTGCGCACGCGCTTCCCAAATCTGATATTCCGTGACGATGAAATCCTTACGCAATACCGGGATTTTCACAGCTGCACGAACTTTATCGAAATCATCTAGCGATCCCAAAAAGCGACGTCCCTCGGTAAGCACGGAAATCGCGCTGGCTCCGCCCTTCTCGTATTCTCTGGCCAAAGCGGCTGGATCGGGAATATCGCTCAGGTGGCCTTTCGATGGCGAGGCTCTTTTGATTTCCGCGATGACCGGAATGCCGTCGGTCTTTTTCAGCCATTGCCGCGCATCAATAGGCGCTGGCGCGGCAAACGCCTGACGCTTTACTTCATCAAGAGGGATTTTCTGTTCGCGTGCTTGTTGATCTTCAACTGCTCCTGTAACCAGCTCATCGAGTACAGACATAGCGTTCCTTTCAGCAATTGACTCGATTAGTTAGCTTGTTTGGTTTGACTCACAATTGGCGAAGCTGCGAGGCGATCTGAACAGCCTCAACGCTGGCTTCGGCCTTATTGCGAGTCTCCTGCCACTCACTGGCCGGCACGGAATCAAGTACGATTCCAGCTCCGGCCTGCACGCTCGCTTCATGGTCGCGGATGAATGCAGTTCGAATGGCAATTGCCATATCGAGGTTGCCCGAAAAATCGAAATAACCGACAGTACCGCCGTAAATGCCACGATCTGCGGGCTCAAGCTCGTCGATGATCTCGATGGCACGCGGTTTCGGCGCTCCAGAAAGCGTTCCCGCAGGAAATGCAGAGGTGAACACGTCGAATGATGTCATGTCGGGGTTGACCCTGCCGGTGACGGTCGAGCAGATATGCATGATGTGGCTGAATCGCTTGACATCCATCAAGGAAACAACCTCCACGCTTTCCGGAAGGCATACGCGACTCAGATCGTTACGCGACAGATCGACGAGCATGATGTGTTCGCTGCGTTCCTTCGGATCAGACAGCAGATCCTTGGCGAGCTGCTCGTCTTCCTCAACGGTGGCGCCACGTGGTCTGGAACCCGCGATCGGGAAGGTCATGGCATGACCGTTATCCACTTTGATCAGTGTTTCCGGGCTGGAACCGATGACATTGAAATCACGTCCCTGCGCGTCAGTCAGCGACATGAAATACATGTAAGGACTGGGGTTCAACGTACGCAACACACGGTAGACGTCGAACGGATCGGCAGGCGAATCAATGTCGAGACGCTGGGAAATAACCACCTGGAACACGTCACCGTCGATAATATGCTGCTTGGCGATTTCGATAGAGCGCTCGTAATCGCTTTTCTCCGTGCGGAAGCGAAGTTCCGGCTGGCTAACGGTCTCATCCAGCACGTTGACGCGAGCTTCACCTTCGACAGGCGTGGCAACCTTTCGCTGCATATCGTCCAATCGCGACACAGCCTCATCATATGCGGCGTCGGCACGGGTCGGGCGGTCGTCCACATTCACCGCGTTGGCGATCAACCACACCGATCCGGACACATGGTCGACCACGGCAATATCTGTGGCTAGGGCCAACACCATTTCAGGCTGCCCGGTCTCGTTCGGAGCCTCGGCACGCAGGGTCGGCTCCCAGTGGCGAATCGCATCCCAGCCAACGGTACCAACCAGACCGCTGGTCAGATTCGGAAGTCCTTCAACATGCGGCGCCTTCAAGGTTTTCAGCGCGGCATGCGCGACTTCCATTGCATCGCCTTCAGCAGGCACGCCAGCAGGAACCCGCCCCAACCAATCGGCCTTACCGTTGTTGGAACGCAACTGAGCCATGGAATTCACGCCAATGAAACTGTATCTGCTCCACGTACCGCCGAATTCCGCGGATTCGAGAATAAACGTGCCAGAACGTCCAGCAGCAAGTCGCTCATAGAAGCCGACTGGCGTCAAGGAGTCAGCAAGAAGGCGACGTACAATCGGAATGACGCGATATCCCTGGTCCGCCAACTCGTGGAACTGTTCACGTCTCGGCCAGGTGGCGCCCCACTTGAGTGCTTGTACGCTGCATTCGCTCATCGCTGGCCCTCCTGTTCCTTGGTGCGATATCCCACGACCACGGGCAACTGCCCGCCTTCCTCGAAGCAGGATCGTTTGCCGGTATGGCAAGCCGCTCCTACTTGGTCAACTTCAATAAGAATGGCATCACCATCGCAATCCAGCGCGAAAGACTTCACATATTGGGCATGTCCGGAAGTATCTCCCTTACGCCAGTACTCCTGCCTGGACCTCGACCAGAAAGTAACGCGGCCGGTTGTCAAGGTGCGGCGTACGGCTTCATCGTTCATATATCCGACCATCAGCACCTCTTTGGTGTCGAACTGCTGGATGACAGCTGCCACCAGTCCTTTGTCGTCACGCTTGAGACGTTCTGCAATTCGTGGATCGAGAGTAGTGCTGTTGTCGTATGCTTCGTTGGTCATGGTGATGGTATGGTTCGTTTCTTCGATTATTGATTAATGTTCGCTTGTTTTTGCTATTTTCGGCCTTCAACGCACGATGTAGCCGGCGGCTTTGATCGCGTTCTTGACTTCACCGATCGTAACTTTGCCGTAATGGAAGATCGACGCGGCAAGAACGGCATCCGCACCAGCTTCGATTGCCGGAGGAAAATCAGAAGCCTTTCCAGCACCGCCGGAAGCAATGATCGGAATCTTCACTTCCTTGCGCACAGCTTTAATCATTTCAAGGTCGAAACCCTGCTGAGTGCCGTCTGCGTCCATGGAATTCAGCAGAATCTCTCCCGCTCCCAGCTCCTGGGCACGCTTGACCCACCAAATGGCGTCAATGCCCGTGGACTTACGTCCTCCCATGGTGGTGACTTCGAAACCAGACTGAGTATGGCGCTCCCCCTGCTCACGACGCGCGTCAACGGACAATACGAGCACCTGGTTGCCGAAACGTTCCGCGACACGGCTGATCAGTGTCGGATCGTTGATGGCAGCGGTATTGACGCCTACCTTGTCGGCTCCACAACGCAGCAGTGAATCAACATCTTCAGGAGTACGCACGCCTCCGCCGACAGTCAGAGGAATGAAAATCTGTTCGGCGGTTCGACTTACCACATCGACCATGGTCTGTCGATGCGAACTTGACGCGGTCACATCGAGGAAGGTCAGCTCGTCGGCTCCTTGGCGGTAGTATTCCGCGGCAAGCTCGACCGGGTCGCCGGCATCGCGAAGATTTTCGAAATGCACGCCTTTGACTACTCTTCCCGCATCAACATCAAGACATGGAATGACTCGGACTGCCAGTGACATGCTGTTTTACTCCTTCGCGCATGGTATCGTGCAACGAATGTAAGAGTAACCGTTTTACGTTACGCATGTCTGTCGGAAGTCCGGGTAGCGGACAAAACAGCTTCTTTCCTTGACAGCTAATCGCGTTCTTTAGCCGCAAGCTGCCCGCATGCGCCATCGATGTCCTGCCCGCGCGTATCTCTCAACGTAGCGGTGATGCCAGCCTTGTGAAGAATGTCAAGAAACTGTTGTTCATCCTCAGGCTTCGAAGCGGTCCATTTCGACCCTTCGATAGGATTAAGCGGAATCGGGTTGACGTGAACCCAATTATCACCGTAATGGTTCAGGCGTTTAGCGAGCAACTTGGCATGTTCGGCCTGATCGTTGATGCCACGCATCAGAGCATATTCGATGCTCACGCGGCGCTTCGAAGCCAGATAGTAGTCGTGTGCGGCGTCAAGCACCTGCGTGGTGTTGAAACGTTTGTTCATTGGAACAAGCTCATCTCGCAGTTCATCGCTCGGAGCGTGCAAAGACACGGCCAGACGCACCGGAATACCCTCAGCCGTAAGTTTTTTAATACCAGGTACCACGCCGACCGTGGAGACGGTAATGTTACGTGCCGAAATACCGAAACCCTCGGGCGGCATGGAACTGATCTGACGAACAGCGCTCAATACCGACTTATAGTTGCCCATGGGCTCTCCCATGCCCATGAATACAATGTTGCTCAGGCGTCCGGGCCCACCCGCAACTTCTCCGTCACGCATGGCTTTCGCGGCCACACGGACCTGTTCCACAATCTCGCCTGCCGACATGTTTCGAGTCAGACCCAATTGGCCCGTAGCGCAGAAGGGGCATCCCATGCCGCAACCGACCTGACTGGAGATGCACAACGTGGTGCGTGTGGGATAGCGCATGAGCACGGACTCAATAAGCGAACCGTCGAACAGGCGCCACAACGTTTTGATAGTGGTGCCCTCATCAGCCACTTGACGAGTCACTTCGGTAATGAGCGTCGGGAAAAACACCTTCGCGGCCTCGACTCGTTTCGTTGCTGGGAAGTCGGAGAATTCCTCCGCGTTGACATCGAAATGCCCGTAATAATGATTGGCAAGCTGCTTGACCCTGAATTTCGGAAGTCCAAGATCCTTGGCTTTAGCGATACGCTCTTCCTCGGTCATATCCGCAAAATGCATCGGCGGCTTGCCTCGACGCGCATGATCTTTGGATAACACGTCTCGGAAAGCACCAGTGGTGCCTCCTGGGGTGATGCCGGTCTCTGGCAGATCCTTCATGGAGTTCGCAGAGTCGCTCATTACTTTTCTTTGACCCTTCCTACATTCCAGTCGCCCACAGCAGCACGCACACGAATGGTGCGCACAACAGAATGGAATCCACTCGATCCATCACGCCGCCATGCCCCTTGAGCAGATGGCCCATATCCTTGATACCGATATCTCGCTTCAGCATGGATGCACACAAGTCACCAAACGTTCCGGCAATGCCGATCATGAAACCTGCCACGACGGGAACCCACCAACGAGAAGCCCACACGTCTGGCTCGTATGTGCAGAACATCACTACGAAGGAGCCAACCATGGAGAACAGGATGGACCCGGCAAGTCCTTCCCACGATTTCTTCGGCGAAATACGCGGGCTCAGCTTGTGCTTGCCCAGCCATGCTCCAGCAAACAGGCCGCCAGTATCGCTCAATGCGGGCATGAACACCATCATGATGGCGTGAGCAACGGGATGCCCATTGAATGTCAGTGGCATGATGACGCAAGACGCCAGAAGAGGAATATACAACACGGTGAACATGGAAACCGCAACATGGCTCAAACGGCTATGGGTTACCTCTCCCTGCTCATGGTTGAACGACGATTCGAGTCTTGCGCCGGCATCGGTATGGGAAAGTTTGTCGGCAACCGCCAGTGAGATGCGGCTGCCGAACGTCACCTTGGCGCTGGCTGCGATCGCGACAATCACTAGAGACGCCAGTACACATACCGTCATGGCGACGATATGACGTTCGCTGTAATAGGTGGACAGCAGCGTCGCCGCCGAACACACCCACAGCACCGCCACAGGAATGTGCAATCCCACAGTGGCGAAATCGACGCGCAGCTCCCACAGGGCAAGCATCATGAAAAGCACGACCAGATAGACGAACAAGTCGATGCTGATCAGCAGGCATGCCAAAATGAGGATGACGAGGACCGCTCCCGTGGCGATGGCCTGAGGCATGTTACGGCCCGTCTTCTTGTTGATGGCGTTGATGGCCTCTTCGGCTTCCTTTTCGTGCTGTTCCTGATGTTCCATCATGCTCCCCTGTCTAGCTGTGCGTCGATTCTTTTTCAGGAGTGAAGGTCTCAGACCTCCATGATCTCCTTCTGCTTGGCTTCAAGCAGGGTGTCGAGCTCGTCAGTGGTCTGCTTGGTGACCTTGTCGAGTTCCTTGAGCAGACGATCGCCCTCGTCCTCGCCCATTTCGCCATCCTTGATGGCCTTGTCGAGGGATTCCTTGGCCTTACGACGAATATTACGCACAGCGACCTTGCCGTCTTCTGCCTTGCCCTTGGCAAGCTTGACGTATTCCTTGCGGCGCTCTTCGGTCAGTTCCGGCATGGTCAGGCGAATGACGTTGCCGTCACGACGCGGGCTTGCGCCCAGATCAGAATCGCGCAGTGCCTTCTCGACGGCGTTGGCCTGGGATGCGTCAAACGGGGTGACGGACAGGGTTCGCGGTTCCGGCACGCCGATGGTGGCGACGGCCTTCAGTGGGGTCGGGGCGCCGTAGTAGTCGACGGTGATGCCGTTGAGCAACGCCGGATTGGCACGACCGGTGCGAATGCCGGAGAAGTTCTCCTTGGTGGATTCCACGGACTTGGCCATCTGCGCCTTGGCCTGTTCGACGATAGTTGCCATTTGTTTACTCCTTGTTGTTGGTTTGTTCGATCGATATTCGACGTTGAATGTCGTTATTCAGCGAGCGTGGATTCCGCAGTGGAAACCATGGTTCCGATTTCCTTACCGAGAAGAGCGCGAGTCACATTACCGGCGCCTTCAAGTCCAAAAACGCGGATGCGCTGCTTGTTATCGCGAGCCATGGAAAGCGCGGCAGCATCCATGACGGCGAGATTGTCGACAAGCGCACGGTTATAGCTCAACGTGGCGAAACGCTTGGCGTTCTCGTCTTTGCGAGGATCAGCGGTATAGACGCCATCCACGCCATTCTTGCCCATCAGTACCTCATCGCAATGAATTTCCAAGGAACGTTGGATGGACACCGTGTCGGTGGAGAAATACGGCATGCCGGCGCCGGCACCAAAAATCACGACGCGGCCCTTCTCCAGATGACGAATGGCCTTGAGTGGAATGTACGGTTCGGCGACCTGCCCCATAGTGATGGCAGTCTGCACACGCGTGGCCTGCCCTTCCTGTTCCAGGAAATCCTGCAATGCGAGACAGTTCATCACAGTTCCCAGCATGCCCATATAGTCGCCGCGGGAGCGATCGATACCAGCCTGCTGAAGTTCCGCGCCACGGAAGAAGTTGCCTCCACCGACAACGATGGCAACCTGAACGCCCTGCTGCACCGCAGGAACGATTTCTTCCGCGATACGGCGGATAACAGATGTGTCGATGCCGACCTTGCCGCCACCAAACGCCTCTCCGGATAGTTTGAGCAGCACCCTGCGTGGATTATCACCAGTGTTTTCGCCAGTCATGAAAAGCCTTTCTTGCCCGAGAACTCACGAAATTTACCGCTCTCAAGAGTATCGGCAAACACAGACACATCAGCGTAGCGACACAGTCTAAAAACAAAGGTGGCCGTCACCCTATGGATGATGGCCACCTTTATGGAATCGCCGTGCGTCTAACGCATGGATTCACTTACAAAGCCAATTCACTCGGCTTCGCCCTTGCCGACCTCGACACGAGCGAAGGCCACGGCCGCGCCACCGACTTCCTTGAACAGGTCGCCGACGGTCTTGGACGGATCCTTGACGTAGGACTGCTCGAGCAGGACGTTCTCCTTGTAGAAGGCGTTGAGACGTCCTTCAACGATCTTCGGAACGATCTTCTCCGGCTTGCCTTCAGCCAGGGACTTCTCAGTAGCCACGCGACGCTCGGACTCGACCACATCGGCCGGAACATCCTCACGGGTCAGCCACTGGGCACCCATTGCGGAAATCTGCAGAGCGGCTTCGTGAGCCACGGCGGCACCAGCCTCATCAGTGGCGATCATGGCCACGATGCTCGGCGGCATTTCAGCGGACTTCTTGTGGGCGTAGATCTCGACGTGCGGACCTTCGACCTTGGCGAACTGGCCGACCTTGACGTGCTCACCGAACAGAGCGGCCGCCTCTTCGACGGCTTCTTTCACGGTGGCTTCGCCGGAAGCGGCTGCCAGCACTTCGTCCACGGAAGCGGCTTCGGCCTTGACGGCATCCTCGAGAACGCTGTCAGCGAATTCCACGAACTTCGGGGTCTTGGCCACGAAGTCGGTCTCGGAATTCAGTTCGACGGCGTAACCGGTCTGGCCATTGGCGGACTCCACGACCTTGGAGGCGATGGTGCCTTCCTGAGCCTTGCGTCCTTCGCGCTTACCAGCGGCCTGAATGCCCTTGGCGCGGATGATCTCCTTGGCGCGAGCCACGTCACCCTCAGCCTCGGTCAGAGCCTTCTTAACGTCCATCATGCCGGCGCCGGTTTCCTCGCGCACCTGCTTGATCAGAGCTGCAGTGATTGCTGCCATTGATTTGTCTCCTCTGGAAAATAGTGATGTCCCATATGATGGGAGGCACAACACCTCCCATCATAGTGGATATTTTCACTCAGCCTTGGCTTCGCCCTCAGCTTCGGCCTCAGCCGGTACGTCGGCGGCCGGAGCGCCCTCAGTGAGGAGCTCCTTCTCCCAAGCGGCCATCGGCTGCTCGGCTTCGCCTTCAGCCTTGGAGGCCTTGCCGGAACGCTCCAGCAGACCCTCGGCCACTGCGTCAGCCATGAGGCTAGTCAGCAGTTCAATGCCACGGATGGCGTCATCGTTGGCTGCGATCGGGTACTCAACGGACTCCGGATCAGCATTGGTGTCGACGATGGCGACAACCGGAATGCCCAGCTTGTGAGCTTCCTCGACGGCCAGGGCTTCCTTGTTGACGTCAACCACGAACATGGCGGACGGAGTACGGTTCATGTTGCGGATACCGCCCAGCTGCTTGGCCAGCTTGTCCTTCTCACGCTCGAGAAGGAGCAGTTCCTTCTTGGTCAGGCCGGAGCCACGAACGTCGGTGAAGTCCATCTCTTCGAGTTCCTTGAGACGGGAGACGCGCTTGGACACGGTCTGGAAATTGGTCAGCATACCGCCGAGCCAACGCTCGGAAACATACGGCATGTTGACACGGGTGGCCTGGTTGGAAACGGCTTCCTGAGCCTGCTTCTTGGTGCCGACGAACAGCACGGTGCCGTTGTGAGCGACGGTAGCCTTGATGAAGTCATAGGCCTTATCGATCATGTCGAGCGACTTGAACAGGTTGATGATGTGGATGCCGTTGCGCTGGGTGAGGATGAACTGCTTCATCTTCGGGTTCCAACGACGGGTCTGGTGGCCGAAGTGCAGGCCTGCCTTCAGCATGTCGCTCATATTGATCTGAGCCATGGTATTACTACCTCTTTCTTGTCGGTTCTTGCCTGGTCATGCGTTCCTGCGTGCAGCCAAAACCTTACGGCATTGGCCGACCGACACAGGTCGTCGCGAACATGACGCGAATTGGTTGTATGCCGGTTGACAATATTGGTGGTTCGGAACTTTCACGACACAGTTCCTTACCGGATGGCACACAAGGTGTAAAAATACCACGGGGTCACGTCTTTTTGCAAAGACGTGACCCCAAATCGTCATATTAAACGGAACGGCAGCAATTACTTGCGGTGATTGCGCATGTAGCGCATCGCCTCACGCCGTTCCTCTTTCTCCAGACGATCGAGATAGACATGGCCATCCAGATGGTCGGTTTCATGCTGCAGCATGCGGCCCATAATGCCATGTCCTTCCAACACGACCGTCTTGCCGTCCAAATCGATGCCACGCACACGAGCATAATCGGCACGACGAGTCTTGTACCACAATCCAGGCACG
Source organism: Bifidobacterium sp. N5G01 (assembly GCF_002742425.1). Classification (NCBI taxonomy): domain Bacteria; kingdom Bacillati; phylum Actinomycetota; class Actinomycetes; order Bifidobacteriales; family Bifidobacteriaceae; genus Bifidobacterium; species Bifidobacterium sp. N5G01. Next base: position 104,185 of record NZ_NJNP01000005.1, read on the forward strand.
GACAGGCACCCCTCATCCCCGTACTGTTCGCCGCTGGTTTCTTCAAGGACAGGGTTGAGCACGTATCCGATCTTGCCGTTGATGTTGTAGGAGAATGCCCTCAAACCCACGCCAATCTGGTTGGCCGACAGACCGGCACGTCCCGGATCGTCAACGGTATCAAGCAGATCCTGCACCAGGTGACGCACAGCCGGCGTAATCTCCTTGATAGGGTCGCAGGGCGTGCGCAGCACCGGATCAGGTACGACTCGAATCTCACGTATTGCCAAAGCTATCTCTCCTCAATCATAGTTGTTTCCTCAGTTTCCGATGGGACCACAGGCATTGACGACTCGCCGTCGGTTTCTTCGGACTGCTTCTTGATTTTCTCCTGCATGGTATCAAATGCCTGCCGAACCTTCGGGCTTACGGATTCGGATGCCTGCCGCATGGATTCGGATGCCTGCTTGACCGTTTCCGTAGTGCGGTCAAGGATCTGCACCGTCTTCGGCAACGGCCTGTTGGATGGTTTTGGAGCATATAACACGTTGTCGATGATGTTCTCATACCGTTTGAGCACTTTCGGCCTGACGACCTTCAGGCTCGCCGTCAGCGTGCCGTTCTCCTGGTTGAACTCCTCGTCGAGGATTTCGAACTTGCGTACGGATTCCGCGCGGGAAACGTTCGCGTTCGCCTTTTCAACATACTGCTGGATAAACGCTCGCACGGCATCGTTCCTTGCAACCTGTTCCATGGACATGTTGCTGTCAAGTCCCTGCTGCGCAAGCCAGGAACGGACCATCTCCTGATCAAGCTCGATCAGGGCTCCGATGAATGGTTTGCCGTCGCCGACCACCACACCATGCGACACTATCGGGCAGGTGTTGATGATGTCTTCCATGGGTGCGGGACTGACGTTCTTGCCACCAGCAGTGATGATGATGTCTTTCTTGCGTCCCGTGATATACACAAAGCCATCATCGTCGATGGTTCCCAAATCACCGGTCTTCAACCAGCCATCGGCCATCTTGACGTCGGCCGTCAACTCTGGTTTCTTGTAATAGCCAAGGAACACATTAGGACCCATCACCTGCAGTTCCCCATCATCGTCGGTCCGCACACCCATACCGGGACCAGGCTTGCCTACCGAACCGACACGGTTGGCATCTTGCCAGTTGACGATCATCGGTGCGGCAGTTTCCGTCATACCGTAGCCTTGGATGAAGGTAATATCATCCATACCGTTGAAGAAATGGGCGAGATCAACGTTCAGGGGGGCTCCTCCGCAGGCTAGGTACCTCATGTTCGGCCCCAAAGCGGAGCGGATGGATTTACCCACGACAGACATAAAGAACGAATGTTCGGCGCGAGCCACGATGGAATGGTGTCCGGTTTCCTGCTCATCCTTCGACCATTGCACGAAATGATCAAATGCTCTAGCGAACACCCTTCCCCGAATGCCCGCTCCGGCCTTCTGCGAAGCCGCGTTGTACACCTTTTCGAACACGCGGGGAACTCCCAGCAGATAGGTTGGTTTGAAGCTGCGCAAATCGGCAAGCAGATGTTTGGCTCCCGGAAGATAGCCGACCACTCCTTGACCACCAATCGCAACGTATTGGATGTAGCGGGCGAAACAGTGCGCCAACGGCAGGAACAGCATCAGACGATTCGGCTGATACAGCATTTCGTCGAGAATGATGTAGCCGTTCAACACGATATGCGTGAAGTTCCGGTGAGAGAGCATGGCGCCTTTGGGCTTGCCTGTGGAACCGGACGTATACACAATGGTGAGCATGTCATCGGCCTTGACTCTAACGATCACCTGATCAAGCGCGTCCTCGCTGACGCCCTCTCCGAAATCAGCAACGGCATCGAGACCATCTGCCTTGAAATTGAAAACATACCGCAAGCTGCTGTGCTCTTCACGGATCCGCTCAAGCGTTTGCGTGTGCGCGGAATCGCCAGCGAAAGCGATAACCGGATTCACCTCTTCGATAATTGACTCGGTCTGCTTGGCGGAATCGGTCTCGTATACAGGCACGCTTACCGCTCCAATCGCGGCGCAGGCAAAATCAACGACTCCCCATTCGTAGCAAGTGGGCGAATAGATAACCACCATATTGCCGGTCTTGACCCCCAAGCCAAGAAGGCCTTTCGCAACCGAACGCACACGTTCGAGCATCTCCCCAGCCGTAACGTCATGCCAACGACGAGTCTCATCGTCCTGCCATTGGGCGATGAGATCCTCAGGATCACGCTCAGCGCGTCTGGAGAGCAACGCGAAAACGGTGTCCTCATCCGTGGTGCTATACGCAGGTTCTGGTATAAATTCTCTCAACATGAATCCCTATAGTAGTTGCAGTACATTTAAGGCACGCTGAAAACCCTTGGAATCGGCTGAATTTAGCCAATTCCAAGGGTTTTGAATAATTAGCCGTTTTTCGTCACATGCCGAAATCAGCAGTCACGCATTTCCAAGCGGATCCCTTGAGCACGCACTTCATGTTGCCGCATAGTCTCCGGCCTCCGATGCCCATCAGCACAGTGCTTTCGAAACATGTTGGCGAGATCATCCAGCTTTCGACGGTATAGACGGTAATCGGAAGCAATCCGAGCTGGGCGTACACTTTTACGTCCTTCTTCATCCGGCTTACGATCTGGGCGGAGGCAATCTTCAGCTTTCGCATGTAGTCTTCACTCAACACCTTCTCCACGAGCGACAGCTTCTGCCTACCGCGGAAAATATCAACAATGTTGCAAAGTAGCCGCGCAGAAAACATGCTCATGGAGTAGGCAAACTCAGCATCGCATGGCCCGGGCATGATCTGAACAAAGTGAAATGGAATTTTCCTACCGAAAAGGTCTGAATCGAGAAACCCATCATAAGTGGGAAGCTTTCGACCGGAAGGAAAAACCAGTTTTTTCCATTCAGTCAGTTCTTCCTCCGTGGGAAGCTCTTTAGGATCATCCTCCCCCTTCTTATTGAACAGCACATCCAGTCCAGAAGACGGAATAGCCAAACCCGTCCCGTCAACTGCTGGCGGCGGAACTTCATTTTCAAATGAACCATCCATGATGGCACCTTTCTTCTTTGCCCGACTCATCGTTGAGAGGGGGTGTAGGAACCATTAAGGCATGAAAGATTGCCCCCGTCAAGTTAACATCTGCCTTTTGTGGATATGTGGATAACTCAGATATCCAAACTATTACAGAACACCCTAAATATGCGTTTATCCACCCTTCATATACTGAAGAATAGAGTGGCTCTTTGCTGGAAATGCAATTAAACGGCCTGCTTCAGCATTGCCCCTAATTCGTCTCAAAATATCTTAATAAAAATGGACAGCTCCGACTTTTTCTGAAAGATATTGATCGTGTTTGTTCGCATGTGTTCGTATTATGGTACTTTGCGCCTTATGACGCCAGTTTTTCGCAAAAAACTTTTTAAAAAATTGTCTCTGCACCGTTCGCAGCAGAGCCATCCCATATCAAGATTCTCCAAAAAGTTCGCAACGCCGTCGCGCGACACCCCGTGGTATGCGGCGTCCGAATAATATGGCATAATGAACACTTGGCAGAAAACGTATGTTTCTGCCGTTCCCCCATGGTGTAATGGCAGCACACGGGTCTTTGGAACCCTTTGTCTTGGTTCGAGTCCAGGTGGGGGAGCTTGTTAGGATAAAAGCTCCTGCAGAATCAGTCTGCAGGAGCTTTTATCTTATCCGAAAACGCAGCAGCGGAAAGCGCAGCGGCATTCCGGGAAAAATATTCGCAATACAAAAAATTTGCGAGGTGCCCTCCCCATATGGAGCGGGCACCTCGCAAATGCACCTATACACACCTATGTCAGGCAAACAAGAAGCCCTGGCCGTGGTGTTCCGGGTAGGTGTCAAACAGTTCGGCCACGGAGCCGTCTTCGAACACGGCGCGGATGGCGCTGGCCAGAAGCGGCGCAATCGATAGTACGGTCAAACCGTCCCAACGCTTCTCTTCAGGAATCGGCACGGTGTCGGTAAGCACGACTTCTCGGGCGCCACAGTTCTTCAAACGTTCTACAGCCGGACCAGACAGCACGCCATGCGTAGCGACAACGGTCACCGACTTGGCGCCAGCGTTCTTGAGTACATTGCAGGCGCCTGCGATTGTTCCAGCGGTATCGATCAGATCGTCGACAAGCACGCAGTCCTTGCCTTCGACGTCGCCCACGACTCGGTTGGCGACTGCCTGATTCGGACGGGTGATGTCGCGCGTCTTGTGCACGAACGCGAGCGGGCCGCCGCCAAGACGCTGCGCCCACTGTTCCGCAACACGAATGCGTCCTGCATCCGGGGACACGACAGCGACGTTGTCAAGCTGGTTGGCGAAACGATCACGAATGTAGTCCACAAGCACTGGCATAGCAATGAGATGGTCGACCGGACCGTCGAAGAAGCCCTGGGACTGTGCCGCATGCAGGTCGACGCTCATAATGCGGTCGGCGCCCGCAGTCTTGAGCAGGTCGAACATCAGACGGCACGAAATAGGCTCGCGGCCGCGATGCTTCTTGTCTTGGCGGGAATAACCCAACAGTGGGCAGACCGCCGTAATGGAACGTGCGGAGGCACGCTTGAGCGCATCAATCATGATGAGCTGCTCCATGATCGACTGATTGATCGGAGCTGCGTGACTTTGCAGTACGAACACGTCCGCGCCACGCACGGATTCGGTGTAGCGCACGTACATCTCGCCGTTGGCGAAGTCGTATGCTGTGGTTTCCAGAACATCGATACCGAGTTGTTCGGCGACTTCCGCCGCCAGTTTCGGATGTGTTCTGCCTGTGACAAGGATAAGGTTTTTATCCGGCTTTCCTTCAAGGATTGCGCTCACCATGTCTCCAAACGTCTGTTTTTGCGTCAAGTGGACGTGACCCATACTAACCATCCGCGCAGACCGTCTCATCCGCGCGTGTTCACCTGAAATTTACCGGTACAGTCCGTGCTTGCCAATATATTGCACCACGCCGTCCGGTACGAGGTACCAAACAGGTTCCCCGTGTTCCGCGCGTCGACGTACATCGGTCGAAGAAATCGCCAGCGCCGGTATTTCCAACGTATCGACCTTGCCTTCCGGCAGTTTCACCCCTTCTGGAGATGAGTATCCGGGGCGGGTCACGGCCACGAAGTGGGCCAGATCCCACATTTTGTCGGCATCTTTCCATTGCATGATTTCCGCGACCGCGTCGGCTCCGGTGATGAAGAAGAGTTCCGCGTCAGGATGTTGCACACGGATATCTCGCAATGTGTCGATGGTGTAGGTGATTCCCGGACGGTCGATGTCCACACGTGATACGGTGAATTTCGGATTGGATGCGGTGGCGATGACCGTCATGAGATAGCGGTCTTCCGCGTTGGTGACGTTCTTGTCGAGTTTGAATACGGGGCGTCCTGTCGGCACGAAGATCACTTCGTCGAGGTCGTACACCCATGACACTTCTGACGCCGCCACCAAGTGGCCGTTGTGGATGGGGTCGAACGTACCGCCCATAATGCCGATGCGAGGCCTGCTATGCCAGTTGCCGCGCGCTGAACGTCGACCCGTGGACACTGCGGAACCTGCTGATTCCACGGAAAGGCCGGACATGCGCCGTTCCGGTTCCACCACATAGCTGATGGCAAGTTCGGAATCGGCTTCGGCGGATTCGGGCCGCATGCGTTTCGGACCGGTCATGAAGCGTCCTCGCTCTTCTGCTCCTGATCGGCGTCCGCGGTTTCACGTCCGATGCTGTCTGCCGTGGGCGAAGCGTTGTCAGGATCGATCTTGTCCATATCCTCGTCCCACTCGTCCTGCACAACACGTCTGATTTCAGCGAAGGTCGGCAACGGGAAGTCCGGCTGGTAGGCACGTCGCACCTCGGCCACACGTTCGGTGACACGAATCAGCGTATCAGTCATGCCGTCGATATCCTGTTCGCGTTCCATGGCACTGAATTTGGCGATGTACTGTTCCATAAGACGCATCTGCTCGTCGACGTTCCTGAGTTTCTCCTCGCTGAGTTCCACCACGTCGTCGGCGCCGGTTTCCGGCCAGCCAATCAACACCGCATCGGCATATTCGAGTGACGCGCGCTGTGCCGCCGAGGCGATGCCGTCCTCGATTTGCACAAGGAACACGTATCGTACAATGCTTAATCGTTCGGAGGCGAGCTTCAATCCCAGATATGGATCATTGAGATCCGCATTCCATGGATTCTTGACGTCGGTCATTGTTCCCTCCATCTGACTGTCGTTTTCGTTGATACCGTTTTGTTCGCTCATGCTCGCACCTGCCCCGTTCCGTAACCGATCCACTTGGTCGTGGTCATTTCGCGTAGTCCCATGGGGCCGCGTGCGTGCATTTTCTGCGTTGAGATGCCAAGTTCCGCGCCGAAACCGAACACTCCCCCGTCGGTGAAGCGTGTGGATGCGTTGACCATCACCACCGCCGAGTCGATGCGTGAGGTGAATTCCTCGATGGCCGAATAGTCTTCGGCGATGATGGATTCCGTATGTCCGGTGGAATGACGGTTGATGTGTTCGATGGCTTCGTTGAGTGAGTCGACCACTTTGATGCCGATTTTCAATGCCAGATACTCGGTATCCCAGTCTTCATCAGTGGCATGCATCAGTTCCACTCCGTCGATACCGGCTTTATCGATGATTGCGTAAGCTCGCTCGTCGGCATGCATTTCAACATTGGCGGCGGCGAGTGCGGCTGCGGCCTGCGGAAGGAACGTTTCGGCAATGCCCTGATGCACGAGGAGTTTTTCGGTGGCGTTGCAGACGCCGACACGTTGCGTTTTGGCATTGAGGATGATGGGGATGGCCTTGTTTTGGTCGCCGGTTTGGTCGACGTAGATATGTACGTTGCCAGCTCCGGTTTCGATGACCGGCACTTTGGAGTTTTGCACGACGGCTTGAATAAGACCCGCTCCCCCTCGCGGAATGAGTAGGTCGATGTGACCTTGGGCTTGCATCATGGCGGTGGCGCCCTGGCGTCCGTATTCGTCGACGGATGCGATGAGCGCAGGGTCGTATCCGTATTCGCGTAGCACGTCGGCGATGATGCCGAGTGTGGCTGCGTTGGTACGTTCGGCCGCGTGTCCGCCTCTGAGAAGCACCGCATTACCGGATTTGATGCAGAGCGATGCGACGTCGACGGTGACGTTGGGGCGTGCTTCGTAGATCATGCCAAGCACTCCGATGGGCACGCGGGCCTGTTCGAGTCGTAGACCGTTGTCGAGATGGTATCCGCGTACGATTTCGCCGATCGGATCCGGCAGGGTAGCTACGTGGCGTACGCCTTGTGCGGCCGCGTTGACTCGGGACACGTCGAATTTGAGTCGGTCCAGCTTGCCTGCGTCCATACCATGTTCAGCAGCTTCCTGCATATCGATGGCGTTGGCTGCGGCAATTTCTCCGGCACGCGAGTCGAGTGCGTCCGCGATGACGTTGAGAAGCTCGTTTTTACGTTGCGTGTTGGTTTGGGCAAGTTGCGCTTGCGCGATTCGTGCGGCGTCGGCTTTGGCGCACACTTCGTTGAGCACGTCGATTTCCATGGCGTTGGCTTGGATCTGTGGGTTCGTCATAGTTTCCTAGATTAGCGCGAAATCGCGCCTTGTTCCGCAGCTTCGACCATTATTTCGTCGTAGCGTCGGGAGCAGGGCGCGATTTCACATGTCGTGTGGCTCCAGAGATTCATGTCCGGAACCGTTCTCGATCAACTATTATTCGACATGGAATCAGTGGATCTGGTCGAGGCCCGGATACAGCGGGAAGTCTTCGGCGAGCTTGTCGACGCGAGCCTTGAGGGCTTCCACGTCAGCGTCCTTGCCTGCCGCAAGTGCGGTGCCGATGATGTCGGCGACCTCTTCGTATTCCTTGTTGCCGAAGCCACGGGTGGCGAGCGCGCTGGTGCCGATACGCAGGCCGGAGGCCACGCTTGCCGGACGCGGGTCGAACGGGACGGTGTTGCGGTTGATGGTGATGCCGCATTGTGCGAGGAGGTCTTCGCCCTGCTGGCCGTCCATTTCGCTGTTGCGCAAATCGACCATGACGAGGTGGACGTCGGTGCCACCGGTGAGGACGCTGATGCCGTTGTTCTTGACGTCGTCGGCCATAAGACGTTCGGCGAGGATCTTGGCGCCGTCGAGGGTGCGCTGCATGCGGTCTTTGAACTCCGGTGAGGATGCGACCTTGAATGCGACGGCCTTACCTGCGATGACATGCATGAGCGGACCACCCTGCTGGCCCGGGAAGACTGCGGAGTTGAGCTTCTTGGCATAATCCTGCTTGGCGAGAATGAAGCCAGAGCGCGGGCCTCCGAGAGTCTTGTGGGCAGTGGAAGACACGACATCGGCATATGGAACCGGACTCGGATGCAGTCCCGCGGCGACGAGTCCCGCGAAGTGTGCCATGTCAACCCAGAACTTGGCTCCGACCTCGTCGGCGATCTCCTTCATGGCCTTGAAATCTTCGATACGCGGGTAGGCACTCCAGCCACCGATGATCATGGCAGGGTGGGTTTCGAGCGCACGCTGGCGGATGATTTCAGGGTCAATGCGGAAGGTTTCGGGGTTGACTCCGTAGGCTTCGGCATGGTAGAAACGCCCGGAGAAGTTGATCTTCATACCGTGGGTAAGGTGTCCGCCATGGTCGAGTGCGAGGCCGAGCACGGTGTCACCCGGCTTGACGAGCGCCTGGTAGACGGCTGCGTTGGCCTGCGCGCCGGAGTGGGGCTGCACGTTGACGTATTCGGCGCCGAACAGGCTCTTGGCGCGTTCGCGGGCGATGGTTTCGATCTTGTCGACTTGCTCGCAGCCGCCGTAGTAGCGGCGTCCCGGATAGCCTTCGGCATACTTGTTGGTCAGCACGGAGCCTTGTGCCTGAAGCACTGCACGCGGCACGAAGTTTTCGGAGGCGATCATTTCCAAGCCGTTTTGCTGTCGGGACAGTTCGGCGTTAAGCACTTCGGCGATTTCGGGGTCTGCTTCGGCAATGGGTGCATTGAACATGTCGTTCGGGGTTTGCGCGAGAGGTGATGCGGTCATTGAACTCTCCTTGGCTTGGAGGATAACTACGTTGCCCGCACGAGCATGCGGGCTCCACGATGAAGTGTACGTGCATAAATCGTATGGGAGAACAGGGCGTTTCGAAACATGGCAGCAATCACGAAACAAGAAGGAAACAATCGCCTATTTGCAAATCGCATGTCGTCCCATTCCACGGACGCCAAGCATGTTTCTTCCCGCCCATAACGCTACACTTAATACTGTTTGACGTTATTGCCCGTTCTATTGCTAAGGAAATCCAGTGACCACGTTCCACAGCACCCGCAGCACCACCGATTCGCTCACCTCCAAGCAGGCCATCCGCAAAGGCATCGCCGACGATGGAGGCCTGTTCGTAACCGACTCACTGGGCGAAACCCACGTGGACATCGCATCCCTCGCAGGCAAGTCCTACCAGCAGATCGCATTCGACGTGCTGAGCGTGTTGCTGCCCGACTTCACCGAAACTGAACTCAAAGCATGCATCAGCGAGGCATACGGTGCGCAGTGGTCCGACGAAAAGATCACCCCGGTCAAGCCGCTCGGCGATGACTACGTGATGGAACTATTCAACGGTCCGACCTCCGCATTCAAGGACGTCGCATTGCAAATCCTGCCGCGTTTCATGGCACGCACCACCCCGACCGATGGCGACGACAACGAGAAAATCATGATCGTGACCGCCACTTCCGGAGACACCGGCAAGGCAGCACTCGCTGGTTTCGCGGATGCCGAGGGCACGGGCATCACCGTGTTCTATCCGGAAGGCAAGGTCAGCCAAGTGCAGGAACTGCAGATGAGCACGCAGGCCGGTTCGAATGTGAACGTGTGCGCGGTCAAGGGCAATTTCGATGACGCACAATCCGCGGTCAAGCGCATTTTCGGCGACCGCGAGCTTGCCAACCGCTTGGCGTCCGACTCGCATGTGGTACTGTCTTCCGCAAATTCGATTAATGTGGGGCGTTTGGTGCCGCAGGTCGTCTACTATTTCTCCGCTTACGCGCAGCTACTCGAACAGCAGGTCATCAATGTTGGCGATGAGGTCGAGTTCGTGGTGCCGACCGGTAATTTCGGTGATATTCTCGCCGGATATTATGCGAAGTTGCTGGGCCTGCCGGTCAAGCATCTGGTTGTTGCGTCCGATAAGAACAATGTGCTGTTCGATTTCCTGACTTCCGGCACGTATAACCGTCAGCGTCCGTTCTATCAGACGATTTCCCCGTCGATGGATATTCTCATTTCCTCGAATCTGGAGCGCATGCTGTATTACATGTCCGACAAGGACACTCGTCTGATCGCCATGCTGATGAACGATCTGAACCAGTGGGGCGCCTATGAGGTTCCCGAACCGATGCTGGCTAAGATCCGTTCCCTGTTCGGCACTGGCTGGGCCGATGAGGATCAGGTGCGTGAGATGATCGCGGATTGCTGGAACAAGAACCATTACGTGATCGACCCGCACACCGCGTGCGGCTATTACGTAATGCAGCAGATGCCTCGCGATCCGCTGACGCCGCGCGTGCTGTTGAGCACCGCCAGCCCGTACAAGTTCCCGCGTGTGGTCAACGAGTCCTTGGGATTGGACGCTTCCGGTACGGATTTTGAATGCATGGACGTGCTTGCCGAAGCGACCGGCACCACTGCCCCAGCCGCATTGCGCGGATTGGAAACCGCCAACGTGCGTTTCGACCATTTCGTTGACATCGACGGTATGGAAGACTTCGTCGAGCAGGCCGCCAAAACCCTGTAAACGAAGCATGTCTTCGAACCGTTAGTTCGTCATTATCGGCCGTCCGCAATATGTGGACGGCCGTTTTTCGTCAAGACTGCTACAGTTGCATGTTCGGAGGCGAACGAGCATGACATTACCGACGACATCCGCATCTGAATCAATGCAGCAGGAACAACCGGCACAACAATCAAACAAGCCGAAGCAGCTACAACGTAAGCATGATCGTCTCATCACCCGTGACATGGCGTTGGTCATGCTCGCGACCTTCTGTTTCATGTCGAGCAATATGCTTGCCAATCCGATTGTCGCCGGATATGCGGAATCGTTAGGCGCGTCCGGTATGTTGATGGGGGTGGTGGCAGGGTCGATGAGTTTCACCTCATTGTTCTGCCGCCCGATCGCAGGCAATCTTTCCGACAGAACCAGCAAACGTACGCTTGTAACGGCCGGCACAGTGCTTTATTTCACCGCGGGACTGCTGTACTATTTCGCGAACTCCCCCATCATGCTCATCATGGCGCGTGTGATCAACGGTGTCGGTTTCGCATGCTGTTCGGTCTGCTTGGCCACGTGGATGTCGCTTCTGCTGCCGATTCGCCATATGGGTGCCGGCATGGGGTTGTACGGCACAATGAACGCGCTAGCCATGGCGGTCGGCCCGGCATTGGGTATTCGCGCGCAGAAGTACATCGGCTACCGACTGACGTTTTTAAGTTCGCTGATATTGGCGGTGATCATGCTGATTGCCACGTTAATGGTGAAGAATGGCGGACAGCCGGTACGCAAAAAGCAGCCTTCCACAACGGAGAATCCCTCCCTTGCCGTAGACATTGACGGTTCTGCTGGCGCAACCAAAAAACATCATCTTTCGATCCGTTCGATTTTGGAACCACGCGTGGTGCCGTTGTCGTTGACGTTCATGATGTTCGCCATAGCGTATTTCGCGAACCAATCATTCATAATGAACTATGTCGAGGCACGTCATCTGCCGGTGTCGGCCGACCTGTTTTTCATGTTCTATGCGGTCACGTTATTGGTGTTGAGGCTGGTGTTGCGTGACCTATTCGACAGTAAGGGCTTCCGTTCTTGGCTTACGCTCTGCTCATTGGGCATGCTGGCGATGCTCGCGTGTATGACGTTCCTGTTCAACGATTGGATGCTGTTGTTGGCTGCGTTTTTCACCGCCGTCGGATATGGCTTGATGAGTTCAGTCACGCAGGCGCAGGCCGTAGTGATCGCCGGCCGCGAGCGCAGTGGTATTGCGAATAGTACGTATTATGCGGGTATTGATTTGGGTATGTCGGTTGGTCCGTTTGTGGGTGGTTTGGTGTATGGGCGTTTGCCGGTTGTGTGGTTTTATCCGGTGTTTATGTTGACGGTTCCTGTTGCTTGGTTGATTTATTGGTTGTGTGTGAGACGTGTTTCGCGGTAGTTGTTGGATGATGGTGTGAAGTTTCTGACTTGCTTGTTCGAAACTTCGTTGCCGGATTTCGGATTACGGAAGTGAGTGGGAGTTTACTTGCGTTTTTGAGCCGTGGGCTGAACGGTTGTGTTTCGTATTTGTGATTGCGATTGGGGTTACTATGGCGGGTAACGTAGAACGGCCGTTGTCAGGAGGCGACTTATGAAGACGTTGGTGTTGGTGTTTCATCCGCATGTGGAGGATTCCCACGTTAATCGTAAGCTGATGGATGTGGCCGAAAAGGTCGATGGCGTGACTGTGGTGGATGAGTATGCCGCCTATCCGGATTTCAAAATTGATGTGGAACGTGAGCATGCGTTGCTGCAGGAGCATGACCGCATTGTGTTGCAGTTCCCGTTTTACTGGTATTCGGCTCCGGCACTGCTTAAGCAGTGGGAGGATGACGTGTTGAATATCGGCTGGGCTTATGGTGATTATGCGTTGGAGGGCAAGGAGATCATGGTGGCTGTTTCCACTGGCGCGCCGGCTGAATGCTATACGCATGATGGTAGTCAGGCGAGAACTATGGAAGAGTTGCTGTCGCCGTATGAGGCCATGTCTCGTTATGTACACGCCTCCTATCGTGAACCGTTCCTCGTGCATGGTGCGGCCACGTCCACTGAAGAGCAGCTCGATGAAATCATTGCCCGATATCCCACCTTCCTAACTGGGCGCTGAAAACGGTTGTAACTCGTACCGTGTCTCCAACATCTCACGGTACGAGTTTCTTTCCGTACTCGCTCGAGGAGCGTGGCTGGGTGGAAGACGGGTTCGACGGGTTCCTATTATCCCCTGCCCAGATGGCTGGTCTACATGTGCGTGGGCGGCTGAGCTGGCGGACTGCTGTACGGCGGCAAAACGGACTGAAGGGGCAAGTTCGACCGGATCCGAACGCCAGTGCCAGATCGCGGGGGACGATCCGCGGTTCGGTCGGTCCGACGTCGGCGAACGGCCTCGCTCAGACGAATTCGAGCTTCTTATGTTCCCGGGCGCATTGCACCAGATACGGATTGATGAGGTTCTGATATGGAATGCCAGTCTCCTTGGACATGTCTTTGAAGTATTCGATCGCTTACCCCGCGAGGTTCATGGTCACCGGCCTGCGGGCCGCAACGGCATAGGGGTTCGCCTTCGCGTCGCTAAAATCATATTCGTCGCGCGTGTTAACGTCCTTTTCTTGCATATTGCCCGCTCTCGCGGCGGGTGGTCTTCATACCGGATACTTCTTTCACCTTCAGCATGTAGACACCTTGCTTCGGCTCATGCAGCATTCCATATTTACCCCCTTCATAATCCACAAGGCTTTACCCGCCAATACCTGCGAGCGCCATTTTGTATGCGTTGCGGGCCGTGCTGTAACTGCTTGGCATTTTGCCGACTTTTTGTGGATCGTATTGGCATGCTGTCAGGTTCATGTAGTATTGGCGCATGATTTCGTCGAAGTGTTGTTCGACGAAGTTTTGTGGGCTTGTTTTCCATTGTAGGGTGTTTGCGTCGGAGACTGGCGGGATTAGGGTGAGTGGGATCCATGTGAGTGCTATTAGGTTCTGTATGGGTGCGTCTCCTCCGTCGTTGCTTTTCCATTCCACTCGGTCGGCGATTTGTTTGTTTTGGAGGCGTAGTTGTTGTGAGAGTGTGTCGAAGTATCCTTTTTGGTTGGCTTTTGTTCCTGTGGTCAGCTGTGCGTTGTTGTTTCTCGCTTCGCAGATTTCCAATAGATTGTTGCGGAATTCCGTCACGCACATCCTGTCGTCCGGATCAGTCGGGACGATGAGTTCCATTGGAACATAAAAGGATAGGTCTCCTTCGGCTGTCGTTTCGGGCGCAATCCCATCTTCGTCTTTGCGGACGGCTTTCTGATATTCGTCGATATTGGACCGGTATTGCGTCCAGAAAGCCTTGAATATGCCTCATGTCTTTTGGCCGCGAGGCAGTTTCCCTCCGGTGAAGTCCAAGGCACGCTTCAGGATCAGCAGTCCGATGACGAGGGTATTGTGCCCGCCATCGAGGATTCCTTCGATGTTCCTGCTGTCGAAATGTATGCGCACCCGGTCCCTATCGAGGTTTTCGTATCTCGACGAGACAAGCAGAATGCCTTTGGTCTTGAAGGGAAAAAGCTCCGGCCCACATTCGATGGAATCCTGAATGGCTTCGTGCCCTGCCCTTTTGTTTTGCGAGCAATCATCCCACTTTTCTTCCGCGGGATCAATCCCCTACAAGCGCGTGTCGCCCTAGTTTTTGCATTCGATTGCATTTTCCCTATATGCGGCAATCCGAACAACCGGCGCCCATCTTGGCCCACGCAAGGCATCCCCACTGAAGGACACGCAAGAATCAGCCCATGCCGCCGTATTCCGTTCCAGCCTTTCCGGCTATTTGACTTGGTGGATTTTGTTGCCTTTAACCATGTAGGCACGTCGGGCCATGTCGATCATGGGCTGGTCGAATCGGCTGTCTGTGTAGAATTCGTCCACTCGAACGTTGTCTCCGTAGAGTTCGCAGAATCGTTTGGGCTTGTTGGTGTTGAAGTTGAGGTAGTTTACGTTCAACGTGTTGCCGTCGATGGTGGACGAGACCAAATGTTGCACGCCAAGCCTGCGGCAGGCCTCGCCCACGGTGATGTCGAACGAGGCGGTGAGGATCACATCGTCTTCGCGTGGCTCATACCAGGGTTTGATGCGCTTCATGTTCTGATCCCAGAAGGTGTTGACCAATTCTTCGAATTCCAACGATTCGGCAAGTTCGCTTAAATATCCGTGGCATAGTTTGCCCACACCGTATTCCATTTGGTCGAGCGTGACTCGTCCGAGCTTGTATTTGATGGCGTACCGCAGTACCGGGGCGATGTACCGCAATACCTTCGGATTGTATTTGGCCGAAAACAGGTACAGGTCGAACAGGCTTTCTCCGTCATAGATGGTTCCGTCGAAATCGAACACACGCATGTAAGCAGCTCTCACTTCCTCGTACGCGCGCATCCAATACGCGCCATTGCAACTCATGCTAAAGCCCGAAGGCTGATTCCTTCTTACATGAAGGTGAACGGCCGGCGACCGCAATGTGCATGAATTGCACATCTCAATGCACATTCGGTTCATGTCACGTTCGGAAGGAGAAACCACGGCAACATAGTCGGACCGTTACTCGCCCCATAGAAGCCGTTCGCGCTACTGATACTCCTCATCGAACAACGGCTGGGCCTTCGTGTCGATGAGCTTGGCGAATTCCAGATCCTCATCTCGTTCCGCTCGACTATCCTCCCATGGTAATTCATTTAGGCTAGAAACCGTGGTGGATGTCGTATATCCTGCAGGTTGGTTCCATGTCGAACGTGACCGTGTCGAACTGTTCGGGATGGTGCACGAACGTATCGATCAGCTTCCATTGACGACGGCTGATGCCGATACGATAGTCCGGGCGAACCATAAGCACCGGCGCTTTCGGCTGGAGTTCCTCCAAGAGCTGCGCGCGCTGTTCGAAGCATTCATCATCGTCGATCCATACGATCGGCGCGGGTTCATTCTCTTCGCATTCGATGCGTACGCGTCGTTGGATGGTCTGCCATTTGCCCGTCTCACGTCCCCATTTGGTGACGGGATCATACCAGGTGACGACATCGACCAGCATGGGATCCCAGCCGAGCATCAGGTCGAGGATCTGATTGCAGTACGGCTGCCAGGTGGACAGCCACCACAATTCCACGATACCGTCGACCGCCAACGCATACATCGCGTCGGACAGTTCGCTGGACCAATGAATACGCCATGATCCTACGGGCGTGTGGGCTTTTTCGTTGCCGTCCAAGTGGAACGCTTTTTCCGGATCATACATTTTCACGTAGGGACTGTCGGGCTTCGCCCAGGTCATGACCTTGTTCACGCCGCCCCTGCGCAGAAGCTTGTCATCCGGGAATGCGTTGAGCACCCCATCGAAATCCGTGAACACCACAGGTTTGGAAAACATTTTCAAATCCGCCATCACCACCCCCCTTTTGATCGCCAACCATCTTCTGGTCTTGACTCTACGGCTTCCTCACTACGTTTTACCTGACAAATACTGACAGCATCGCCATCGTTTTATTTGCTACACTCGAATTGGTTCGGCACGAACGCCGAACGACCGCAGGCACGAGCATAGGCAACCGCAAACATGGTCCATAGATGCGCAAAACATGATGCGCGGACGCATCCAAAAAAGCGGTCACCATCACGCAAAGGAGCGAAACATGGCAGACGAATCATCAAAGATTCCAGAGAAAACCGTCGAACAAATCTTCGACGAACGTTATCCCCTCGACAAATGGAAGGATTCAAACTACTCGATACTCGATAAATTCTCAATGCGCGGCCGCAAAGGCTTCGTCACCGGAGCCGCAGGCGGTCTAGGACGCAACGCCGCAGCCGCACTCGCCCAAGCCGGAGCAGACGTCGCACTAGTCGACCTGCCCAGCCAAGAAGACAAGCTCACCGAACTGGCGAAAGACATGCGCGAACGTTTCGGCACCAACGTCATCGCGCTCACCTGCGACGTCACCGATACGGTACAAGTCGCGGAACTCAAAACGCAATTGGTGGAACAGCTGGGCACCGTCGACTTCGCGTTCCTCAACGCCGGAGTCAACGTACCGGGAGATGACCAAGACGCCACCGAAGAAGTATGGACGCGCACCATCAACATCAACCTCAACGGCACCTACCGTACCGGCCGCATCGCACATGAAATCATGCGCGAACACGGTCATGGCGGCTCACTGATCTTCACAGCCTCCCTGTCCGGACATAACGCGAACTATATGATGGGAAGTCCGACGCCGGTGAACGCGTATGGCGCCACCAAAGCGGCCATCATGGAACACTCACGTTACCTTGCCGCAGCGCTCGCCAAGGACGGCATCCGTTCCAACACCATCTCCCCCGGATACGTGTGGTCTGGAATTTTCAATGGCCGTATCGACATGCCTGGCCACGACGCCATGCTCGAAGTCGTGCCAATGCACCGTTTCGGCACGAATGACGAGATTGCCAGCACGGTACTCTTCCTCGCCAGCGACGCGTCCTCGTACGTTACTGGCACTGATATTCGCGTAGATGGCGGCTACAGCGTCTTCTAACCTCTAACAACCATCTAGCACGTTGAGGCCGGCCGTGGCTCACAGCCCTCCGACCGACCTCAACAGACGCCTATTCGCGCTTTATATCGGCACGAAGTCCGAAGAACCGTAAGAAGCAATCACGTCGGCATCAATTCGCCAGTAGCCCGACAGCATTTGACGTTTCCGTTGTTGTCGGATGCCGATCTGACTGTGCATCGTTTGTATGGTGCGTATGGTGAGAAGAAATTATACGGCAAGGTCTATGAGGGTGTAATTCGTTCGACTTTCGTGATCGATGGTGATGGAGTGATTCGTGTGGCCCGAATCCATCCTCGCTACAGCAATCACGAACGCTTCTTGGGAATCCTTGTACAAGCCGGTTCCCACGGCGGAGCACATCGCGCCGCCAAGGCCGCCGAACTCGTTTACTGCGACGTTTTCGACAGGGATGCCCAGCACGTCGGCAAAGACAAAACATCATCACCTCGATGTGCATTGTCCTCATCTCGCTTATGCATGGCAGATTCGCGGACTTGTACGGAGGCATCTCAGCTATGCCACAAGTCATCGCTCAACCTCTTTCCAACCATGATTGCGGCCAAGAGAACGCCCACTTGGCCGCAATCACAAAACCTACACATCGAGAAAACCCGAAGAATGATACGAGCTGTCATCCGCAACCGGAACATCATCCTGTTCTTATCCTGCAACAACAATCACTGCTATGTTGCCGAAGCCTACGACTACAGACCAAGCAAACGGTTTCCGGAATCACTCCCATCTTGCTGATACGACGCTTCTCACACGCGTACCCCGCCTGTGGATGCTCTCGGAAAGAACACTCTCATTCACAAGAGATGCAGGAATGTAATCACCCGTCCGCTCATCTTTCTTGTTCACCTGTTCCGACAAGCCCAACGCCCACCGCTCATCACCAGCAAATAAAATCAAGCCACTTTTCGCAGATTCCACCACATAGGCAGCACTCGCCACATGGTTGAAGGCCTCACCTGCTATATCCAGTTTTGATTTTGCATGACTCCGCCGCTTTTCGTATGACGTGTTCCTGTCGCTATGTCTATGGGTGTAGTCCACGCGCTTCGCCGTAAAATTCCTTCGTATGATGTCGTCATAGAAATCCGATTGCCGGGCACGACGTCCCTTATGGAAGTCCATGTAGTATTCAAACCCACATAGATGGGCAAAACGCCTTTAGTAAACCTGATGGCAACTTCGCTACCGTCATCACATTGAAGAATCAACCGTCCCGAGGAAAACAACCGGGCATATGCGGGACGGATTTCGTCCCTTACTTTCCGAAGCCACTCCGCCTTCTCTTTGCTGTGGTCAGCCATCATTGCCCTCCGAATAAAAAGAAGGGAACAGATCTTTTCGGATCTGTTCCCTTGACGGGTCTGACGCCCACTGCTTGGGCGGTTCGCCACGCTCTCGCGGGACGTTTCGCTCACCCTTCCGCTTTCCAACGGTTTCGCACGGGTGGTATGCTACGCCTCCCTTACGGTTTCCACGTCTCCGACGTGGCGGAGGTATCCGGCAGTGACCTCTCGCAAGCCTTCCGCCGCCCCGACCGACGGCAAGCCGGTTTGGGGAATGGCACAAAACTTGTCATCCCAATAATAGCCCATGCACAAACAAAACCGTTCCGCTCACATCGAAATATTCGATACCGCGCTTGCTTTGGAACGAGAAAAATAGATCGTCGCGCAACGAGTCAAGCAAGCCGCGCGCACGTAAGGCGGGTATGATGACACCTATTCGCGCTTTGTATCGGCACGAAGTCCGAAGAACGGTAAGGAGCAATCATGTCCGACATCAATTCGCCAGCAACCCCAGCAGCGCAGGACTCCCGTACATCTGCACGACTCGAAGCGGGGCAGACGGCCCCGGACTTCACACTTCCCAGCGACAACGGCGATAGCATCGCGCTCTCCGCATTGCGCGGCCAGAATATCATCCTATACTTCTACCCTGCCGCGATGACTCCTGGCTGCACTACTGAGGCCTGCGACTTCCGCGACAACCTCGCACGCCTGCGCTCCCGCGGATTCACTGTGCTCGGCATATCAAAGGATCCGCTGGACAAGCTCGTCCGGTTCCGCGAGCGCGATCATTTGACGTTTCCTTTGTTGTCGGATGCTGATTTGACTGTGCATCGTTTGTATGGTGCGTATGGTGAGAAGAAATTGTACGGCAAGGTCTATGAGGGTGTAATTCGTTCGACTTTCGTGATCGATGGTGATGGAGTGATTCGTATCGCTCGGTACAACGTGCGCGCGAAGGGTCATGTTGATTCTTTGCTGCGGGCGCTCGACAAGCTTGATGGTTCCGTTTTCTAGTTTGGAATGCGATGCCGCTTTGTTTATAGATCAGCTTTTTCATGCGAATGACGCAAGCAGCGTCAGTAGCGGGTAGATGCCGAATTCCTGATAGCGGTCGTGCAGTGTGCCGATGTCTTCGAATATGGTCTCTTCGACAAGCCTTTCGAAGGTCTCGTAACGGCGCGGGGCACGGCCTCGTAAGAGAAGAGGAGAAGCGCGATGAGACTCAGACTTCCAACAATAAATCATCGTCTTCCGACATGTCAGTCCACGGCTCGCGTGTGCGGTTTGCTTGATCGTGTTGGCGATGCGTTGGCTGAGGAGCGTGAACGTTTGGAGTTGAAGGCGATTGAAATGCTGAAGGGCCGAAGCGTCTTGCGCAGCCGGAGCCGGTGGATCATGCTTGGTGGGATGATGGTTCCGGCGTGTACAGCATCGGCCGAGGGAGCCGGTAGGCTGGGTGTGTAAATCCAGCAGAGAGGAACGTGCCATGGTGACGCGTCGTAATGATGAGCGGACGGTTGCGGGAAGGCATCGCATGATGAGGCGTGCCGACCGTGAGGTAACCGAACCACAGCAGATTGATGCGATTATCGCAACGTGCAAGATCGTGAATATTGCATACACCGATGCGGAGGGCATCACCATCGTGCCGTTGAATTTTGGATACGTATTCGACACGGAATCCAATCATCTCACCTTGTATTTCCATGGTTCTGCGACCGGGCGCAAGATGGACGCGGTCAAGGCCGCGGGCAACGCGCTTCCTGTAGCATTCGAAATGGCGACTGACTGCGAGGTGGTCGAGGGGCGCACGCTGTGCAATTGGGGCGAGGCGTTCAAGTCGATCGTCGGCAATGGTACTGCGTCCATCATCGACGATCTTGACGAGGCGCGCCAGGGGCTCGCACTGCTGATGAGACAGCAGGCCGGTATGGAGCATGTGGAGTTCACCGACCAGCAGGTATGCGCCGTCACCGTATGGAAGGTGGAAGCGGACTACTTCACCGCCAAAGTGCGCGAAAAGCCCCAGCTGCATACGCACTGACCTCATACCTCACCTGACGCAATGATGCGCTGCTTCCAAGCCCGAGGATGGGAATTGGGAACAGCGCATCAGATGTAAAACGCTAGACCGAAGTCCGGCTGCGGCCAAGTTGCAAGTCAGGCCGTAACCCGGTCGAGATAAGGTTTTAAATCAAGCCTTCCGGCGGGAACGCCGCGCGTAGCTTCCTCCAAGTATCGCGGAGGACACCATCACGACGGTCGCCACGATGGCGGGCGTCACGTTCGAACCGGTTTTGGCGAGCTTGACTGCATCGCCGCCGTTCGCGGACGATTTCACCGGATGCTCCCGCTGGCCGTTCGCATGATTCGCACCCGGAGCCTTCTGCGAATCATCTGGTGTCGATTCATGGCCTGGCGTTTCAGGCTGATCTTCCTCATCCGTCAGTCGGGCATCAACCGTGGTTCCCTTACCATTCAGACAGCTTTTCAGCTCGCTTTCCTTATACCAGGTCGAACCATCCGCAATTGGCGTGCAGGAATCGTTGAATCCGATTTCCGTCTCGTTGTACAGCATTCTGACCAACGGCTGATACGGCTGCCCCGAAGCGTCCGTACCATCACGCACAACCACATCCCACTGCACATTCGCAGCCATCGGCGTCACACTTTCGCCACGCCACGGATTGTTCTCATACGTGTACAGTTCACTCGCCTGCTGCTGCGATCCAGGCAGCTTCAGCAATGCCGCAAACGGAATAATGGTTTCGGCATGTGCGAATCGGAACGTCGCGGCGGTGCCGGCCCGCTCCCTCGTGTCGATCGCATTGAAGAAATCGTCGAGCAACGGCTGGGCGATGCGGTAGGTCTCATCCTGACCTGCGCGCCCCGGTCCCTTCTCGTAGAAGTCCTCGGCATCAAGCGACCAAGCAAACGTCTTCGCATCCTGGGCGTGCTGACCTTGGAAGTACTGGTCGAAATTGAACGTGTGGGATCCGGTGTTCTCCTGTTCCATATCGGCCGCGATGATGTACAGATTGTACAAATCCATTGCCGCGTCCTGTTCCGACGCGATCTTCTTCTTGGCGTCACCGCACGCGTTCGCATCCTTGGCAGGGTCGGCGCCGGCAGCGCAATTGGCCGCGCCCTTCTTCGTGCCGTCAGCCGTGTTGTACCAGATGCGCTGGCCTTCCTCCTTGCCGATGGACGCGAGGAAATCGTCAGTGAAGATTTGAGAGAGCAGATCATGCGAAGCGGTGGTCATGGATGGATCGTTCGTCACGTTTTCCTCAGCTTTGGCGATGCCCTCATCATTCGCGACGAACTGCTGGTAACGTTCCGCGCGCTCCTTGGCCTCGCCCGTTTTCTGCGTACCATCCGGATTATCGGTCTTATGGAAATACAACGTGGTGGTGTTCTTGTCGAAATCCTTGCCGGAATTGTTATCCGCAGGATTATTCGGTGCTACAACCGCATTCGCCAGCAAACCGTTGGAAGCCTGATCGAATCCTAGTTTGAAATTCTCTCCGGATTCGGTTGCACGAGGCTCACCCGAGCTCTGGTATGAGACGCGCAGTCCCTGATTTGCGGCATTGGCGAACAGATCAGCATCACGCTGGTATATTCTCTCACCAATGCCCTGATGCTGTATGGCGCCCTGACCAGAGAGCATGCCATACCCGTTGCCTACGTTGGCCGCGGTAATGGCATTGACATTGTTGATGAATTCCTTGCCAACCTCTGGGCTAACGAATCCAGCATAATTGTTTTCCGCAGCGGACTGAGCCATCAGCGCCAGCAAAGCGTCATACTTGTAGCTCGACAGGCCACGCGAGCCATGCCTTGCCACAGACTCGGTGTATGCAAGATGGTATCTGTTCGGAATTGCTGAATATGATGTGCTCGCCGGTGCAACATACGGCTGCTTGCTGCTGTAATACCGGGCGGTTCCTTCCCCAGCCAAAGCCGCTGGCGTTGCGAGCATGGCCGCTGCCACTACAGCGCTTGTCAACGCGAGCATGCCACCGCCCACCGATTTGGTACCGCGTTTGCGCCAGGCTCCTACCTGCCGCTGTCCCTTTGTTGCCGTATGGTTTTTCGCCATTATCCTCATTCTTCTACCTCTTCTGCTTTGCCACATTGAAGCTGTCAGACAAGCCAGCCCGGGCGACAAAATAGGCTTGGAAGGCGAACACGCAACGCCTTAAACGTGAACGATCAACAAACAATCCGCGAACGCAAATAAATGTCGCTTCCGTCAATCGCCGACCGCAAGAGACGTTCATGGAGCGGCGGATTCCCTTATATTCCGACAAAACCCGTACTGTTATGCGACACGCAATAACAGTACGGGTTTTCTGTGTTACTGTTATATATAACAGCTGAACAGTTTGCATCTAACTGTTCAGCTGGGAGATATATCACCTACGGAATATACAGAAAAAGAGGCACAGATTGAAGCTGATCATCTCATCCGTGTCCGGAGAACCGATTTACGAACAGATCAAGAGCCAAATCAGGTCCGTGATCATGTCGGGCGAGCTTACGGCAGGCGAGGCGCTTCCCTCACTGCGCAAGCTCGCCAAGGAACTGCGCGTCAGCGTGCTCACCGTGACCAGAGCGTATAACGAACTGGCCGACGAGGGGCTCGTGGAGAATGTACAGGGCAAAGGCACATTCGTGATGGAACGAGGCAACGAACTCATGAAGGAACGTGCGCGTGAACGCATCATGGACAAGCTCCGTGAAGTTTCCATCGAGGCCAAAGCCGCCGACATCAACCTGCTTGATCTGCTTGGCATGTTCGAGAAAGCGTACAGGGAACAATCATGAACGATTCCTCACTCCCCCAAGGAACACGGCCAACCTAGGCCTTGAGCGTAACCGGATTGACGAAGCATTATGATTCCGGCTTCACATTGGATGACGTGACCTTCGACCTGCCGTCCGGCTACATCATGGGTCTGGTCGGTCCGAACGGAGCCGGCAAATCCACGTTGATCAAACTGATCCTCAATATGACCACGCGAGACGCGGGACGAATCGAAGTGCTCGGCCTTGACGCGATGGCCGATGAGGAGCGGGCCAAAGAGCAGCTGGGCGTAGTGCTCGACAGCAGCTATTTCATCGAATACATGACGGTCGACGCGGTGGAACGGACAAGCAGCCCAATGTACCCGCTGTGGGACCACAATCTGTTCGACGCATACCTCAGACGGTTCGGACTCGGACGGAACAAGAAGATCAAGGATCTGTCGCGCGGCATGCAGATGAAGCTCATGCTCGCCGTGGCGTTGAGCCACGATGCGAAACTGCTGATTCTCGACGAGCCGACCAGCGGTCTGGACGTACTGTCCCGCGACGAGCTCATGGACATCCTGTCCGATTATGTTGCGGATGGCGGACACAGCGTAATCTTCTCCACGCATATCACCGCCGATTTGGAGCGTTGCGCGGATTTCCTCGCGTATATAACGAACGGCATGCTGTATTACAGCGGGCCGAAAGACGAGTTCGAAGACGCGTTCCGTCTGGTCAAGGGCGGTCCGGATGAGCTTACTGATGGTCTGCGGCGGGCAATGGTCGGCATCCGCACATACGCAACCGGCTTCGACGCGTTGGTCCGCACGCAGGACATCCCACACATCGGCGGCACCGACGGTCTCCTGACACAGCATGCTTCGATTGAAGATGTGATCAGACTGACCAACGCCGCGGCACATACGGCAATCGGCAATACCAACGAAGGAGACGTACGATGAACACGACAGCGAACGCGGACGCCATGACCGCCATCCTTAGGCAGATTTCCTTGGACTGGAACCGCACCATCAGCTACGGGCGGTCGTACATAGCCATCTTCTTCGCGTACGTTCCAGGTTTCACATGCTTGATGGCGGCCACAGGGTCCACTCTCGACAGCGTTGCGGGAGCCGCCATCGGCGGGGCGGCCTCCGGCTTCCTGATGCTTAATATCACCCTGTTCTCCTATGAACAAATGAACAACCATCATTGGATGAACGGCATCGTGCCCATCAACCGCAACCACCAGATCCTCGGACGATTCGCATTCCTTATCGTCTGCGATCTGGTGGCAGGATTGGAAGTGGCCGTCAGCATCGCCTGCGCCGGCATCATCATGCACGAGCCAGTTAAAGTGACGGATGCGATCGGCTTCGCCGCGATGACCGTGCTAACCCTCGTGCTGCTCAACGCCATCGTGCAGCCGTTCCTGTACCGGTTCTCCCCTTATCGCGCCATGGCCGCCATTATTCTGAGCATCGGCGTGATCGGGGGCACAGTCATCGGACTGTGCAAGGCATTGCCGAAACTCGAAAAGACCGTCGAACAGCTGGCCGAGGCGATCAGCCGGCACCAAGCCATTGCGTTAGCGGCATTCTTGATCATCGACGTACTCGCCTTGGCGTTCTCCCGCAAGATATCGCTGCATATTTACGGCAGCAAGGACATCTGAACCGAGCCAGCCGGTAGACTCTTATGGAACGTATTTGGGGTCTTCCGAATCAACGGAAAGCCCCAAATGCATATATCCCCGTACGACGCCGGTTCCTACAATACGGCAGGCGCGTCGTGGAAGTCGAACATGACACCATCTGCCAGACCGCAAATCGCCGGCCAATCGGCATCGGACGAATCGTCGTGCATGGCCCATACCTTCATGCCAACCGACTTGGCGGAACGCATGCCGACCAGCAAATCCTCGAACACGGTGCACTCCCCCGGCTCGACTCCGAGACGAGATGCAGCCAACAGATACACGTCCGGCCGGTCTTTGCCGACATCGCCGGCATCATCGACGCTGACCACTTCATCGAAGTAGTCGAAAATACCAACATGCTTCATCGCCGGCTCTCTCATCATCGGCGGCAGCGATGTGGCAACGGCAAGTTTCGCTCCGCTCCCCTTCAATTGAGCGAGATATTCGCGCGCATATGGCTTGGCTTCGACCACTGTGGAATACATGACGCGAGCCATATGATCCCACTCGTCCATCAGCTCTTCGGGAGTGTCGGATAGATCAAAACGCGCGATCGTATATTCGGCGATCTGACGGAATTGCATGGCTGCAACTTTCGTCATGTAATCGTCCGGCACGTCAATGCCTCGTTTTGAAAGAAAATCGATGTCAACCTGATCCCATACGCCCATGGAATCAAGTAGCGTGCCGTCAAGATCGAAAATGGCGCCTTTGCCTTGGTTGCTTGCCATCGATATCCTGCCTTTCGATTCTTATTCAAAACTGCTCACGCAGTTTTTGATGGTCGATTCCTGTTTCACGGGGTCCTTTATTATTGTGCGTCCTACGTTAATCGAGAACCGATGATTTGAGCAGTTCTTCGGCATGTTCCAGCGAGGCTTCGCTTTCGCTGCCGGACAGCATGCGTGCGATCTCATGCACACGATCGCCGCCACGCACCTGTTTGATGGTGGTTTCGACCGACCCATCTTTCGTTTCGCCTTTCGCGACAACATATTGCTCGTCGGCCCAGGATGCGACCTGCGGCAGATGGGTGACGACTATGACCTGCGCGGATTGAGCGAGTTTCGCCAATCGTGCGCCAAGTTCCACCGCGGTTTTGCCACCGACACCCGCATCGACCTCATCGAAAATGAACGTCATGGGAGGTACGGAACCGCCCGCCACCACATGTTTTTCAGCGGCGACGAGTTCGAGTGCCAGCATGAGTCGGCTCAGCTCGCCACCAGACGCGCTTTTGCCCATCGGCATTTGCGGTGAGCCGGGAAACGGTGTGAACAGAAAATCAATGTCGTCAGCACCGGAGGCATCCAAATGTTCTCGTTCCGATACGCGGATTTCCAACTTTGATCCACTCATGGCCAGTGATTCAAGTTCCGCGGTGACTTTGGCGGCGAGCTCTTTCGCCGCGGCGGTACGTCTTTTGCTTACCGCACGTGCCGCTTTCAACGCTTCACCAAACAGTTTCTCGCGTTCCTCCTGCAATTGGCCGACTTTTTCCGGAGATGCATCCAAGTCTTCCAAGTCGAACACCGCTTGATCCCTCCACGCGATCACGTCCGACAGTTCCGGCCCCCAACGACGAACCAATTCGTCAAGCTCATGGATACGTCCATTGATGGCGTCCAAGTCTTCCATGCCGAGATCATTGTCGACTTCGCCCGACAAGGTAAACACCACATCAGACAAATCAGTACTGATGGAATCAAGCCGATCGGCCAATTCCGAAAACACGCCGTCCACGTGAATGGCACGAAGCGCCTGCGACGCGCGATCAATCAGATCGGTGGCGCTGGATGATTCAACATCGTCAACAACCTGCGAAGCATCCAACGCACTCAACGCACGGTTCACCCCTTCGGCAATCTCGGCCGCGTTCTCAATGCGATCACGGCGAGCACGCAACTCGGCCATCTCCCCCGGCTGCGGATCGATGCGGTTGATTCGTTCGATGGACTCGCGCAGGTAGTCCGCCTGCTGACGCATGGACGACTCCTGGCTCGACAATCGCTCCAACCGATCATCCATGGCACGAAGCGCATTCCAAGCTTTGCCGTATGCGGCCAACGCCACGTCATCGCCGGCATAGCGATCCAAAAACTCACGTTGTCTTACGGAAGAAGCGATACGCAGCTGGTCTGCCTGACCATGAATCGTCACCAGCTCCGCTGCGATCGACCCCAGTACGGAACGAGGCACGCTACGCCCTGACAGCATGCTGCGGGAACGACCGGAGGCAGGCACCTTGCGAGACAGGAACAGTTCTCCGTCTTCAGGTTCGAAACCCGCCTCGTGCGCCGCGGCAACCGCCGCAGGCGATGAGGCGACCTCGAACACGCCCTGCGCCCACGCTTCGTTCGCTCCAACCGATACGCGGCCACCGTCGGAAGGGCCGCCGGAAATCAGCCGGATCGCACTGAGCAGCATCGATTTGCCGGCACCCGTCTCACCGGTGATCGCCGTCATACCGCCGGCAGGTGCGATCAATGCCGAACGGATCGGCCCAAGATTATGAATCTCAAGTTCTTCAAGCATCAGTGTTTTTACTCGTTCGCTTCTTTATCTTCCGGAGACACGTGGCCACGATGTACTTCCCCGGTTTTACGTGCCTGTTCGCGCCATCCGACAACAGGAAGATCGAATTTCGTGACCAAGCGATTCGTGAAGGGCACGCCGGAAAGACGGGCCAGACGCAAGGTGCTCTTCGATTCGCGCACTTCGACGCGCGTGCCTCGTGGCAATGCGCGTTGGCGGCGGCCATCGCAGCAGATCCAGCCGTCCGACGTGGAATCCTCGAGAATATCGATGGCGAACGTGGAACCGGAACCAATAATCAACGGACGGGCGAACAAGGCATGAGCCGCCAATGGCACCAACTGCAACGCCTTCACGTTCGGCCACATGATCGGCCCTCCTGCGGAAAACGCATACGCAGTGGAACCGGTCGGCGTCGATACAATCACGCCATCGCAGCCGAAGGAGCTCATTTCCACATCATCCACGCGAATCGACAATTCGACCATTTTGCCACGGTCGGCACGCTCCAGCGTGATGTCATTCAACGCCCAATCGCCAATCGGCTCATTCGCCCCCGGCAGCCACACGTCAACATGCGCGATCATGCGTTCATCGATGGAATAATCATGCTCGGCAACCCTGCGGATCGCCTCACTCATCTGGAAGCTTTCAAATTCCGCCAAAAAACCGACATGTCCCAAGTTCACGCCAAGAATCGGCACGCTGGTGCAGTGCACCAGTTCGGCCGCTCGAAGAATGGTGCCATCCCCGCCGAGCACCACCACAATTTCGGTTCGTTCGGGAACCACCGGCGACTGCCTGCCGAAGTCCGGCGCCTCGATATTGTCGATGATCGACACTTCGAAACCGGCCTGGGTCAGCTGCTCGACCGCCTCCTCAACCACCGTTCCGCTCTCTCTCAGGCGACTATGTGTCACCACCACCGCATGACGGGTACCGAACATCGTCAATCCCTTTCCAGCAAAGGAAACGTCCTATGAAAAACGCCTATGAAGACGCCACCGACCTCCAGTGTAATCGAACAAATGAACGAAAACCGGCAATGCGCGTCGGAAACATGCCAAAACCCGCGGAAATACCCCAAATCCGCCTCCAATGCAAGCCACGAATCAGGAATGTCAGCCGTCAAATAGCCTGTTAGTCGCACATATGCCTACAATAGCTCACAGGAAAGAAGACCAACACATCATAAGAAAAGGAGAGAGGAACGGCATGTCAAACCTCGTCTTTGACGAGTCCTCCTCCAATCGTGAGGCCTCGCATGGCTACGCATGGTGGTTCTCGGGAGATACTTTCGAGAAGGCCATGGCGGAAGACCGCAAGCCGCGCAAACGCGGCCTCATGCACCGACTCGTCAACCATCCGGGCTGCCTGACCATCTTCTACTTCCTGACGCTCGCGACGTTGTCCACTACGTTGCTGATGACACCCATCGCCACACCGAAAGACGAAACCACCACGTTCACTACCGCGTTCTTCACCGCGGTATCCGCCATTTCCACATGCGGCATCTCCATCGTCAACTCCACCACGCATTGGACCACCTTCGGCCAAGGCGTGCTCATCTTCGCCGTGCAGATGGGCGGCCTTGGCGTCATGACGTTCGCCTCCTTGATCGCATTGGCCGTGAACCACCATCTCAAGGCCACGCAACGCATGCTGACCGCCAACGAACTCGGCACCACGAAGCTCGGTGAAATCAAAGGCGTGCTCACCGTGGTCATCACCACCGCGTTCGTCATCGAAGGCATCACATTCGTCGCATTGTTCCCCGGCCTCTACAAAGTCAACCACGGCAATGTGCGCCACACATTGTGGGAATCGCTGTTCTTCGCGGTCATGGCGTACAACAATGCCGGCTTCACCCCCGACGGAGCCGGGCTGCATGTCAACAACTGGGCGGTCGGCCTGCCGATCCTGGCCAGTGCTTTCTGCGGAACCCTCGGCTTCCCGGTGTTGTTGAACCTGATGCGCTCCTGGCGCATGCGCCGTCCTCCGAAGCGCTGGAGCCTGCACACCAAGCTCACACTGACCACCACGTTCTGCATTGTGATCGCCTCGTTCACGTGGTTCCTGCTGATGGAATGGAACAACAAGCTGCTGTTCGCCGGAGACGGCATCGAGCCGCGCCTCTGGCACGCCATGGTCGCGGCCGTCATGCCACGAAGCTCCGGATTTGACCTGTCGTGGATGCCAGGCGTCAGCGACGCAACCAAAGTGTTCCTGTCCATCGTCATGTTCATCGGCGGTGGCAGCACCTCGACCGCAGGTGGCATCCGCGTCACCACGTTCGCGGTGATTCTGCTGACTTGTCGTGCCGCATTCACCGGACGCCACGACAT
>NZ_NJNP01000006.1:0-101315 GCF_002742425.1 Bifidobacterium sp. N5G01
GAACGGGGCGGGCTCCTCCGGCTGCGGGTCCGGAGTGGTGACGGGCTCCTCCGGCTGTGCCGGGGTGTCGCCGCCGATTTCCTCGGCCGGTTCCTGTGGGGTGACGTCGAGCTTCCTGTCAGCCATTGACGACTCCCTTCAGTCGTGCTGCGGCCTTGCCGGAGAACACGCCGAGGCCGCAGTAGAACTCGATGCGGGTGCGGTAGGCGGGCTTTTCCTGCAGCTGGCCGAGGTCATCGACCTGCACGCCGCCGTTGGTCAGGCCGGTGACGCCCTGGTCGCCCTCGCTAGAACCGAACTTGACGGCGTAGATGCTGGTGGTGTGGGAATTGGTGCCCTGCGTCTCGTTGTTGTCGAGGATCTCCGTGCCGGCGGTGGTCTGTCCGGCCTCGAGCAGCGGGATGCCGTTCCACTGCATGGCGCGCTTGCCTACGATGTCCTGCTGGAGGGTGGTGTCGTAGGAGATGTGGCGCATGGCGCTTCCGATCTTGCGGATGATGGCGGCGGAGGCATAGATGGCGCCGTTGGTGGGGTTGATGCCGGGGACTGCGCCGAGCAGTTCGTCAAGCTTGTCGAAGAACTTGTGGATGTCGGCGTTGGAGTCGCCGAGGATCGGCATGCCGTTGGTGGCGGCGTCGATGACCTGCTTGCCGGTGAGGCGCTTCTTGAGGCCGTCGAAGCTCTTGGTGTCGACGCCGGAGTCGCCGTTGAAGAAGGTTTCCTGGTACTTGTAGCTGATCGCCTTGACCTTGAGCGTGGTCTGTTCGGCGCGCTGGTCGTTGACGTTGCTGCGGGTCTGCTGGATGAACCTGTCGACGTCCGCGTCGCCGCCGAGGATGACGAGCTTCTCGCTCTTCTGGTTGAAGGTGCCGGTGGACTCGGTGTAGGACTCGTTGACACCGCGGAAGGCGACGCCAGGAAGGGTGGCCTCCTCGTTGTATGCGTAGGCGTTGCCGTCGATGTTCATGAGGGGGATGCGGTCGAGGATCGGGCTGACCTGCGTGAAGGTCTCGAGGACGCCCTTGGCGAGGGTATCGGTGGAGAGCTTCGCGGCCTCGGTGAGGTTGAGTGCCATGGTTGTGTTCCTTTCTGATGGTTATTTGGCCGCGTAGGCTTGCGAGAGGAGCTGCAGCGGCGTCATGCTGCCAGTGGTTGCGGTGGCTGTTTTGCTGGCTGGTGGGGTGGGCAGTCCGATGTTTTGCCTGAGACTGTCCTTGAGCGCCTTCGCGTTTGCTTTGAGTTCGTCTCCGTCGCCTTTGAGCCGGTCGATGACGTCGCGGTCGAGGCCGGTGTCCTTGGCGATCTGGCTGATGAGGGTTTCGCGTTCGGCGGTGGCCTTGAGCGTGGCGATCTCATTTGTCAGCGATTCGATCTTCTTGTCGGCCGCTTCGAGCTTTGCGGCGTTGTCGCTTTCGCCGGCGGCGTATTTGGCGGCTTTGGCCTTGTATTCGTCGTATCCGGCGTATTTGGCTTCGAGTTTCGCTTTTTCCTCTTCGACGCGGGCGGCGAGCGCGTGGCTGAACTCCTTGGCGTTGCTGGTCGTGGTGTTCTTCGCGTTGTCGCCTTCGCCGTTGGTGTTCTGGCCTGCGGGTGGTTCGCCTTCGCCTCCTTGCGGTTCTCCGCCTTCGATGAGGAGGAGGTGGCGCATGAGGTTGCGGCGGTGGCGGGGGATGAAGTTCATTGGTGCTCCTTTGGTTTTTGCGCACGGTTAGCGACGCGGCGTGCGGGGTCCGCGGTGAGTGGCTGGCGCAGGATTCGGACCTGCGTGGCGCGTGTGGCGCGGCCGATTTACAGTCGGCTCCGTTCGGCCTCTTCGGTAGCCAGCCTTGGCTGTGTTATGATTGATGCTGATAAAGGTCTCATTGACACCATTTGGTGACATTGAGGCCTTTATCGTGCTCTGGCGAGTTTTCCGTCGTGGCGGATGATGTAGACTTTTCCGTCGCGGAAGGCCAGGCATCTTCTGATGCAGGCGATGAGGTCTTCGTCTGACATTCCGTCGTTTTCGCTGTTGTCCATGACGACCGTTTTGGCGTCCGGTTTCTTCGATGTCGATTTCAGATGCGAGTTGATGGTGTTTGTCGATGATGTGTTGTTCAGCGTCTTGATCTCGATGCCGTTTTCGAGGTCCGCATATCCTATGTCGTGCGTGCCTTTGCCGTTTTCGTTGGGGACCTTCTTGACGTCGATCTTGAAGGTTGCCTTTACTCCGTTGTCGGCGAGGCGCTGCGCCGTTCGTATTTCGTGCGGGCGGATGTCTGATATTTTCTTCTGGAGTTCCGGCGGGTTGTAGCCGACCGCTGGCGGCGTGCCGGTGTTGAGCCATGTGCGGTCGCGCCATCGCATTTCTGCGAGTTCGAGGTCGCGTTTCCATTTCTTGTATTCGGGGGTTTTGGCCTTCTCTTTGTCGGAGAGGGCTGAGAGGTATTCCTTGTATTTGTCCTGGGTGGTGAGGGTGGATATGGTGTCGGCGCATGACTTGTATTGCCTGTAGAGCGCGTCCGGGTCGTAGCCGGCGATGTGCCGTTCGCCCCATGACGGGACTATGTTGCAGTCGCATCGGCCGTTGTGGAAGCCGCCGCCGAGGCTGGCGGTCTCGCGTGTCAGGTATACGAAGCCGCGTGAGGCGAGCATGACGCAGAACTCGCACGTCTCCCCAACCGGCACCCTGGCCCATCGCGGTTTCGACGGGTCGGATCCGATCTGGTCGAGCATGCCGATGCGGCTGCTTGTGGAGACGACGTGCCGCAGGTACGTCTTCCATTGGTCGAGGTCCGCGTGTTTCGGCCAGAGGTCGTCGATGCGCAGGCCGTATTTGTTGTGGACCTGGCCGTTGGCGTCGGGGATGACGTCTTCGTACCTGAGTCCTGGATAGTCGGTGTTGTTGGATCCTCCGGCGAGTTTCCAGACCGCGCGGCCGGCGTCCGGGAGTGGCTGGCGGTCGAAGTCCGGCAGGTCCTTGCCGAGGTAGTTCGACCATTCGCTTCGGATCTGCTCGAAGTAGTCGGCGGCGGCCTGCGCCGCCTTGTCATTGTAGCTTTCCACTTCTTTGCAGGCGGCTTCCCATCGGCTTTCGTCGTCCGGATACCAGTGTTCGTCGCCCCATATCGAATCCAGGCTCCATCCCGATTCGAGTTTGAGGCGTTCGAGTCGTTGCAGGTAGGCGTCATGCAGTTGGTCGAGCCGTTCGTCCAGGGCTTCCTGCGTCTTCGGCAGCTGGCTGTCCGTTTGCATTGTCGGCTCCTTGCTGCTGGGTGGCTATGGTCTGGTCGATGCGGTCGAGCGCCTGCTGTGCTCGTTTGGCGCGTTGCTCGCGCCGGAGGGTCTGGCGTTGCCGGTCGCTCAGGTCGAGCATGTCGTAGGTGACGTCGCTGTCGGCCGGCAGGATGTTGGCCCCGACTAGTTTCACGGCGGCGTCGGCCGCGGCGGCCCGGCTTGGTGTGGCGGGGTTGCGCCATTGGCTGGATACCGCTGTGGCCTGGCCGTCGCCGGCGATGCGGGCGGCGGTGGCGATGATGCGTTCCCATGCTGGGCCGAAGCGTCTCTGGCAGCTTTCGGCGTTCAGGCAGAGTTCCTTGACCGCCTTGTCGATCGCCTCGGCCGAGCTTGGGTTGTCGGTGAGCACGCCCATGGAGTCGGGCGGCAGGCTGGTGGCCGCGGCGAACATCGAGGCGGTCTGGCGCAGTTGCGCGGCGTGCGGCTCGAAGCTCGCCTGGGTGAACGTGCCGACCTGTGGCAGGTTGCCCTGCTTGTCGCGCGGCAGCGCGAGCACCTGGTCGAGCATGATCTGCCATCGTGGCTTGAGGTTGCCGTCCTTGCCGCGGAACATGTCCTCGGTGACGCCCAGGAAGTATCTGGGAGGGACCGAGTAGAGTTCGGCCTGCACTTCGCTGCGCAGGAAGGTGCGCACGGCGCTGTCGGTCAGGCTCATGACGGTGCGGCTGATGCGTGATCGGCCGAACGGTCGTTTGCTGTCCGGCCGGTATGCGAGCAGTTCGACGGGCAGTCGGCCCTGCCATGCGGTGCGCGCGTACACGGTCCATTGCCAGTCGCGCATCGCGCAGCCGATGAGTTTGCCGGGGAGCATGAGGTAGCATGCGCGGATCTGGCGGCCGTAGGTCTCGTCCTCGTCTATGTCGTAGAGCAGGGCTTCGGTGAGGCCGTGGATGCGGCTGTCCCATGTGCCTGTGGCGACGTCGGCGGGGAACTCCTGGATGATCGCGGCGGGCTCTCCCCTGTCCGGCGTGCCTTGGAGCGCGGCGACGAAGCTGCAGGAGTGCACAAGGGCGTCGGTGTGCGCGTTTTCGGCGGTCTGCGCGAGGTCGTTGGCGTCGAGCAGGTCGCTGACCTGTTTGCTCAGGTCGCTGCCGTCCTGGGTGGTGATGCCGTCGAGCACGACGCGGTTGGCGAGTCCTTCGATGGCTTTTTCCGGCCATCCGACGACGATTTCCACGTCTTTGGCGATTGGTGGGAGGCTGTAGCCGAGGTCGTGGAGTTCGTTGCGGCCGTTGTAGTAGACGGTGCGGATGCGGTTGCGTGTGCGGTGGCGGATGATTTTCGCGGTGAGGCGTCGGAAGGCGTCGTCTTCGTCGGGCGTCAGGCCGGCGACTGTGGCCGGCAGCGGTTCGAGGAGTGTCATGGCAGTTCGATCATCCTTTGTTCTGGTTCGTCGCCCGGCCGTCGGGTGCTGGTGACGGCGCCGTGCAGGGCGAGGGTCGCGGCGACGAGCGGGCTGATGTCGACGTCGGATCCGAGTTTGTTCCATCCGAACGCGCCCTCGACGCCGATCTTGCGGACCGTCGCGCCGGCGACGGCCTGGTCGAGCGGGCGCACGTCCGGCTTGTGGCGCAGTTCGTGGTATTGGAGCATGTCGAGGAGGCGGCCGCATGCCTTGCCCATGTCGCTCGCGCTGGTGACGGTCACGTCGATGCCGGCGGCCTTGAGTGGCGGGATGAGCACGGTGGCCGGCGACTGCGCGTCGATGACGACGGCGGCGAGGTGCGGCCAGCGGCTGGCGAGGAAGTCGACGGGCCATTTGGTGCCGTGTTTTCTGACGCCTTTGAGGGCGGCGATGTCGATGTACGCGGTGCCGTCCTCGTATGCCTGGCATGCGCCGATGGTGATCCATCCGCGGTGGGGCGGCATGTCGATGGCCATGGCCGTCCATCCGCCGGATGCTCGTTCCGGTGTGGCGGCCTGTGCCCAGAGTTCCGGGTCGATGGCCGCGTGTTCGGTGTCCTGGTCCCAGATGCCGAGGGCCTCGCGGCGGAAGCTGTCCTCGCCGAGGTTCTTGAGCATGCGGAGCATGGCGTTGGCGGTCGTGCGGTGCGGGTAGCTCGGGTTGGCCTGGGCCCATGCGTCGGGGTCTGCGGTGTCGCAGTCGCGGTCGGCGCCGAACTCGATCCATGTGCTGTCCGGGTCGTGCGCGAGGCCGGCGGTGCGGCGGTTGGTGAACACTTCGCCGGGGTCGACCGGTCTGGGTGGTGTGCCCATGTGGATGATGAGCGGGTTTTTCGCGGCGTTGGCGGTCGGGATCATGTCCTCGAGGGCTTTTTCGGTGAGGATCTGGGCCTCGTCGAAGATGATGACGTCGACTGCGGCGAAGCCTCGGCCGAAGCCTTGTTCGCGGGCGCCGAAGAGGATGCGGCTGCCGTTGGCGAAGGCGATCTCCTCCTGCCCGTTGGTCTGGCGGATGGCTTTGCAGTGTCGTGATAGGCCGGGGCGTTTGACGAGCGCCTGCATCGATTTGAAGGTTTCGGCCGAGGTTCTGGTGCGGTGCGCGGTCCAGATGACCTTGAGGTTTGGTGTGGTCAGGCACAGGATGACGATGATGGTGCCGACGGTGAATGTCTTGCCGGTCTGTCGGCAGATGCTCATGCCGATGCCGCCGACCGAGCTGGCGTAGGTGCCGTCGGCGCGTTTGGCGAGCATGAGCGTGCCGATGCCTTCCTGCCATCGGTCGAACCGGATGCCGAGCCGGTCGGCGACGCGGCGGACGCGGCCGAAGCCGGTGGTGGCGATGCCGTCGGGGATGTTCAGGATTCGGGCGGCGTCAGATAGTTTCGGCGTCGAAGGGGTCATCTTCGATGCCATCTGCCATCTCCTCCGGGTCGTCGAGTATCGGATCTGGTTCCTTCTCCCGGTCCATCTCGAGCAGTTCCTTGCCGACGGCGAGGAGCTGTTTGCTCAGTCCGGCGACGGCCGTTGCCGGACAGTGCGAGTCCTCGAGGTTGCGCATGAGCGCGGTTCTGCTGACCTCGAGCAGGTCGCGGTATGTGGCCGGCGCGGTCAGCTGCTGTGGCGACGGTTCGTTGGCTGGCGGCGTCGTGGGCGACGTTTGGTGTTGTGGTGAGTGTCTGTGTTTGCTGGCGAGCTTGCGGCAGTTGTCGGAGCAGTATTTGCGTTTGGCGCTGGCGTTTTTCGGCATGGCGTGGCCGCATTGCGCGCAGGTCCGGATCGGCATGGCGCCTCCTTTGCCGTCGATGGTGTCGCCGGCGACGATTATTTTTCGCGGGGAGAGAGATAGGCGCTGCACACGAGGTCGCCGCCGAAACGATGACGGGGGTATCCTCCCGTGGGCTTCACCAGTCGGCGGCCTCGAAGTCGCGCGGCTTCGACGCGGCGGCGGGTTTGCCGCCGGCGAGTCTTCGTTTCACTTCGGCGCGCGCCCATTCGAGCGTGTGCGTGCCTTTGACCGCGTTGCACCAGCGGTGCGCCGGCCCGCTGTTCGCTCGGCAGACGCGGCCGCCGTTGGCGATGGCCACGGTCTCGTCCACGACGAAGCTCCACGGATCCGGAGGCCGCAGACTGTAGTCGATTGGCCTGCCGCAGATGTAGCAGTCGGCGCGGCGAGCTCGATAGTACGCCTGCACCTCCCGCCGGCGGTGGCCGTTACGGTAGCGTGGATTGCTCATGGCATCAGCCACAGGGCGATGAGACAGGCGGCGAACACCACGCACGAGCCGATGGTTAGGATGAGCATGTCCATGCCGCCTCCCTTTTGCGGTGCCCCCACTCGGACTCGAACCGAGGACCCATGGTTTAAAAGACCGCTGCTCTACCGATTGAGCTACAGGGGCTGGATGGTAAAAGAAAAGCACCAGCCCCTCCGGGCATGGTGCAAGTTCTTTACAGATTACGCGGACTCACCCTCTTGCGCAAGCCGCGTGTCGACCAGCTCGGCCTGATTGAATTCCCACACGCCACGGCCGATCCGGCGCGCCTCCGCCAGTCTGCCGCGCGCCAGCCAATTGGACACCTGCTTGCGCGTGGTCCGCAGTCCCGCACGGTCGGTCAGCCAGTCCGCCGCCTCCGCAGGCGAACAGGTCATGACCGCACGGCCCGCGGCATCCACACGGCCCGCCACCAGCATGTCCAGATCGAGACGCTCGCCGCATCCGGGGCACCAGCCATCACGCATACCCTGCGGCACCGCCAACGACGCCGAACAATCCGGACACTGCACGACGGTCACGCGCCCATCCGAAGGCGTGCACAACCTATCGATACGCCGAAGCATCCTATCCAGCCGATCGGCCAGCTCGCCCGCAGCCGGAGAACACACCACACGCGACCACGACCTGCACACCGCCCGATACGCCGGACGCCACCCCTCGACCGGCAACAGCATCCACTTCAAATCCACGCAACCAGCCAACCGAAGCATCAGGCGAGCCGCCTCCTCATACACCTCCAACCAATGCACACTCACCGGCAGACCGACCGAACCTCCACGAACACCACCACAGCGCTCGCCGATATGGGCCTTGCGTTCGGCGAGCGCGCGGAGTTCGGGGATGGTTTTGGCGAGGCTGGTGATTTGTCGTCGCATGTGTTTGGCGCAGGTTTTGCAGAGAGGTGTTTGTGCTTCGGTGCCGCATTGCTGGCATTTGTTCATGATGGTCCCGCTTTCGGCTAGAATGGTGGTTGGTTTCTTGGAGGTTCTGCCGGCTGGTGGGGCCTCTCTTTTTTATTCTCCTTGTTGGGCTATCTTATGCATGAGCATGCGGCTGATTTTGTTTTCCTCGTCCCGTTGGTCGGCTTGGTCGAGCATGTCGGCTGTGTCCTGCATCAGGTGGGCTTGTTTGAGTGCCTTGGATGCTTGGATGGTGGCCATGGTGAGCGCGTGGCTGATCTGGATGTCCTCGCTGCCGCTGAGGGTTTGGATGTCGGCGAGCGCTTCGCTGATGTGTTTCTGCAGTGCGATGGCCTGGCGGCGGATGGTTTCAGCTGCGTTGAGGCGGTTTACGCTTTTGTCGATGTCGTTGCTCATTGCTTGTTCTCCTTTGTTGGTTCGTTTGTGGGGTCGGCCGTGTCGCTCATCGGGTGTCCCTGGCGGCCGTGTCGATGCGCTGGTAGCCGAGGCTGATGCGCTCGATGTTTGCGCGCCTGCGGAGGATGAGCGCGTATTCATCCATGACGTCAAGCTGCCTGCTCAACAGAGCGATCGGGCAGACGAGCTCGAAGTCAAGCGTGCCGTCCGCATACCGCTGCAGCATGTCCCTGAGCCTGCCGGCACGAGCGGTCAAATCACGGTATTCGAAGCGCATCCGCTCCTTATAATCGGATCCTTCGGCGCTCGCGGGTCGCGCTTGGTCGGCGGTGGCGAGCACTTCGATGGCTTGGCGCAGGTATCCGTCGCGGACCCATTCGGGTGCGGTCTGCCATTCCTCGTGAATGATTTCGGTGGAGTCCTTGCGGAGTGCCCATTTGAGTCCGAACAGACGTTCGGCGACGGCTTCGGTGCGCGCGTCGATAGGCGGGAGCGGCGGTTCCAGTGTTTCCTCGCTCATTTCAATTCCTTTCTCTGTTGATTGTGCATGGTCTTCCGGGTCTTGTGCCGCAGCAGCCACATCACCCATCCGGGCACAGTTCGGTCCAGATGGTCAGACGCGAGGACGCGGCGTACAGCTTCCATCACCTGCTGCAGATGACGCAATGCTCTATCCTGCGCAGGCTGACCTCGTATTGCGCCGTTTGTTACGACTGATGCTGTTCATCATTCCGACTCCTTCTCAAGGATGTAGACGATTGTCGGCG
Source organism: Bifidobacterium sp. N5G01 (assembly GCF_002742425.1). NCBI lineage: Bacteria > Bacillati > Actinomycetota > Actinomycetes > Bifidobacteriales > Bifidobacteriaceae > Bifidobacterium > Bifidobacterium sp. N5G01. Next base: position 9,040 of record NZ_NJNP01000006.1, read on the forward strand.
GGAATGATGGCTCATAGCATGTGTTCGGCTCCACCTTGTACTCGCCTTTGCCGCCGAGTCCCGGCAACACGTCGGTGCGCATCACGCTCCATCCGTCGGAAAGCAGACCGGCGAGCGCTTCCGTATTCTGCAGCTTCAGCGTGTACGCGCTTCCGCTTGCCGCGTACATAACCGGCACTACCTTAAATTTCCTACTCACCGCTCCGTCTCCTTCTGCTCGTCCAGCCACTTCTCAAAAAGCCGGTAGCTGTCCAGTGGGATGGTTTTGACCGGCTGGAATTTGAGACGCCACATGCAGTCGGCGCACACCTCGGTGAGTGTCTTCGCCTGGCCGCCGTAGATGAGGCCTATGGAATAGACGGGACTTGAACACCACCGGCCGCACAAATCGCAGGTGTGCATATCCTGCGTGACCAATTCGTCGCGCTGCGGCAGGAATGGATTCCCCGCATCCCTTTCCTCCATGGCATCGGCGAGCGCCTTCCTGATCTCGTCCCTGGCGTAGAGGAAGGCGTTGTGTCGGGTCTGGGCGTAGCTGCCGAAGGTGGTATTGCCGTCCCTTGTCGCGGCGCGGACGGCTTCGAGTTCCTGGTCGATGAGTTTGTTGAGCGTGCTGATGGCGATGTCTGCGCCCGTGTTGTTCATTGCTGTCTCTTTTCCTTGTCGTGTTCCGCCACCCATCTGAGCAGGGTGTTGATGGTGATTTCGACCGCTTGGCGTTCCTCGTCGTCTTCCGGCGCGATGTATATGGCGCCGTCCTGGATTCTGATTTTCATCGTGGTTCCTTGTCCGCTCCGCTGACGTGATTCCAGTCGCATGACAGGCCGCCCTGCTTGTAGCCCGAGTAGACGACGCAGTCAACTTTCCTCGTGTCGGACAGTGTGACGATGCATTCCTTGATGTCGTCGCTGGACATTTTGGAGCATGTAGTGCCGGTGGCGGCGATGACGGGGGCCGGGGTCGACGTCTTGGACGCGCTCCCGCATCCTGCGAGCGCGGTGCAGAGGGTGAGGGTGATGGCGGTGAGTGTGGCGCAGATGGTGTTTCTCATTGTTCGTTCCTTTGATGGTGGCTGGCGTGGTGGTTCCAGAGGCGGATGGCCTTGTTGAGGCTTCTGCCGTCGACGTGGAGGATGCATTTGTGCCGGCAGTTGGGGCAGATGCAGCCGTAGATGGTGTTGACCGGTTTGCGGGTTCGGAGTTTGTAGATGGTGCCGAGGGTCAGGATGAGCGGCCGGGACTTGCGGCATGCCGGGCAGGGTGCAGGTCTGCGCCATTTGCGTGGGTTGGTGGCGATTCTGACGGTGTCTGTGTGGTGCATTTCATTCCTTTCCGTAGATGGCGAGGCTTCGTATGCCGTCGCTCATGCTGTTGGAACATGTGTTCGGATCGTGGTCGATGATGTCGTTTCCGATGCCTTGGAAGCGGAGGGTGGCGGCGCCGTCCGGATGTCGGATGAGTTCGAGTCGTCCGTCGATGATGACGTCCTGGTCGGTTTGGGCGATGCAGCGGCGGCCGATCAGGATGGCCGGGTCGGCCGACCGCCATTTATGCAGTGGGACGTTGACGCTCACCGCGGTTCCTCGCCTTCGTTTTCGCCTTGGGCGTCCTTTTCGGCCGCGTCGTAGCCTTCGTCGTACACGTCGTCGAGCAGCGTCTGGAACTCGGGAGATGCGAAGAACGTTCTGATGGCGTCCTTGGCCACGCGCCTCCATGGCTCTTTGCCCTCCATGGGCATTTCGTTCCATGGGCGTGGATGGCGCCGGCCGTTGCTATACCAGCGCAGGTAGATGGCCTCGGCCACCTTGTTCTGCGTCTCCAGACCGATCGGTATGTTCTCCTGGTCTGCCATGATGGCTCCTTTCAGTATGTTTCCGGCGGTTCCGGCGCGGTGCGGTCCGCAATGATGTAGGCGGCGAGCGCGACGCATAGGGTGAGGATGATGAGCAGGACATGCAGGGCGAGCCATTGGATGGGGATCCAGTGGTGGAGGCCGATGCCGATGATCGGCCGGATGATGGCGTGCGGCACGAGCAGCATCGCGGTGAGGGCGAACAGCGTGGCGGACCGGTCGGCGATGCGGTTGGAGATGCGGTTGATGGTCTGTTTCATTCCGAGGTTCCTTTCATAGTTGGCTTGGTACGGTTCATGGCCGGTTGGCCATCCAGCCGATCAGGATGGCGGCGCATAGGAGGATCACTGCCGAGATGCTCATCACCTTGCTGCTTTCGTGGCGACGTATCGGACCGGATGTTCGGAGAGGTGGCGGATGATGCGCGCGTATTGACGGATGTCACAGTCGAGGCATGTGCCGGTGCGGTGGGCGCTGGCAATAGGCGTCTCCTCTTCCGGCCTCACATCCCAGCCGGCGGCTTCGAGACCGGCACGGAGGGTGGCCATGTCGATGCGGTGGTGGTGCAGCGGGAGGTTCGGGCAGAGTCGGCCGATGAAGTCGAGGTCGAACTGCGGGTTGCTGCCTGCCGGATGGAGCGTGAACGATTGCGCGAGGCTGTCGACGTATTCCTCGAGCGCGTTCGCCGTCGCCTCTTCCGTATATCCGCCGTCGAGCGCGACTTCGAGCAGTCCGTTGGCGCAGTGCATGCGCCACGCCTCGAGGTTCCCGTCCGTAACGGATGCCTTGCGGCCTTTCAACCCGATGACGCGGCGGAAACCTCCGACGCACCGCACGCCTCTCATGTCGGTGCAACGCATTTCCACCTCGAGGATCCTGTCATGGTCCGGGTCGAGACCCGTGGTCTCCACGTCCATCCACAGCAGCATGTCCTCTTTGGCTTTTTCCTCGCTCATCATTGGTTTCCTTTCGTTTGGAGGAGAATGATTTCGGTCTGCGTGAGCGGGGTCGCGGTCCCGTCCTGGTTGAGGCGGAGCCATATCCCCTGCCAGTCGCGCACCGGGGTGGTGCGCGGATCTCTGCCGAGCGGGACTATCAGCCCGAGGCGTTCGGCCTCCTTAACGTGCTGGTGGACCCAGCCGTGGCAGCCGGTCGTGCCCGAACCGCACAACTCGACGATGTTGGCCGGACTGTGCCTCACATCCGGATCCGCCGCACGCCGCAGTTGACGGTGATGGCCGGAACGCCCAGGCCAGCGTGACGGGTCATGGATGTTCGTCCCGCACCGCAGGCAATGCCATCCCTGCCGCTCCAACGCGGCACGCTTGGAATCATCGAACTCACTCACAACGCACCCCCTCCTGCATCAGACCGTCGACCAACACCAAACAAGCAGTGCAATTGGCTCTCAACCCGGCCGCCATCGCCACGATGCCGTCATCCGCCTTGCCGCCGGCGAGCGCTCGCAGTTCGATTGTGCTGGCGGTCTGGGCGGTGTCGGTGAGGAGTTGGGCGAGTCTTTCGAGTTGTTTCCTGGTCATTGGTTGTTCTCCTCGTCTTGGTCGGCTTCGCTGATGGCGGCGATGAGCTGGTCGAGGTGGCTGGTCTCGTCGTCGGCGGGCGTGTAGCCGAGGTCTTGGAGGATCTGGTAGTAGCCGGGGATGCGTCTGCTGGTGTCGTTGACGACGGTCCAGTCGGTCGGGTCGATGAACCATTCGAAACGTGCGGCGAGGATGGTCACGGCTTCCATTGGCCAGTCGGCGGTCTGCAGGCTGATGCGCGCGGCCGTGGGGGCGTCTTCGGCTGTGATGCCGCTGATCTTCTCGTATTCCTTGCGGCTGCCGCTGTGTTCGTTCCAGCTGGTGAGGGCGTCGATGAGACCGCCTGGGAAGGGGTCGATGATCTGCAGGAGTCCGAGCTTTGCCGCTGTTTCGATGAGCTGGGCGCGTTTGATGGCGTAGAGGTTGGCGTGGAGCCATGCCATGCGCTTGTCGGCCGAGGTGGCGGCGTATTCCTCGAGCGCGTGCCGGCGGGCGTCGCGTTCGGCTTGTTCGGCGGCTCGTCGGGCTTCCTTTTCGGCGTCGGCGGTCTTGTCGCGGCGGGTCCAGAGGTAGACCTGCTGCGAGACCGTGTGGATGGATACGGCTGCGGGGTTCTGATCGCGGATCTTCTCGATGGCTTCTTCGGGGGTGCTGGTGGACGGGGACATGCAGCCGATGAAGCGCCATTCCGGGTTGCTGTAGGGTGGGTCGGGGATGAGGTTGATGCCGTTGTCGGACTCCACGAGGAGCGCGGCGACCGATTCGACCCATTGCCGGTCGCGGTCGTCGCGTTCGATGTTGCGGAGGATGTAGTCGAAGTTCGAGGTGCCGGCCGCCTGCGCGAGCTTCTTCTGCCTGTCCGGCTGGCCGTCATATCGCGCTATGGCCACGAGCTGGCCGATGGTGAGCTGGCTGAAATCGTCGCGGGTCGCTCTGACCTCGTTGCCGATGCTGGCGGCCTTGGCGCGGTCACGCACGTAGGCGCCGCTTCGGCCGAGCCGGTGGGCGACGCTGGCGGTGGTGGCTCCGAGGTCGAGCATGCCCTGGATGGCGTCGGCCTCCTCCAACACGGTGAGCTGTTCGCGCTGGCAGTTCTCGGTGACCATGGCCTCGAGCTGCTGCAATGGGTCGAGTTGGAGCACGAAGCATGGGACGGCTCCGATTCCGGCCTGTTTGCATGCGGCGAGTCTGCGGTGTCCGGCGATGACGCGGTAGCGGCTGCCGTTGGGTACGATGCTGAGGGGTGTGAGGAGGCCGTTGGTTTTGATGCTGGCGGCGAGGTCGGTCACGTCGCCGATGTTTTTGCGTGGGTTGTCGGGGTGTGGGTCGATGAGGCTCGTGTTGATGAGCTTGATTTCGTTGCTTTGGTAGCTGCTCATTGCTTCTCCTTGCTGGTTTGTTGTTGGTTGAGTTCGTCTGCGCACGCTTGGCATGCCTTCCACCATTCGCTTGGGTTGCCGGTGCGGAGGCTGCCGGTGTGGTCGTATTCGTCCTCATGCGGATCCATGAGCTGGTGGACGTGTTCGCAGTTCCAGGTGTGCTTGTGGCTTGGCGGCGGCGAGATTGGCTCGGGTGCCCAGGTTTCCCATTGGCGGAGCCATGTGTTGAGCCGTGGGATGTGGCCGGTGCGGACTTGACCGTCGTTGACGGCGTGCTTGTAGCGGCGGAGCGCGGTTTGGAGGCGGGTGAGTTCGACGGGGTTTCCGGCGATGGCCGCGTACAGGGCTCTGGCTTCGGCTTCGGTCTTGCGGCCTTTCGCGCCGACGGATCCGGGATAGGCTTCGGCGAAATGGTCGAAGCCGGATTCCGGCGTGGCGGGTTGCTTCGGTTTGCCGGCGGGAGGGGTCGGAGATGGATTATCGGTATAGGTATCGGTTTTATGCCATGTTTTTGCTTGGCTGTCTTCTAGCAACTTGCTAGAAGGTTTGCTACCTGTCTCGCTACTGTTTTGCTCTCCGTTTGCTTGGCTGTTTTCTGGCAAGTCGCCAGACGTTTGCTTGGCTTTCTGGTTGGCGGCCTTGCGGCGTCCTCCCTTGCTTCCGGCCTTGCGGCGCGCCTCGCGTTGCTCTTCGGTCAACACTCTGGGCTCCCTGCATATGCCTTCGGCGTAGACGGGGCGCCAGCCGCCGTCGTGCTCTTCCATGAGGCCGGAGTCGATGAGCTGCTGGAGCTGTTTCATGGTGCCGCCGGCGTCCTTGAGGTCGAGCTTGTCGAAGTGGCCGGGGTATGCGGCCGGGTCCTTGGCCTGCATCGAGACGCCTTTGGAGTGGATGACGCACAGCTTGACCCACAGGCCCACGGTGGCGAGCGGCAGGCGGCGGATGCGCCTGTCGTCGGCCATCTGGTCGTCGATGATGAACCACATATCTCTCTTGCTCCTTCCGTGGTTCAGTCGATCTCGCCGGTGTCCGGATCGACGGTCGCCTCCACGTCACTGTCGTCCATGTCGAGGCTGCGGCGCAGGTCATCGATGAGGATCATCTGCCGTGACGTGGCGGGCTTCGCGCACATGTTCTCCATGGCCAGGCCGGCGTCGAGAATGCGCTGCGCGAGGTCTGCGCAGTCGTACACGGCTTCGGTGATGGCGTGGATGCCGCCCCACTTGTCGATGTGCTCCTTCTTGGTGTGGGTGTCCATGACGGTGCGGCATGCCTTGAGCACCACGGCCGCGGCCTTGGTGACCTGCTGGGTCTTGCCGATGAGGTCGATGAGCGTGTCGGGCGTGGCCTCCTGCGGGATGAGCGCCTGTTGTGCGCTGGCTTTCATTGCTGCTCCTTAGAATTCCGGTTCGGATTCCGGTTTGCCGAAGTCTCCGAATGATGACTGGTCGTCCGACGGCGCGCCCCACGGATCATCGGCCGGAGGCTGGGCGGGTTGCTGTGTCTGCGCCGGCTGTTGCGACCGTTGGCTCCAGCCGCCTGCGCCGGTGTTGACGGTCGGCGTCTGCGCGGCGGGATTGCCGTAGACGGGACCTTGCGGCTGTCGGCTGATGCGGCTGACCTGCGCCGTGGCGTATCTCAGGCTTGGTCCGATTTCGTCGACCCACAGCTCCACGACGGTTCTGTTGGTGCCGTCCTGCGCCTGGTAGGAATGCTGTTGGAGGCGTCCCTGCGCGATGACGCGCATGCCCTTCGCAAGGCTCTGCGCGCAATGCGAGGCCATGTCACGCCATGCCGAGCAGCGCATGAACAGCGCCGGCCCATCCTCGTACTGGCCGGTCTGCTTGTTATATACGCGCGCGGTGTTTGCGATGGTGAAGCTGGCGACCTGCGCGCCCTGACCGGTGGTCCTCAGTTCGGGATCCGCGGTGAGGTTGCCGACGATGGTGATGACGGTCTCCCCTATGGCCATGTCACTCCCCCCTCACGTATCCGGCCGGTTCCGGGCCGAGCTGGCTGGGATCCTTGGCTTTCCACGCGCACTTGGCGCGCAGGCATCCGGCCTCGCGGTCGATGACGATCTCGCCGAAGCGCGCCGGTGCGACCATGGTGAGGTTCCAGCCACGGTCGCGGTTGAGCTGGCTGATGGTCTCGTACAGTTCGGCGAGGAGTTCGGCGGGCGTCATGCCTACGCTGGCGGGTGTGAGCGGCCATTCGAACCACTTCTCGCCTTCCGGTCTGCTTGGTGTTTTGCTTGGCAACGTTTGCCTCCTTTGGATTGGTGTCGTGCCGGGGCGCGGAGTCGAACCGTGCATCCATCCGCCGACGTGACCTCAACACGCCGATCCATGGCGCCCGCATCCTGTCGCGGGCCCCGGCGAAGGCCGGACGGGAGGAGAAGAGAGAAGATGACCCGTCCGGCTGGTTTTAACGTCTTTTCCTTGACGCGCGGGCGGTTCCGGCATGGCCGCGCATGACGAACCACGTCCATGCCGCAATGTGTGCGGAACCGTCCAAGTCCTTCACTGCCGTTGCTCGTCCAGCCAGCGCGCGAAGCGGGGGTCGGAGCACAGGCGGCGCATGATGACGGCCGTCGGGATGAGCACCGCGAACGGCGCGGCGATGAGATGTTCGATCGGGTGAGTACAGGCCGGCGTGCAGTACAGCACCCACATGGCCAGTAGCCACACCGAGAACAGCAGTTGGTGCAGGATGATGCGGACAAGAGCTTTCATCGTTTTGCCTCTGCTTTAGAATCAGTGGAATGGACATCAATGCGGTCACCGGCGTCGTCGGCGCCATCACGGGATTGGTTGGCGGTGTCGCCGGATGCGTCGCCTTGTTCCAAACGCATGCTGGAAACAAGCTCGCCAAGGACGCCAACGACTCGGCGGAAGAAGCCAACGGGATCGCCGCCGACTCGAAGGGGATCGCCGAACACGCCAACGACCTTGCCGGCAAAGCGAACGAGATAGCTGCAGACGCGAACGCGATCAGCCAACGGGCGTTGGCAGTCACTGCCGACCAGACGGTTTACAAGTGGAGGGTCGAGTACGATGGAGAAACTTCCACCATCTTCCTTGTCAACGATTGCGGCAACATCGCACGAGACGTTCATGTGTTCGTCCGCTTTGAAGACCAGACCATTGCGCAGGCGCGCGTCGACAAGACAATGCCGTTCTGCGAGATTGCGCTCGAAAGCAAGTTCTTCTCCAAGCAGATAATCAAAGACCAATCCGAGATCGACGCCATCAACTCCAGAAACGGCTTCTTCTTTGCCAGCATCGGAACATGCCGCGTCACTGTACACGTCACATACACCACCGAACTGGGCAGCAGACGCAACACTGAGATCGAGCAGCGCCTGACCAACGGCCAAAGGCATTGATTCCATCACAGCTCCTTGTTGATGGTGTCGATGACGATGTCCACGAGGTCGGTCACGTCGATGTCCATCGGTCCGACGATGTGACCGAGCGAACGTCTTGCTTCGATTTCGCCCCACCCGTCGCCGGCGGCCGGACGGATGGCGTCGCCCTCGTTCTCAAATTCCCTAAATATCGCTTCGACGCAGGCTTTGCGGATGTTTTTCATTTGTTCTCCTTTTCTTCCCATGGATCCGGCCACGGGGTATCAATGCGGCCGAGCAGATAGTCAGTGGAAACGTTGAAGAAGTCGGCGAGCGCGTTCATATCTTTGAGAGTGAATGAGCGACCGGTGCGATTCTTTTTGTTGCTGTAGGTCTGCTCTGGCATTCCAATCGCTTCGGCGACTTCTCGCTGAGTTAGGTTGCGCTGGCTTTCCAGTTCATCCAGTCGCTCAACGAGAACGTCTCCCGCGATACGATTTCGTTTAGTGTTCATGGCTGCAACTATACACGCACTACACGTTTTCGTTTATCGGCGTGTCGTATTCAAGTCAAGTAAACGAATTTGCGTAACTAACCGATTTCGATTAGTATTAATCGCATGACAGCAACAATCGCACAGAAAATCACCACAGATCCACAGTCTGTGATGCTGCTGAACCTCAACATGTTCATGCAGTTAAAAGGCTTGTATCGCAAGGATCTAGCCGAGTATATGGGTCGTAAACCACAGGCCGTATCTCGCATGTTCATCAGCGGAAGTGCTTGGAGCATTAACGACACATGTAAAGCGGCCGACTTCATTGGCGTGCCGCTGAGCACTCTGCTTGATCCGTCTCTCACACCATCGAAGGCGCTGGACATAATTGGCGAGCGTCACGATGACGAAGGAGGTCTGCCTGTCGCTGACTTGATCAGCGACGGTCGATTACGACGGGGTTGGATACTCGCGGCCTGACAGTTGCCCAGGCCACGCGACCGGCCCTCTGGGGTCGAACATCATAACCCAGAGGTCCATGGTTCAAATCCATGCCCCGCTACCAATGAAAGCTAGGAATTGCAACAATTCCTAGCTTTTTTGTTTTCCGTCAAATCTCACCAAAACCAATTTCTGGACAAAATCTGGACAAAATCCGACAAAAACCGGGTATATCAGCCGAGTTCATCAATCGCATGTGCCGAAAGTATGGCGAAAATGCGCCGGATCCGCCAATCGCATGTGCCGAAAGCGAAGATTGCCGCTCAAGGCTGAAAATCCAACGTTCTCCAAGGTTGCATGCGCTACGTTGACCTCGCCAACCACATATCACCAGATATAAGGAGAACAAGGCAATGCATTATATGAATCAAGCGAACGCGCACAACGCGACGCAGGACACCACAATGCAAGACAGCGCAACGCACGATACGGCAACAAAGGCAACGCAGGACACCGCGCCATTGAAAGGCATCACCGTGATTGACTGGACGCAGGTGCAGTCCGGCCCGTCGTGCACCCAGATGCTCGCATGGATGGGCGCCGACGTCATCAAGGTGGAGAAGGTGCAGGGCGGAGATCCGACACGTAATGAAATGAACGACGTGGATGGCTCGTACTCCCTGTACTTCCTTCAGCTCAATGCCAACAAGAAATCCATCACGCTGAACATGAGAGATCCGGAAGGCAAGAAAATCCTCGCCGAACTCCTGAAGAAAGCCGACGTGTTCGTAGAGAATATCGGCCCGGGAGACGTGGAAAAGCTTGGCTTCGGATGGAATGACGTACATGCGATCAATCCGCGTCTGATCATGGCGTCGCTGAAGGGCTTCAACAAGGGCAGCCGGTTCGAGCATGTCAAGGCGTTCGAGCCGGTCGCGCAGTCCGCGGGCGGTGCCGCTTCCACCACCGGCTGGTATGACGGCGAGCGCAATGTGCCCACGCAGTCCGGCGCCGCATTGGGCGATTCCAACAGCGGAATGCATCTGCTGATCGCCATTCTTTCGGCGCTGTTGCAGCGCGAGCATACCGGTGAGGGTTGCTATGTGTACCAGTCGATGCAGAATGCGGTACTGAACTTGTGCCGTGTCAAGCTGCGCGACCAGTTGATTCTCGACCGTTTGGGCAAGCTTTCCTACTACGACTGCTACCCGAATTATGAGTGGGGCAAGCAAGGCAAAGCCATTCCGCGCGCAGCGAATGCGGAGGGTGGTTTGGTGCTTGGCTGGTGCTACCGCGCGAAAGGCTGGGAGCATGACCCGAACGCTTACGTATATATAGTGGTTCAACAGTCCAAGAAGGGCTTCGAGAATTTCTGCCATGCGATGGGATTCGAGGATTGGCTGACCGACCCGCGTTTCAATACCGCCAATGCGCGTGACGAGCATAAAACCGAGGTGTACCAGCGTGTTGAGGCGTACACCATGCAGTTCGACAAGTACACGCTGACCAAGGAATTAGGTGCGAAGGGCGTGCCGGTCGGCCCGGTGTTGGATTGGTATGAGTTGGAGAACGATCCTGATTTGAATGGGGATGGCACGATTGTGACCATTGACCAGCAGGATGCGCGCGGCGATTTCAAGACGATCGGCATGCCGTTTACGATGAGTAATTTCGTGCCGGATTACCAGCGTGCGCCGAAGCTGGGCGAGCATAACCGTGAGATTCTGCATGCGTTGGGATATGACGACGATCAGATCGCTTCGCTGCGTGATTCCGGTGTGATCGGCGGCAACGATGGTGCGCAGGCTGATTTGAAGTAACGCAAGTTAGCGCGCACTGGCGCACGAATAAGGGCGGATCACAAGATTCGCCCTTATTTGTTATGCGTCACATCCATTGCAGTCCACGCCCCGCACTTCCGCACACAATCACATGTCTTACGTCTTACGGTTTACCGTCACAAAAAGCGCATGCAGTAACGGAACGTTGGAATTTCAACGTTCCGTTACTATATGCGCTTCGTGAGCTACAGTGAGGATACTGAATCAGCCCACGCAGAAGGGGACGAGCCAGATCCACAGCAGACAGGTGGCCGCGAATGCCACCGTGGCGACGGCCGTGGTCGAGGCGCCTTCTTTTACATAAATGTTGTAACGGCTGGAAATAATGATGCCTGAGAACGCCGGCGGCAACGCGACCGCCATCACCAGCATCGAAATCTTGTTCATGTCACCGCCCATGCCACACAACAGCGCCACGCCAAGGAACACTGCAGGCGTCAGAATCAGGCGGAAGAACGTGTTCCAGATGGTTTCCCAACCGAGCGAGAATTTCACCGTGGAAAGCGCGAGGCCCGCGGAAAGCACGGCCACACCGGAATTCGCTTTGGCGATCAGATCGAAGGTCGGCGCCACCTGGCTTGGCACATGAATGCCCACCAACACTAGGAAAATGGCCAATAACGACGCCCAGCAGATCGGTTGCTTCAGTGCGTCGAGCAACGCCTGCAGATTGCCGTTGCGGTTCTTTCCCGTATTCGACGTGCCATGCACCATAAGTTCGGCGGTTTTGTCGGTTGCGGCATCTCGCGCCGGGTCAAGCGTGATATCGCCTTTTGCATTGACCTTTGCATTGACCGCGTTTTCGGCCTGCACGCTAAGCTTCGCTCGGTCTTTGGCCTGGCCGAGGTTGATCAGATACATGCCGATCGGAATGGTCACCACGTTGACCACGATGGAAATAATGGCTATGACGAGATTCGTGCTGACGGTGTTGCCGTAAATCGGATCAAGCACAGCGAATCCAAGGAAACCAATCGTCGGAGATCCTGCGATCAGAGCACAGACGGACGCCTCCTGAATGCTGTGGTGGAACAGCAACCGGCACAGGTAATAGCTCACCATAAACATGACGATGACGCCGATGAAACTGATGGCGGTCAATGTTGCGTCTTTCGCAAGCATTGCACGGGTCGATTTGATGATGGACACAAATAACGCCGCAGGAAGCGCGATATTCAACACAAGTTTATTAAGTCCCTGCCGCTGATCGTCATCAAAATAACTGAATTTTCCACAAATATACCCTAATGCCATAATGACAATAATTGGCACGATGTCGTCAACAAGTATGTTTATCACTGTCGTTCTTTCTTTATATTTTTTTCCATCTGCAATCTTCTGCAATATTGTTTGATTGCTGATATTCCGGATATTGCAGATACGTTGATCGGATCATTGGTTTTCAGGCAGAAAAAGTGGGCGCACGCATTCCACCGTTCGCACGCCCACATGTCATACCGACAGCCGATGCGCTACATGCGAGCGCCGGTCGCGTAGTCGTACATGGTGACTTCGGAATCAACGAGGGCTCCGACCACCGGCTTCGGATTCAACGCTCCGATATTGCCGGATTCCTTGCCCGCATACTGCGCGATCTGCACATGCACGAAGCTTGGCTTGCCTGATTCGACCGCCTCGCCGACCATGCGTTCGACTTCTTCCGGAGTGGTGGCGTAGTAACCTTTACCCCCGAACGCTTCGAGGACCTTCTCGTAATGCGCGTTGTAGGTAAGCGTCAGCGGCGACGGATCACCGTCCGCTCCAAGGTTTTCGAAGTCGCCGCGGTAGATACCGCCGTTGTTGAGCACCACGAAGGTGATGGGCAGCTGGTAGCGGCAGGCCACCTCCACTTCCATACCATCGAAGCCGAATGCGGAATCGCCGCCGATGTACAGCACTTTCTTGCCAGTGGAAAGCGCCGCGCCAATCGCATAGCCGGTGCCGCAGCCCATCACACCCCACGTGCCGCAGTCCAAACGATGGCGCGGTTCGAGCATGTCGATGATGTTGCGGCAATCATCGAGCGAATTGGCTCCCTCATTGGTGAGAATGAGATCTTCATGGTGTTTGTTGTACACCTTTTTGATGGCTCTCAAGGCGTTGAAATGGCTCATGGGCAGCTGATCGGATTGTTCGCGGGTTTCAAATTTCGCCACGTTTTTCGCGCTGGCTTCCTTCAGCACGTTCAGCCAGGTTTCGTCAGCTTTGAACGGGTATTCTTCCAGAGATCCGTTGAGCAGCGTCATGGCGGAACGAATATCCCCCACGATTGGTACGTCGATACTGCGCGTGTTTTCGATTTCTTCCGGATTGATGTCGATTTGGATGAATTTCACATGTTCGTTCCACGTTTTGCCCTGGCCGAACGACAGCATCCAGTTGAGTCGCGCGCCGACCAGCAATACCACGTCGGCGTTGCGTAGCGCGGTGGAACGGCAGCTTGCCGTGCTGTGTGGGTCGGTATCGGGCACTACGCCTTTGGCCATGGACATTGGCTGGAATGGAATATCCGTTTTCTTGACGAATTCGCGGATTTCCTCTTCGGCGCGGGCGATTGCGGCGCCTTTGCCGATCACCATGAGCGGACGTTCGGCCTGCTGCAGCAATGCGAGCGCCGCGTCGATGGATTCGCGTGCCGGCACCATGGCAGGGGCCGGGTCGGTTGCCGTCCACATCAGGCGGTCGGCTTCGCTTTGGCTCAGGGTCTGTGCCACGGTGTCATCGGGGAAATCGATGTACACCGCGCCTGGGCGTCCTGAAGAGGCGATATGCATGGCACGGGCCACCGCGAGCGGAATATCTTCGATGCGGTCGATGCGCAGCGAAGCCTTGCAGAACTGCTTGGCGTAGTTCATCTGGTCGAGGCCTTCGTATTCGCCTTCCTCAAGGTCGACCACATGGCGGGTTGAGGAGCCGCCGATCATGATGACCGGATAGCCGTTCACCGTGGCTTCCAGCAGTGCCGGTAGACCGTTGAGGAATCCAGGAGCAGATACCGTCAACGTGACAGCCGGCCGACCGGTGATGAATCCGTCGGCCGCGGCCGCGTTCACAGCGTCTTCCTCATGGCGCATGCCCACGAATCGCATACCCATACCCTGCGCGATGCGCGCGAAATCGGTGACGGGAATGCCGACCACGCCATACATGTTTCGTATGCCGTTGGCCATCAGCACCCGCGCCAGATAATGCGGCGCATCGGTGACCTTCCGATCATCGGCTCCCTGCCGTTCGGCATCCGCACGCATGCTCGCGACCATCGTTTCATCTGCATGTTCTTCTGTCATCGCAACCTCCATTCGTATCGACGACGCCATGATTGTAGATACGTGAAAATGGGAGTTCGTCAGCAGAAAAATCTGTTCGTCTGCGGCTTAATTTCAACGTTTTCAGCATGATATAGACGTATTCTCACGCACATGCGGAATATATTGCAGCTGAAATATCGCAACTCTCATCGAGAAGCCTCACCTCCGCGAGACGACATCATCGCCGCATATCATCGTCGCCGTACCGCATACAGCATGAACGCCCCGCAGCACATCACGGCAGCCGCCAAACCCAACACCAGCCCCATCGGACTTCCTGTCTGCGGCATTTCCTGATCGGGGGCATAAAGGTTATCGACATTGAACGTCAGCAGGCTATCCTCACGTTCCACCACATCGTTCAGCACCATCATTTTCTGCGCGGTGACGGCCTCATCCAATCCCACGGACTGGTATCCGACCTTGATATTGACCTCGCCGGCGCCCGTTGCATGCCAATACACGGTGGTTCCCTCCGGTTCGGCCCAGCCGACTGCCGTGGGCTCATCATCTTCGTCGAACACGGCCGGGCCTTCGATCGTCGCCGTGAATATGCCCTCGACCGGCTGGCCACTCGCATCCAGCAACTGCACGAACAGGCTTCCGGACCGCAATCCCTGCCGATCATCACGCGTCACCCTCGAAGAAACCGGCAGCTTGTTCGCGGCCTCCTCCCAAAGCTCGTTGACCTTGCTTTCCAGCCCGTCCATTACTGAGAAGAGGTATTGCTCATGCCTGGCCCACACCTTTTGGTCATCATAGTTGCGGTGCACCAGCACGCCGATCGCCGCATACGTAAGCACCGGCTCCCCGTCATATTGATATTCGGACAGCAGCCATGCGAGGCGCCGCGCCGCTTCCGTATTTTCCACGGTGGTGGTTTCAGTCACCTTATAGTCTGTCACGCTTTCGATTTGCCGGCAATAATAGAATTTGCCCGATTTCGATTCCGCGTTCACCCCGATCACATACGGTTTTCCATCAAGAAAATATTCGTAATGCTTGCCGTTCGCACGTAGCAGCTGTTCGGCGGCCAGCGCTGCCGGGCATGTCATCGTCACGATGATGGCGCAGACCGCCAATACCGCGGCCTGAATCGCAAGCATACGTCGCTTCATCGCATTCATTGCATCGTCCTTTCGATATGCACGTCGTTGTTGCCGTGATTCAACAGACTTGCATACTTGCGATTACCACATGGTCTTTTTCAAGGGTTGTGGTCGGAGGACGTTCTTTTTGCCGTTTTGTGGACAACTTCGCTTATCAGCAAACGTAACTTATCCACAAAAAACGTTTTACCAATCGTAGGTAAACAAGTTATCCACAAAGGGTGGAAAATCGCTGGTCGGAAGATAGTTCACCCAAATCCACCTTTTCTCCTCTATAATCGGCGGTATGGCAGAAGAAGATAAGAGCGCAGAACCGCGCACCACAACCAAACAATCAACCGTCAAGAAGACGACCGCCAAGGCGGAGTCATCAACATCTCAGACGCCTCACAAGCGCACTGCCGCCAAAAAACCTACGGCATCCACCGCTCGCAAGCGCACCACTAAGGCGAAGGCCGCCTCATCGCAAGTCGTAGGTGAAGCCCCAGCCCCCGTCATCGAACGCACCAGCCCCGAACAGTTCGGCCGCGTGAACGTGCTCGACATCACCCCGAACGTTGAGAACGGCCTGTTCCCGGCACGCGTGGAGCTCGGCGAAGCATTCAACGTCACCGCCCAAGTGTTCATCGAAGGCCGTACCAAGGCCGGAGCGACCGTGTCCGTGCGCAGCGCACGCGGCCGCGAGGTTGAACGTTTCGCCATGACCTGCACCAATCCGGGTCTTGACCGTTGGGAAGCCATGGTCAAGATCGGCGAGCACAGCGATCTGAAGCCGTGGGATTCCGACTATGCCGCCGTTAAGCGCCAGCTGGGTGAATGGCAGATCGTGGTTGAAGGCTGGGAAGACACCTACCAATCCTGGCTGCACGACGCCGCCATCAAGGTTGAAGTGAACGACGACGTGGAGAACGCGCTGGAATCCGGCGCACGACTGCTCGCACGTTGGGCCGATGCGAAGGATTCCAAGCTTTCCGCAGCCGACAAGAAGGTGCTGCGCGACGCTGCCAAGACCATAGAAAACAAGTCGCTGAGCGCCGAAGAGCGTCTCGCCGCAGCCCAGAGCAGCGACATCGAGCAGCTGCACGAAACCAACCCGCTGCGCGACGGCCTGTCCGAGTCGAATCCGCAGCGTTTCCGCGTGGAACGCCCGAAGTCCAGCTTCGCTTCCTGGTATCAGTTCTTCCCGCGTTCCGAAGGTGCCTACTACGGCGAAGACGGCAAGATCGTTCCCGGCAACCTCAAGACATCAATCGCCGGCTTGGAACGTGCCGCAGCCGAAGGCTTCAACATTGTGTATTTGCCGCCGATCTTCCCGATTGGCGTGACCAACCGCAAGGGACGCAACAATTCCCTGGTAGCCGGCCCGAACGATCCGGGCTCTCCGTTCGGCATCGGTTCCGAACTGGGTGGCCACGACACCGTTGACCCGCAGCTTGGCACCATGGACGATTTCAAGGCATTCTGCGAGCGTGCCCACGAGCTGGGCTTGGAAATCGCGCTTGATTTCGCTCTGCAGTGTTCTCCTGACCACCCGTGGGTTAAGGCGCATCCGAACTGGTTCCGCACCAAGCCGGACGGCACCATCGCATTCGCCGAGAATCCGCCGAAGAAGTATCAGGATATTTACCCGATCGATTTCAATGCCGACATGGAAGGCATCGAAAAAGAAGTCGAACGCATTATGGACCTGTGGGTCAAGGCGGGTGTGACGATCTTCCGTGTTGACAACCCTCACACCAAGCCGGTGCGTTTCTGGCAGGATGTGATCGCCGCCGTCACGAAGAAGCACCCGGAAGTGCTGTTCCTCGCCGAGGCGTTCACCCGCCCGGGCATGATGCGCGCGCTGAGCTATGCGGGCTTCACGCAGTCGCACTGCTACTTCCCATGGCGTAACACCAAGGAAGAGCTCGAAGAGTACTTCGAAGAGACCAACGGCGATGGCGGCTTCTACCAGCACAACACGTTCTGGCCCACCACTCCGGATATTCTCACCGCCTACGTGCGCGACAACGGCATCGCCGGTCACGCAGTGCGTGCGGTGCTCGCCGCTATGGGCAGCCCGAGCTGGGGTATTTACAACGGCTACGAGCTTATCGAAAACAAGCAGCGTCCGGGCTTCGAAGAGCAGATTGACAATGAGAAGTACGAAGTCAAGGTGCGCGACTGGGACAGCACCGAAAAGTACGGTATCGCCGAACTGCTGACCTCGCTCAACAAGATTCGTGACACTCACCCGGCATGCCGCAGCTACCACAATCTGCACATTCTGCCGAGCGACGATGCGGGCGTGATCGCATTCCTGCGCCAGACCCCGGCCGAACTGACCGGTACCGGCAAGGCAGATACGGTGATTGTGATCGTGAACCTCGACGGCCACAACGCGCACCAGTCCATCGTACATGTGGAGCTTGGCGACTTCGGTTTCGCCACCGACAAGCCGCTCAAGGTGCATGACGAGCTGACCGGCCGCGACTTCGAATGGGGTTACGACAACTACGTTTCGCTCGCCCCATGGGCCGACGTGGCACACGTGCTCACCGTTGTCGAAGACTGATTTTCAATCGATCTGATTAATCTCAGTCAGCTCAACTAGGAATTCGTTTCGATTCATGCCACAATACCGGTTCCACTTCGGCGGAAAGCGGTATTGTGGTTACTGGTAATGTAAACTGCCCAATCTCAAGGAGAAATGACATGGCAGAAACCTTCAACGTCGTGGTGGAAATTCCGCGCGGCTCCAAGAACAAGTACGAAGTGGATCACGAGACCGGCCGCGTGTTCCTGGACCGCACCCTGTTCACTTCCATGGGTTACCCGGATGACTACGGCTACATCGACGGCACTCTGGGCGAGGACGGCGATCCACTCGACGCACTCGTCATGATCCCGAACTCCGTGTTCCCGGGCTGCGTGGTGGAATGCCGCGCCGTTGGCCTGTACCACATGGTCGACGAGGCTGGCGGAGACGACAAGGTGCTGTGCGTGCCGGCTGACGTGCGTTTCGACGACATCAAGGATGTCGAAGACGTTTCCGAGTACCACAAGGCTGAAATCAAGCACTTCTTCGAGCAGTACAAGGCTCTGGAGCCGGGCAAGGAAGTGCTGCCGGGCGATTATTGGACCGGCGTCGAGAAGGCTGAAGCTGAGATCGTGGCCGCCCGCAAGCGCCTCGCCGAATCCGAGAAGTGATTTCCACGCCTTTCTAGATAGCTTTAGGTAGCAATCCAAGGAAAGCCCGTTGACGTACGCACTCGCACACGTCAACGGGCTTTTGCATACCTTCCAACGTCCAGATTCCGCCAGTCACTGGAAGAATTCTCCCGCAAACCAGCCCCTCAGCGGGCAAAAACCTCCACTCACTGGAACAATCACCCCACTAACACGGCTTCCAGCGGGCAGATTCCCCAGTCACTGGAAGAAAATGCCCGCAAATCAACTTCTCAGCGGGCAGATTCCTCCACCGATTGGAGGAAAACGGACAAAACCATACCCTCCAAGTGTCCGGATTCCTCCAGCGAGTGGAAGAAACAGCCCGCAGACGGGATGTACTCATACCGTACACGCATATTCGCTGGCGCCGCTATAGTGGAGCACGTAATTCACGGCATGCGAACAGTATTCGCAGAATTCAAAGCCCGCTGGCTGGCGCGGCAGTTCTATGTCGGTACCCCTAGGCGTAGGCGGACGTGAGACTCCGTCGAGGCCCATCCCGTGGGACAACCGGCGGGATGAACCTATATACCAGCTATGTTGATTCAAACATTACTTATTGCCGTTTCCGTATCGATGGACGCATTCGCCGTTTCCATCGGCAAAGGTCTCACCGTCAAAAAACTGCGTGACCTCGACGCGTTCAAAACCGCCCTCTGGTTCGGCGGATTTCAGGCGCTTTTCCCACTGCTCGGCTATTTTGCCGCCTCCACGTTCAGCAAATACGTGACCACAGTCGATCATTGGATCATTTTCGTCCTGCTCGCCCTCATCGGTGGCAACATGGTGCGTGAAGCATTCGAAGAGGATGAGGAAAACGCCAAGGAAAACGCTGATTTCGATTGGAAGCACATGCTTCCGCTCGCCGTGGCCTGCAGCATCGACGCATTCGCCGTTGGTGTCAGCTTCGCATTCATGTCGCTGAATATTTGGATTTCAGTGATCATCATCGGCATCACCACCGGCCTGTTCTCCGCAGCCGGCCTGTATATCGGCCGCGCATTCGGCTCGCACTGGCAGAAGCCCGCACAGATCGCGGGTGGCGTCGTGCTTATTCTGATCGGCGTGAAAGTATTGCTGGAACATCTCGGATTCCTCGCATAATAATCGCAAATCAGATATACAATAAATATACAAACTTACAGTAAAAGCCCGTAATCGCACATGATTACGGGCTTTTGCATTACATTATTGCAAACGATTATTTTCTTACGACTATTTTCCCATAATTGAAGGAATCGTAAGAATCGCATTACCAAAGCATGACGTTCGCATACGACGCAAGGCCGACCACAATTCCGGAAATCATAACCGGCAACAGCGCGATGCCAATCCACGGATTCTTGGATTGCGGATCGGGATCGGCATTACGATTCCACCAATACGAGCACGCATCGAGCGCAACAATCAGCAACAGCGACACGATTACGGAGACAATCCACGCAGGATTCACGGCAAACTCGGTGGAAGCCGCGTTTTCACCGGAACGAATCGGCAGCAGCGTCGACAAGAAACACCAGCCCGCGCTGCCAATCATGGCAACGCCTTCCACAACATTGTGCGACAGCGAACGAATCAGATGCGTACGGTTCTCACGCGCCATCTGACGTCCGAACGAAACCACAATCAGCAGGATCAACAGACCACCAACACCGGCAATCCAACCTTCCTGCATCCAAAATGTGTCTTCGCCACCCAAATCGGCGGGGAAAATCGCACGTCCAAGCATCACCGTCGTGGCGCACATCACGGAAAGCAAGCCCGCAACCACGGAAATCGCATGCCCCGCAACACCATCGCGGAACGGGTTGAACACGGCAAGCAGCGCAATCATCACCACGGAAGCCGCAACAGTGAACGACACGATCGCAGGCTCTTCCGTATTCCCATAGGAAATGCCGGGAATCAGCGCAAGCACAACCAGCACCACATATGCGGCGATTTGGATGGTAAGCACCTTGCCGAACGAGGCTTTCTGAGCCGACTTGACGGCAACTTTTTCAGAGGCGGTCATTTCGTCCCCTTTTCATGATTTTCCATAATGTGGTCATTACGTATGCAATACCATTAAATGTAGCCGCAAGTGTCCACATAGTTCAGATAAAATTAACGAAACGCCGATAACACACAACAAGAGTACAATCGCGGCAACAACGCAAAACCAACGCAAGAGACAAAGGGAGCTAACGTGACGGATCTGACGCTTATGACGTTCGCTAGCGACCCAGCTACCGTGCTTCCTTCTCTGGCGTTGCTTTCCCACCGCGTGCGCGTTCTGCCGATGGATGCGGCGAGCCTGGTGAAAATGCCGGAAAACACCGTTCTTTTCCTTGATGCGCGAGACGACCTGGCCACGGCGAAAACGCTGTGCCGCCTGATCCACGCCTCCGGACTTTCCACGCCAATCGTGCTTATCCTCACCGAGGGCGGGTTCACCGTGGTCAATTCGCAGTGGGGCATCGCCGACGTGGTAGTGGCATCCGCCTCTCCGGCCGAGGTCGAGGGGCGCCTTCGCCTGGTGTCGGAACGCGGCAACTCGCCGATCAACGCAGTGTACGGTTCCGGCGAATCGGGCGTGCAGAACGAAGACGGCATGATCCGCTCCGGAGACTTGGTGGTGGACACCAACGGCTACACGGCAAGTCTGCACGGGCATCCGATCGACTTGGCATACAAGGAGTTCGAGCTTCTCAAGTATCTCGTGCAGCATCCGGGGCGCGTGTTCACCCGCGCGCAACTGCTGCAGGAGGTGTGGGGCTACGACTATTACGGCGGAACCCGTACGGTTGACGTGCATATCCGTCGCCTTCGTGCCAAGCTGGGCGGCGAATACGAGCATGTCATCGGCACTGTGCGCAATGTCGGCTATCGTTTCGACCCTCCCGAAGAGGAAGAGAGCGAAGCTGCAGCCAAGGATGCCGCAGCCCGTAACGCTTCGGAAGAAGACTGATTTTTCTTACTATCCGTTTGCTTTGCAGACGGTTTGCAATATCCGCTTTTTACAATTGCCTGCGATTTGACTGTCGGCCGTTTTGCTTTCGTGCGTGCGATTGTGTTGCTCATGCGACGGTAGACTGGTAGCGTGCCCAAGGAATCGAAACAAGCGCGACTGTCACGCATGCATCAGGAATACGCAGTGTTGTGCGAGGAGATTCCGCATCCGAAATGTGCGCTGAATTTTTCGAATCCTTTTGAATTGCTGGTGGCGACCGTATTGAGCGCGCAAACCACCGACAAGCGGGTGAATATGGTCACGCCGGAATTATTCGACGAATATCCAGGTCCAGACGCACTTGCGAGCGCCAATCCCGAACATGTGGAAAGCATCATTCATTCCATCGGATTTCATCGCACGAAAGCAAAGAACATTATCGGACTTTCTTACGCATTGTGCGAACGGTTCGATGGCGAAGTGCCGCAAAATATGGACTCTTTGACAAGTCTGCCGGGCGTGGGGCGCAAAACCGCGAATGTGGTGCTTGGGAACGCTTTTGGCGTGCCGGGTTTTCCTGTTGACACGCATGTGATTCGTGTGACCGGTCGACTGCGCTGGCGTTCGGATTGGGCGAGCGGCTCTCCTGATCCCAAGGCCATTGAGCGTGAGATCACCGCATGCTTCCCGCCCGAGGAGTGGACGGATCTGTCTCACAGGCTGATACTGCACGGTCGTGCCATATGCCATGCTCGTAAGCCGGACTGCCTGAACTGCCCGCTTAACGACACCTGCCCCAGCGCATTCGCAGCATAGTTCCGTATCGGCCCTCCCAATGGGGTGATTCTCCCACTCACTGGAATAATCATCCCGTAGATGCGGCACCCGCTGTAGCACGTGTCAACTAGACTCGGCAGCATGGAAGAAGAAAACGGGCGGGAAGCCAAGCTGAAAGACGAAATCACGCGGTGGCTGATCTTTTTCGGCGTCGCCATCATGCTCAGCGTCATGACCTGGCTGGGCTGGTCGCTGACGAACCGCAAAAGCCCGATCGCATCATTCACCACGCTCGTTTCCGACTCCTCCGTCGCCATCGGCATCCAAGGCAGCGCGCCGGAATCGCTTGACATCCGCAGCGAACAGGGCACTGCAATAGAGCAGGCACTGCTCGAAAACGTGTACGAAACCTTGGTGTCACGCAGCGAAACCAACAAACTGCAGCCGTCAATCGCCAAATCATGGCAGATTTCCGACGACGGACTGACCTACACGTTCACGCTCAACACCAACATGACCTTCGCCAACGGTCACAAACTCGACTCGTCGGACGTGGTCTGGTCGCTGCAAAACGTCATCAACAACAATTACGTGGACGCCGACCAGCTCGGCGATCTCAAGGAAATCACCAATCCCGACGAAAACACAGTAGTCATCACCCTTAATCAGCCAAATCCAAGGCTTTTGCGCGCACTCAGCGGGCGCGCCGGCATCGTCTACGACGAGGAAAGCAAGGCGGATTACAGTAAGAAGGCCGTGGGATCGGGACCGTTCACCGTGGAAGCCTCGTCGAAAACACAGATCGTGCTGCAGCGCAACGACTCGTATTGGGGCACCAAAGCCGCCGCATCGCAAATAACGCTGTATTACTATGCTTCCGAAGATTCGCTGGTCAGCGCCATGGAAGCCAAGAAAATCAGCATGGCATTGCCGTTGAGCGCATCGACGGCAGACGAGCTCAACCAGCAAAGCGGCATCAACTCCGACAGCGGCATCAGCTTCGACAAAGTGATGCTCGCCTTCAACAACGGCACTGAAAGCCCATTCTCCGACGAGCAGATCCGCAAAATGACACGGTACGCCATCGACGCCCAATCCATCGCCAAAGACGCTCCGGACGCCTATTCGCCGCTCGGCGGTCCGATCAGCCCGCTGGAAGACGGCTATGAGGACTTGAGCGAACTGTTCCCCTACAATCTTGAGCAGGGCCAGCAGATGCGCAGCTATTTCGGCGCCAACTATATCGCAGACATCAATCTGTTGGTACCCAAGGAATACGAGCAGATCGGCAATACCGTGAAATCGGCGATCGAACAGCTCAATATCGGCGTCAATATGGAAGTGCTTGATTCCGCGGCACAAGTCACGGAACGTATGAACGCCGGCACGTACAATATCGCGCTCACCACCATGAGTGGCGAAAACGATGCGAGCGTATTCACCGACGGACAAAGCGTGTTCCATTTCGAAAATGGCGATGCGCAGCAAGCATATGCGAATGCGATGGCGGCCACCAACGACAACGATTATCAGGATCGCATGCGCACGTATGCACGCACCGTCAGCGAGAGCGCGGCAAGCGACTGGCTGTACACGCGTAAGAATTTCATTGCGGTAAGCGGCCAGTTGCAGGGATATCCGAAAAATCTGACTGACCGACTGCTTCCGTTGAACAGAATAAAACTGCACTGATTTTCCTGCGATTATTTCGCGATTTCGGCATTCGGCTGCAGTGCCGTAAGTTGTCACATTCGCTTTCTAGACTAGCGTCTATGACTGAAAGCCAAGATAATACCATCAACGCGAATCTCACGCCGCTGCCCGATAAGGTCGGCGTGGACGGTCTCGAAGACAAGTGGCGCGAAGTCTGGGACGAAAACAAAGTCTACAAGTTCCAGGGCACCCGCGACCGCAAGGCCGTCTATTCCATCGACACCCCGCCGCCCACCGTTTCCGGTCACCTGCACGTGGGCCACGTGTTCTCATACACGCATACCGATGTGATCGCGCGATTCAAGCGCATGAACGGCTACGACGTGTTCTACCCGATGGGCTGGGACGACAACGGACTGCCGACCGAACGCCGTGTGCAGAACTATTACGGCGTGCGCGTGGACACCTCCCTCAAGTACGATCCTGATTTCGTGCCGCCGTTCGAAGGCACCGATGGCAAGAAGATCGACGCCAAGGATCAGGTTCCGATCTCCCGTAAGAACTTTATCGAACTGTGCGAAAAGCTCACCGCTCAGGATGAGAAGCAGTTCGAGGCGCTGTGGCGTTCCCTCGGCCTGTCCATCGACTGGACGCAGACCTACCACACCATCGGCGAGCACCCGCAGCGCGTGGCCCAGAAGGCATTCCTGCGCAATCTGGCCCGCGGCGAAGCGTACCAGAAAGACGCTCCGGGCCTGTGGGATGTGACCTTCCAGACCGCAGTGGCTCAGGCCGAACTGGAATCCCGCGAATACCCGGGCTTCTACCACAAGGTGGCCTTCCGTTTCGAAGACGGCACTCCGATCTACATCGAAACCACCCGTCCGGAACTGCTGGCGGCCTGCGGCGCACTGATCGCGCATCCGGACGACGAGCGTTACAAGTCGTATTTCGGCCAGTACGTCTACTCGCCGCTGTTCCATGTCAAGGTTCCGATCCTCGCCCACAAGGCCGCGGAAATGGACAAGGGCGCCGGCATCGCCATGTGCTGTACGTTCGGCGACGTGACCGACGTCGAATGGTGGCGCGACCTGAACCTACCGTTGCGCTCCATCATCCAGCGCAACGGACGCATCGTCATGGACACCCCGGATTGGATCGAAGACGAGGAAGGCCAGCGCATCTTCCAAGAGACCGCCGGCAAGACGACGTTCTCCGCACGCAAGGTCATCGTCGACGCACTGCGCGAATCCGGCGATCTTGACGGTGAGCCGACTCCAACCAAGCGTATGACCAACTTCTATGAGAAGGGCGACAAGCCGCTCGAAATCGTCACTTCCCGCCAGTGGTACCTCAAGAACGGCGGCACCGACGAGAAGCTGAACGCCGAACTCATCGAACGCGGTAAGGAACTCAACTTCCACCCCGACTTCATGCGCGTGCGCTACGAGAACTGGGTGCACGGCCTGAACGGCGACTGGCTGATTTCCCGCCAGCGCTTCTTCGGCGTCCCGTTCCCGCTGTGGTACCCGGTGAAGGAAGATGGCACCGCCGATTACGATCATCCGATCGTGCCGAGCGAGGATCGTCTGCCAATCGATCCGACCGACGATGTGCCGGAAGGCTACACCGAAGACCAGCGTGACGTACCCGGCGGTTTCACCGCCGAGCCCGACATCATGGACACCTGGGCCACTTCCTCCCTCACCCCGCAGATCGTGACCCGTTGGGAAGAGCCAGGCGAAGAGAACCAGGCGATTTTCAACGCCACGTTCCCAATGGATCTGCGCCCGCAGGGTCAGGACATCATCCGTACCTGGCTGTTCTCCACCGTGGATCGCGCGCATCTTGAAAACAAGTGTCTGCCGTGGTCCAACGCCACCCTGTCTGGCTGGATTCTCGATCCGGACCACAAGAAGATGTCGAAGTCCAAGGGCAACGTGGTCGTGCCAGACAAGCCGATCAAGCAGTTCGGCGCCGACGCGGTGCGCTATTGGGCCGCTGCGGCACGTTTGGGCCTGGATGCCACCTACGACGAAGGCCAGATGAAGATCGGCCGCCGTTTGGCCATCAAGCTGCTCAACGCCACCAAGTTCGCACTGGCCATCGGACGTGAGGATGAGAACCATCATGTGGGCGCTCCGGCAACCGCAAGCTGGAACCCGGCCGACGTGACCGAGCCGCTGGACCGCGCAGCCATGGCCAAGATGGCTCTCGTGGTGCGCGAAGCCACCGAAAACCTCAACAACTACGAGCATTCCAAGGCTTTGGAAGTCATCGAGAACTACTTCTGGCAGTTCTGCGACGATTACATCGAACTGGTCAAGAACCGCGCGTACGGCACCGCCGACGCCACCGGCCGAGTGCCGAGCGAGAAGGCCGTGAAGTCCGCCCGCACCGCACTGGGACTGGGCTTGGATGCCTTCGCACGCCTGCTGGCACCGTACCTGCCGTACGCCACCGAAGAAGTGTGGAGCTGGATGCATGAGGGCGAAGGCTCCGTGCACCACGCCGCATGGCCGAAGGCTGAAACGTACGATGCGGCCGCCGCAGCCGTCTCCCCGGAGCTGCTCACCCATGCCGGTGAAGCGCTGGCCGCGCTGCGTGGCATCAAGTCGAAGGCCAAGGTTTCGATGAAGACCCCGATCCTTTCCGTGCAGCTAGGCGTTTCTGACGAGGCGCGCAAGTCTATCGAAAGCGCATTGGGCGATATTGCCGAAGCCGGTCGCGTGGTCGGACGCATCTCCTTCACCTCGCCTGCAGCAGCCGAAGGCGAGGACGAGGCCGCAACCGACGTGACAATCGCTGAAAGCGAGCTGGGCGAGCCGCCGGCAAAGAAACCTAAGAAGTAATCTTCTGAAATCATATCGGCCGGTGGTTCTCACAGGACTGCCGGCTGACGGTAAAGCCTCCTTTTGTATTGCCCCGCATTGCGGATTTCGGTATCGCAAAAGGAGGTTTTATCGTATTCTTATGCTTTTCCAAATCGCAATCGATGCATGGTCGGGGTTGCGAAAATCACATTCCCTGCCAGAATATGCACCCCCGTACTCGAAAAAGCCGCATTCCCGATGTGCAATCGCAGTCAACGCACGCAAGAGGGCATCAAAGCGGCGTTCCAAGCCGAAATACGTACCCCCGTATCCGAAAAACCGGGAAAACCAATCCAGATCGATCTTATTCATGAATGGGGGCCGCGCCAAAACAACCACAAATCACACCCATCAGCGGAAACAGCCAATCTACAGTATCGGGACAGCCAGCAAATACTGCGCGACGCCAGTCGCCTTTGCGGGGCCAGCCGACAGTCCAGACTGCATCGCACCGTCCAAAATCTCGGCCGCGGCAGCCAACTCAACCGTCTCGTCGATCAAATCGCCATTATTTGGCGCAAACTCGCTTTTCGCCAAACCGTAGCCCGAAATCGGCATCGAGCCGGCGGATTCGGAACCGCCATCCGAAGCGACGGAATCGCCCTTCTTCGTGGAGCCATCCACTCCCCCAACCTTCGCCACGTTCTTCGACGTGACGTCCGCGGCCGCGCCGAATGACGGACGCAATCCACCCGCATAGCTCATCACATCGTCCATGCTGATGGCGTTCTTGTCGTCAACCAAGCTGGAGGAATCGGCGGCATCGCCCTTGGTCTGCACCCGTTCCGCCTTGTGCTGAGCCTTGGCGCGCGACTTCTCGGCCTTCGCGCACAACGCACGCCCAGCCGAAACGGCGCGCATTGAATCAAGCACCGAAGAGCCGTCAGCAGCGTTGGAATCCGATGTCTCGTCATCCGAATCCAGCTGGTCAGCAAACCGCACGATGATCTGATGGAACGCGCTGGCCTGCCCGATATGCTCGCTAGCGTCCGCCAGCGCGGTCATCGCGGCGGAGACTTTGTCGGATGCGGTTTTGAGCTTCTCATTGCCCTTGATGCCGGCACGCACGTCGGCGATCGCCTGGTTTTCGTATTCGGACGCGGTGCCGGTGGTGGCGCCCAGTTCCTTGAGTCGAGCCGTGTATGCGTCGGTGAAGTCCATCGAATACGGAATCATCGCGGAGGACAGCTGTGACTGGCCGACGCTGTAATCCTTGGAGCCGCGCTGCTGCTCCTCACCCGCGCGTTTACCGAGCTCTCTCACCAGCCCGGATGTGCCGCGCTGTTCGATGGTGCGGATCACCTCGTCGACCGCATCAGCGGCACCAATATGTCGGTAGGCGGCGCTCACGTCGTTGACGACGTTGGCAAGATCCGCCACGGACTTGGCTACGGGAGTGTCGCCGTTCAACTCGGATGCGGTGCCGAGAATGGCGGACAGCTGCGTGGAATTGCCGAGTGAGCCGGACAGATGCGTGGTATACGAGCCGACATACGCCTCGACATAGGCGTCGAACGCCTGCTCATGCGCTTTGGAACGCGTTGAGATGGTCTGTTTGGCGATCGCTTTTTCGTTGTCCCGAAGCCTTTCCAGTTGAGAAATGAGCTTGCGGTTGTGCTGCGAACCAACGTTGGTCAACCCGTCCACCAGCGTCGCCGCACGCTTGGTGAGATCAGGCAGCGATTGGCCAGCATCGCCATCCACCGCGGCGACGGCCAGCGAGCTCATGGAGAAACGATTCGCCGTCACATACGTGTTAAATGTTAGATCCTCACCGGGTTTGCCGGCTGCGGCCACCAGTGTCGAAGTGTTGTCCGACGAAACGGCCACACCGTCATCAGCGGTCACGTCATTGCCGACGCGGCTGGGGATGGTGAAAGCGACGATCGGTGTCAAATCGGCCGTTTTGTCGGCATCAACGGCATGCAGGGCGATGCGAACGCCAACCATTCCGGAAGCGCCGGAAATTTCGGAAGCGCTCACATTGGGACCGTCAAGAGTGAACGTGGCGGACACTTTCCACGGCATTGCCACAGTGCCTTTGGGAACGCGCTGTGATGCGTGCGATGCAGAAGTTCCGCTCTGGGTCAGGAAAAGACGGCCAGGCTTGTCGATGGATTCATACGCGCTCATCACGTCACTTTGCGTCGCCTCGACCGCATATTGCCTGTTCTGCCGAACGAACGTCGCCACATTGGCCGCATCGACGGCCGCGACCGGAATCGCGGCGACAAGCGCCACAGCAGTAGCCGCGGAAAGATGGCGACGGATGTCCCGTGGATGAATCGTAAGTGCGTGATGCATGCCGAGCCTCTCAATCGCAATTACAAATGCCTGAAATACTTTCCAAAGCATTCAATGTAGCGCCCGGCATGCCCCGAAATACTTGTTTTTGCCGAAAACAGACAGGTCAGGCGAATACGTCGAGCACGCCCGGATCTCCACCGTTTTCGGCGATGCGCTTATGCCTACGCTTGGCTTCGGTCACCACGAATTCGCGGTACATTTCGGCGATATCAGGGTCAAGACCCGCGTCGACGGCATTGCGATGCAGACGCTCGATCTGATAGTCTTCACGCTTGTAATCGGCCGGCGCGAAGCCCGCACGTGCCTTCAGCACGCCCACTTGGGACGTGTATTTGAAGCGTTCCGCCAGCAGGGAGACGATGGCCGTGTCGACATTGTCGATCGACTGGCGCAACGCGGCGATTTTCGCCACGGCGTCGGCAACCTCAGGATTGTTTTGCGCGGTACCCGCGTCGATGATGGTTTCGGTTTCGTGTTCTTCTTCTGGCCGAAGCCAGTCGTGTTCGCTATCGCTCATGCGTACAAGACTACCGCGCGAATGTCACTTGGAGAAGTACCGTTGCAGCACAATCGAGGTTTCCGTGCTCACCGGCACCGTCTGATGAATGACATTCAGCAGATCCTCAAGCTTGCTTGGCGAAGCCGCGCGCACCGTCAGCATGTAGCTGGGAGAACCGGCAACGGAATCACACGACATAATGCCGTCGATATCCTGCAATTTGCAGGGAATCTCGGATTCCTTGGAATAGTCGATCGGGGTCACCGCAATGTAGGCGCGCACGCCGAGCCCGCGCTTTTCATCATCGATGACGGCCTTGTAGCCGAGAATCACATCGCGACGTTCCAGCTTCTGTACGCGCGACTGCACCGCGGAAATCGACAGTCCCGTAGCGTCCGAAAGCTGGGATAGCGTGGCGCGGCCATCCTCCTCCAACATGCGGAGGATGGTCTCGTCGATGTCGTCAAGTTGACCCACGTTAGCGTACGTTGTGTCGGGTTCGTTGCCGTTGCCTGTCATGCATACCCCTTTCCAACAAGCATTCTGCATCGGCCCGGCAGGACCGACTCCCCTATGCAGCTCACAGTTCGTCCATTACGATACCCACCCCAACACACAAACCGTCAACCGCATTTTCGTAACGCTTCCGACGAATTTCGATTTTCAATCACTTATCTTTTAATATTTACACATACCCCCTTATATGGCAATACAATTTTCGACTTTCAACTTTTGATTTCGTATTTTTTAGGATGTCGGAATTTATGTATCGCATGTCCACAACGTGATCATCCATACATCTGCAATGCCTTGCGGATATACGAAAGGGTCGTATGACGATTGCCATACGACCCTTGGCTTGCTTACCGCAGATTGCGATCACTCGCGACTAATTGCGATCAATTGTTGCCATTATTCGCGTTATTGCTGCTCTGCTGAATCAGCGACGCCATGAAATCACGGTTGGTCGCGGTCTTCTTCAGACGTGGCACGAGCGTCTGGTAGGCCTGCTCAGGCTCGAGACCGCCAAGCAGTCGGCGCAGACGGTAGATGATCGGCAGTTCCTGCGGATCGGTGATGAGCTCCTCGCGGCGGGTGCCGGAAGCGTTCACGTCGATGGCTGGGAACAGGCGCTTGTCCGCCAGTTCGCGGCTCAGACGCAATTCCATGTTGCCGGTGCCCTTGAACTCCTCGAAAATCACCTCGTCCATCTTGGAACCGGTTTCCACCAGAGCGGAGGAGATGATGGTCAGGGAACCGCCGTTTTCGATATTGCGGGCGGCACCGAAGAACTTCTTCGGCGGGTACAGCGCCTGAGCGTCAACACCGCCGGAAAGGATACGCCCGGAAGCCGGAGCCGCGACGTTGTAAGCACGTGCCAGACGGGTCATGGAGTCAAGCAACACCACCACGTCCTGGCCGAGCTCCACGAGGCGCTTCGCACGCTCGATGGCGAGTTCGGCGACGGTGGTGTGGTCGGAGGCCGGGCGGTCGAAGGTGGAGGAAATCACTTCGCCCTGCACCGTGCGTTCCATATCGGTGACCTCTTCCGGACGTTCGTCCACGAGCACGACCATCAGGTGGACTTCCGGATTGTTGGTGGCGATCGCATTGGCGATGTTCTGCAGGGTGATGGTCTTGCCGGCCTTCGGCGGAGACACGATCAGACCACGCTGGCCCTTGCCGATCGGCGCCACAATGTCGATGAGACGGCCGGTGAGCTTGTTCGGCGCGGTCTCCTGCTTCAGGCGCTCCTGCGGGTACAGCGGGGTGAGCTTGTTGAAGTGCGGGCGGTTCTGCGCTGCCTCGACGGTCATGCCGTTGATAGAGTCGATGGACTGCAGGGGCACGAACTTCTGACGCTGGTTACGGCGGTCGCCCTCACGCGGAGTGCGGATGGAACCGTGCACGGCGTCGCCCTTGCGCAGGCCATACTTCTTGACCTGGCCCATGGAAACGTACACGTCGTTCGGACCCGGCAGATAGCCGGAAGTACGCACGAAAGCGTAGGAGTCGAGCACGTCGACGATGCCTGCGACTGGCACGAGATCCTCTTTCGGCTCCTCGTGGCGCTGTTCGCGTTCGACACGTTCGACATTGCGATCCGTGCGATCGTTGCGTTCAGTGCGGTCATTACGCTCGCTGTTGCGGCCACGACGATCGTCACGCTCGTCATAATCGCGGTCACGTCCACGCAGACGGCGTCCGCGACGATCCATACGATCGCCGCCCCTGTCACCGGCACGGCCACGGCCACGACGTGTGAAATCGCCATCCTCGGCTTCGTCATGGCGCTCGTCGCCCTCGTTGCCTTGCGAAGGCAGCGTGGCGAGAATATCGTCGAGATCACGCACGACATCCTCATCCTTCAGCTCCTCCACCGCACGGCGACGTCGACGCGGCTCGGCATTGACCTCATCATCCTTGCGATGGCGACGATGGTCATCCTGCTTCGGCGAAGCATCATCCAGTCCCAATTCGGCGAGCAGATCGGCGGCTGCTTCCGTATCACGGCGACGACGGCGCTTCGGAGCCTCGTCGAGGCTGTCCAAAGCGTTCACAGCGACCATGACGCCCACGGCATCCTCGCTTGCCGGCGCTTCGTCCTGCTTACGGCGGCTGAAGCGCTCGGAACGCTCAGTACGCTCGACGCGGGTCCTCCTAGAGGTTTTGGAAACCGACTTTTCAGAATCCTCAGCATCATCGGCCTTGACCTCGGCAACCTCAGCAGGCTTGCCGGCATTCTCGGCCCTACCAGCCGCGACCTCAGCGTCTGCGGATGGAGTTGCGACCTGAGCTGCCGGGTCAGCCGAAGCTGCGGACGCTGCGGACTTCGGGGCGCGAACGGTCACGCCGGCCGGCGCCTCGCCGCCGGAACGAGCAGCCTGAAGCGTCGCGATAAGTTCCGGCTTACGCATGGTGGAGGTGCCACGAAGGCCCATCTGCTTGGCAAGCTCCTTGAGCTCAGGCAGTTTCATATCTTCAAGATTCGGGCTGGTTGCCACTAGTTTTGCCTTTCCCTAGCTTCCCGCAGGCACACGCCCACGACAGCTGTAAAAAAGAGATACGGAAAAATGTTCCGCCACTGAAAGTCCGCCGCGAAATACCACGGTTTTCGAACTTTTCTAACCATACAACGTTATCCAGACCAACGCAACGCAGGCGTGCCAACGTATTCGAGCCAATCAAGCATTGCAAGTCAATCAAGCATTGCAA
The DNA here is from genome assembly GCF_002742425.1 of Bifidobacterium sp. N5G01. Lineage (NCBI taxonomy): Bacteria > Bacillati > Actinomycetota > Actinomycetes > Bifidobacteriales > Bifidobacteriaceae > Bifidobacterium > Bifidobacterium sp. N5G01. The sequence goes on from NZ_NJNP01000006.1 coordinate 41,822, forward strand.
GTCAATCGCAAATCGCAATGCAAAAGACCCGCCATGCAATCACATGACGGGTCTTCGCCGGCAAACAACGCGAGCGTCGCACTAAAACAACGGTTTGCCGATCCTACCGAGAGATCCTACCGAAACCTACTTTTCCTCGTGATAGCTCTTGTCGGTATTGACGGACCACACGTTCTTCTTGGACGTCTTGCCATTCTTGATATTGCCGACAGCTTCGATGGCGGTGGCCATGGAATGATCCATGTTGTTGTAGCGGTGCTGTCCGTTACGTCCGACGCAGTACAGGTTACCGAAGGAATCGAGGTATTCCACGAGCTCAGGCATGCGGTCGTACGTGTCGAAGTAGGCCGGATATGCCTTCTTCACGCGCTCGCGATGGGAATCGATCACATCCTGAGGGCCGTTGATGACCTGCATGCGGGTGAGCTCCTGGATGGCGAACTTCTTCGCCTCCTCGTCAGACATGTTCCAGAAGGAATCACCCTCCTCGCAGAAGTATTCAAGACCGATCCACACGGTGTTATCAACATCCTTGACCAGATACGGGCTCCAGTTGTTGAAGATCTGCAGGCGGCCGACCTTATAGCCCGGATCCTGCACGTAAATCCAGCAATCAGGCACGATCGGCGGATTACCAAGGGTAGGAATGTCGGTGGTGTTCGGCAAGCGCAGATGATTGACGAGCAGACCGACGGTCACGAAATCACGGTACGGCAGGCCGTTGGCGATTTCGGTCATATCCTTCGGCGCGGGCTTGCTGGAAGCGTCCACTGCGTTGATGAGGTCCTTGACCGGCATGGAGGAGATGAAATCGTCCGCAGCCATTTCGTTGCGATTACCTTCGGAATCCTCATACACCACGGAAGCGATCTTGCCGTCAGACTGGCGGATCTCCACCACATTGGCGTCGGTAATGACCTTCACGCCCGCGGCCTCGCAGTTAGCCTCCACGGTTTCCCACAGCTGGCCCGGACCATACTTCGGATACCAGAATTCCTCGATCAGCGAGGTTTCGACCTCGGCATTGCTGCGCTTCTTCGGCAGGAGCTTCTGGAACGCATTCTTCAGCACGCCCATAATGCTCAGGCCCTTGACGCGCTGCGCACCCCAATCGGCGGAAATCTGGGACGGATGACGTCCCCACAGCTTCTCGGTGTACCCCTCGAAGAACATGGAATACAGCTTGCGGCCGAAACGATTGATGTAGAAGTTCTCCAGATTGTCTTCCGGCAGCTTGTGCACCATGGACTTCAGATAGCTGAAACCGGCAACCAACGTAAGCTTCGGACCCATGGCCTTCAACGTATTGGCACTCAGGGAAATCGGGTAGTCAAAGAAGTGTCGGTTCCAGTAAATACGAGACACACGATGGCGCTTGAGCATCACCTTGTCTTCGACTTCCGGATCCGGCCCGCCCGGTTCCATATCGTGCTCACGACCGAGCTTCTTGTCATCATAGCTTGGCGCGCCCTGCAGCGGCAGGACCCCCTTCCACCAATCCATGATGCGTTCGTCCTTCGAGAAGAAACGATGGCCGCCAATATCCATACGGTTGCCATCATGCTTGACGGTGCGGGAGATGCCGCCGAATTCGCGGGTTGCTTCCAGCACGGTCACATCGTAGTTCTCGGAGCCACCGTCCTTGACGAGCTCCCAAGCGGCAGTCAGGCCCGCAGGGCCACCGCCGATAATCACCACGGATCGCTTTTGCGTCACTTTGAGGTCTCCTTATGAAAACAAAAATCCCTGATAGTCTACCCGATGGTAGGGAAACGAACATCGCAACTTGTGCGAATGCTTACAAAATCAAGCCAAGTCAGGCAATACCAAGCCGAACGGTCTAAAACAAACAAGACAATATCAGGCCGAGCAAAACGATACGCGACCACGCACGACCATATCGACTATATGGAATCAGGAATGTCGATATCGGTTTTCTGCACTTCCTCGACATTGACGTCCTTGAAAGTGACGATACGCACATTCTTGACGAAACGACTGGAACGATAGACGTCCCACACCCACGCGTCGGTCAAACGCACGTCGAAATACACATCCTGACCGGCGGAACGCACATTGAAATCGACTTTATTTGCCAGATAAAAACGACGTTCCGTCTCAACAACGTAAGTAAATAATTTAATAACGTCGCGATATTCCTTATACAGAGCCAGTTCTGCGTCGGTTTCGTAATTATCGAGATCCTCGGCGCTCATCACTTACCTTCCACATCACGCTTGCGACCACGCCCGAGCGTACGCCACCAAGCTTCCTTCGACGTCTTGCGCTCGCCAGCCGTATACGGCCAGCTGTTTTCGACATCGGCATCACCATTAACAGACTTGCGGTCGTCACGCTCGCTTTGCCGCGCAGCATCCACGCTTTCGACGTTCTTCTGCTGGGACGCAGCCACATCATCCATACCGTCAGAAGGAACTTCCCGCACGGATTGCGCCGCCGCAGCATCGTCGGCGCCCACGCCTTCCGCATCAGGTTTCGTGGCATTCTTCTCATTCAGTCGAATGGCAATCGAATGCTCGCGTGCACTCAAAGCCTCCTTGACGCCCGGATTGTCTTCGATCACGTGCATGCCGAACGCGTCAAGCGAGCGGATCGGATCAAACTCGTCAACCAGCGTGTCCATAACGATCAGATCTTGGTAACGGTTCTGCGAGTCGTTCCACAGGGCGTCGCGGGAGCGACCGGAAGGCACGAATCCCAACGACTGGTACACGGACACGGAACGCGTGTTCTGTTCGGGCACTGCGACCCAAATGCGATGCATGCCAAGGCCTGCCGGCTCCGGAGCAAGACCGTACGTCATCACGCGCGGCATGATGTCTCGCGAATAGCCACGGCCCCTGTAATCCTTTCCAAGCACCACCTGAATGCGGGCGGAACGGGCCCAACCGTCAATATCGATCAGGAAAATCATGCCGATCACATTGTCGGAATTCGCGGCATCAATCCTACCATCGCCATCATGGTCGGCTTCGGTGATGATGGACCATGCGATTGTGCGACGTGATTCCGGGTCCCCCACACCGGATTCGGACGGAGCCTCGCCTTGGGACCATGCCACGGAACGACGTACCCACGCACGCACCGCGCCACGCTCGGCGACTCGGTCCTTACCAGTGATTCCGGAAGCGCCGACGTACGCCTCGATGGCGTCCATGCGGTCGAGATCCTCGATCACGGCCGGGCGTAGATGCACCATCTCGCCTTTGATAGGCGGCACAACGATACGTTTCGGCAGCTCACGCGACTGCCGGTCCGACTGCTCCTGTGTTGCAGCCTCAAGATTCTCTGGCATTTTTCCCGCCCCCTACGTCATTGCAGGTACGACCGTCGCCGCACCTGTACCGAGGGTATTGTACCCGACTGTATGTCAGCTGTGAATTAGCGCGGCGGCAATCGTTATAAATCTTCCTCTACCAGCATAACTTGATATTGAAAGACACGTCGGTAATCGTAAGAAAAACAACTGGTGATTAGCTCTTTCCCTTTCTTCTGGAAAGATAAGAAAACGCACGTCCCAAGTTTTTGGAACGTGCGTTTTCGTGCGATTCAGCAATCGCGAGTAATCGTTGTAAACGTTACTTAATCTTGCTCATCACGATCTTGGTGACGGCTTTCGCGTCAGCCTGACCGCGAGTGGCGCGCATGACGGCACCAATGATGGCGCCCATCGGCTTCATGTTACCGCTCTTGAGCTTTTCAACGATGTCAGGATTGGCTGCGAGAGCCTCATCCACGGCCTTTTCGAGAGCACCGTCATCAGACACGACCTGGAAGCCATGCTTCTTGACGACCTCATCCGGAGTGCCCTCGCCGGCGAGCACACCTGCGACGGTCTGCTTGGCCAGCTTGTCGTTGAGCTTGCCATCGGCGATCAACTTCTCAACTTCAGCCACATCGGTCGGAGTGATCGGCAGCTCTTCGAGGCTCACGCCCTTGTTGTTGGCTTCGCGGCTCAGCTCGCCCAGCCACCACTTCTTGGCGCCGGCTGCAGTGGCACCGGCCTTGACGGTTTCCTCAAGCAGGTCCAGAGCGTCGGCGTTAAGCACGTCGCGCATCTCCAGATCGTTGAAGCCCCACTCGCCCTTCAGGCGGTTGCGGCGCTCACGCGGCATTTCCGGCATCTGGGCCTTCATCTCTTCGATGTGCTCCTTGGTGATGTGCAGCATCACCAGATCCGGATCCGGGAAGTAACGGTAATCGTCGGCGTCGGACTTCACGCGGCCGCCGGCGGTGGTCTGCGAAGCCTCATCCCAGTGTCGGGTTTCCTGCAGAATCTCGCCGCCTTCGCTCAGAATGGCCGCCTGACGGCGAATCTCATACTGAATGGTCTTTTCAATGCCACGGAACGAGTTCACGTTCTTGGTTTCGGAACGAGTGCCGAACGGGTCGGACGGGCTGTTGCGCAGCGACACGTTCACATCGGCGCGCATATTGCCCTGCTCCATACGAGCGTGGGAGATGTTCAGCGCACGCACGATGTCGCGGATGGCGCGCATATAGGCGCCTGCGATTTCGGGGGCACGGTCTCCGGCGCCTTCGATCGGCTTGGTCACGATCTCGATCAGAGGCACGCCTGCACGGTTGTAGTCGACCAAGGAGTGATCGGCACCTTCGATACGGCCGTCAGCACCACCGACGTGGGTGTTCTTACCGGCGTCGTCTTCGATGTGGGCGCGTTCGATCGGCACGCGGAACACGGTGCCGTCTTCAAGTTCCACATCAAGATAGCCGTTGCCGTTGGTCGGCTTGTCGTACTGCGAAATCTGGTAATCGCGCGGCATGTCCGGGTAGAAGTAGTTCTTACGTGCGAACTGGCTCCATTCAGCGATTTCGCAATGCAGAGCAAGACCCAGCTTGATCGCGTAATCGACGGCGGTCTTGTTGACTACCGGCAGAGAGCCCGGCAGACCAAGGCTCACCGGGGTGAGCTGGCTGTTCGGATCGCCACCGAACGAGACTTCGGCCGGGCAGAACAGCTTCGTGGTGGTGCTCAGCTCAACATGGGTTTCCAGACCGATGACCGGGTCGAACTTCTTGACGGCATCGGCGTACTTCATCAACTTTTCAGCCATTTTGTTTTCTTTCCTCCGATGCTTCTTACTTGTTCGAGCCGTCGAGCCACGGGGTCTTCAGGGACTGCCAGATCGGGCCGTTCCAGTCTTCCTCGAGAGCTGCTTCAAGAGCTGCGGCAGGCTTGTACATGGCCTCGTCGCGCTGCTGCGGAGCGAGGAACTGGAAGCCGACCGGCAAACCGTCGTCGCTCAGACCAGCAGGAATGCTCATAGCCGGAACGCCGGCAAGGTTGGCCGGAATGGTGGTGATATCGATGGCATACATAGCCATCGGATCCTCAGTCTTCTCACCGAACTTGAATGCGGTGACCGGGCTGGTCGGGCCCACAAGCACGTCGACCTTGTCGAAAGCCTTCTTGAAGTCATCGATGATCAGGGTGCGCACCTTCTGCGCAGAACCGTACCATGCATCGTAATAGCCAGCGGACAGGGCGTACGTACCGAGGATGATACGGCGCTTGACCTCGTCGCCGAAGCCGGCTTCACGAGTGTAGGCCATCATGTTGGCAGCGGTCTGAGGAACACCCGCCGGCGGCATGACGCGCAGACCGTAGCGCATGCCATCGTAACGGGCCAGGTTGGAGCTGACCTCGGATGGCATGATGATGTAGTACGCGCCGAGGGAGTACGGCAGGTGAGGCAGAGACACCTCGGTGATCTCAGCACCCATTTCCTCGAGCTTCTTGACGCCTTCGTTGAAACGTGCCATAACGCCCGGCTGGAAGCCTTCGCCGCCGAGCTCCTTGATCAGACCGACCTTGAGGCCCTTCAGATCACGCTTCATGCCTTCGCGGGCGGCCGCCACCATCGGGCGCGGGCCTTCCGGAATGGACGTGGAATCACGCTTGTCGTGGCCGCCGATCACTTCCTGGAGCAGGGCCGCGTCGAGCACAGTGCGCGAGCACGGGCCGATCTGGTCGAGCGAGGAAGCCATGGCGATCGCGCCAAAGCGGGAGACGCCGCCGTAGGTCGGCTTGACGCCGACGGTACCGGTCAGCGAACCCGGCTGGCGGATGGAACCGCCGGTATCGGTACCCAAAGCGAGCGGAGCTTCGAATGCAGCCACGGCAGCTGCAGAGCCACCGCCGGAACCGCCCGGGACGCGCTCGGTATCCCACGGATTGTGGGTGGTCTGGTAGGCGGAGTGTTCGGTGGAGGAGCCCTGCGCGAACTCATCGAGGTTGGTCTTGCCCAGCAGCGGCATGCCTGCGGCCTTGAGCTTCTCGATGACGGTGGCATCGTACGGGGGCACCCAGCCTTCGAGGATCTTGGAGGCTGCGGTGGTTTCGATGCCCTTGGTGACGATCATGTCTTTGATGGCGATCGGCACACCGGCGAGTTCCGGCAGTGCAGCCTTTTCCTCATCGGACTTGGCGTCGAAGACGTCGGCCTGTTCGAGGGCCTGTTCGCCGGATACCTTCAGGAAGGCCTTGATGCTCGGTTCGGCGGCTTCGATGACTTCGAGGTGCGCTTCGACCAGCTCGCGGCTGGAAACTTCCTTGGTCTTGATCTTGGCCGCCATCTCAGCGGCGGAAAGCTTGACGAGTTCGCTCATGTCACTCCTCCCCTAGAATGCGCGGCGCAACAAACATGCCGGCTTCAGAAACCGGGGCGCCCGCAGTTGCTTCTTCCTGAGTCAGCGGGGTTTCCGGCACATCCGGGCGCAGGTAGGCTTCCAGCGGAATCGGGTTTGCAGTCGGTTCCACATCGTCGGTAGCGACTTCCTGGACCTTGTTGATGGATTCTGCGATGACGTTCAGATCGCCCTGCAGACGGGTGATCTCCTCGTCAGTGAGTGCAATTCGGGCCAAATCGCCCAGATGCACGATTTCTTCTTTGGTGAAAGTAGGCATGTCCCTAACATTAACGCGTCTGTGTGACTAGCGCCCCACCCATTTCGCCTATCGCCCCAGCCTCACGCTCCAGCCGCACCAGCCCAGCCGGAACAGCCTCGCCGCACCAGCCGCCGCAGCCCATGGATTCGATCATCCGCGAATCTTGCACCGGCAAGGACTGACCATAACATTGCCCAGTCACGGATCATACCGACCGCACGAAAAACTCAATATCATATACAGTCCATACCCCAGAGAAAAAGCGGTAATCGCAAACGGAATTGTCGTCACGAATCCCTCTCGTACGCTGCTAGATTGCGGACGCACGATAGATTTCGTCCATTCTCTACCGATTTTTGACGATGCAGTCCGGCAAAACCGCTGATTGCGAAACTGCGGCGCGCTGGGGTTCCTTGCGTTTCATAGGGTGATCTTCTGCGGGAAGATTCCTCCAGTAGGTGGAAGAGTCGGGACGCTGAAAAGCTCGCCACCGGGAAGATTCCTCCAGAGAGTGGAGAAATCTAGACTCTAGCAAGGCACTCAGCGGAAGGATTGTTCCAGTAGGTGGAGGATTTGGGTCTCTGGTGAGGCTTTCTGCGGGAAGATTCCTCCAATCGCTGGAGAAATCGGGACGCTGAGTAGTCTGCCAGCAGGAGGATTCCTCCAGTGACTGGAGGATTTGGAACGATAGGAGCCGGTCAGGACTGGGGTGCGGCGTGCTGGGCGATCCAGGCGTGCATGGAAACCGCGGCGGCAGCTCCGGCGTTAATGGAACGCACCGAACCGAATTGGGAAATGTAGACCACGTCATCCGCCAGCTCAAGTGCCTTTTCGGACAGTCCCGGACCTTCCGCACCAAACAACATAAGACATCGCTTCGGGAAGCGATACGTTTCCATCGGCACCGCACCCGGAATGATGTCAAGCGCAATCACCCGCGCAGCCTTCAACTCGGCAATGCGCTGATCGATCGCTGCCAGCTGCGTCATATAGGACAGCCTGTTCCCATTTTCAGCGCCACATGCGGTTGAAGTATCCATTGAATTGCCAGCTGGAGCACACTCAGTAGCACGGCCCTCATTCAGCGAAGCAGCATCGTTCATACCGGTACCGTGCCCACTTTTCGCATTTTCGTGCATATGTAATGCGATTGCGGAGGCTTGCGATTGCGCCGCCGCGATTTCTCCGGCAATGCGCAGCTTCCAGCATTCGACCAGTTCGGTTATGGAAGGGTGGTTTTCGACGTGCTGGTACAGTTCCGTCATCAACGCGCCCTTGCGATTCCATTTATGCGGACCGACGATATGCACGCGTTTTGCCTGAAATGCGTTGGCAGTGCGCACCATCGATCCGATGTTGAAATCGTGCGTCCAGTTTTCCACGGCAACCTCAAAATCATGGCGACCATGAGCGTCAAGATCATCTTTGATGGCCGAAACCGTCCAGTAACGATACCGGTCAAGCACGTTGCGGCGATCACCCTCATCAAGCAGAGACGAATCGAATCGACGATCATAATTCGGCGATTGCGGATCATCCGGACGGGGCTCGCCAAGATGCGCTTCAGCCCATGGTCCTACGCCCACTTCACGAAAGACCGGCTCTCCGGATGCTTTCGCCGCAATATCGATGGGATTAGGCTGATGCACGCGATTCCTCCTCACAACTCATTAATTGATCCAACTAGACGCAAAGTCGTAAAACGTTCCGTGAAACACGCTATTTAGCGTCACCGAACCACCAATGCAACCGAAAAGCTGCAACACTTCGATACTCAGTGTTGTGACGCTTAATGAAGTTCCGATTCCTTGAATACTTCCACAAACGGCAGATCGGATTCGCTTCCGTCAACCGGATTGATGACCTTGATAGAAGGCGACGCCATATCGACGCCACCAATCAGCGATGCGACGGCAAGCACTTTAGCACCCTCGTTTTTTACCACGGAGAAGTCAAGGCTCAACTCGTTGCCATTGCGCAACGTAACCAACGAGGACGTCTGCACATACGACTTTTCAGATAACCAGGAATCCAACAAAACCACGCGCTTGCCTGCGATCGAAGGCCCCTTGATGGACGGATACACGAAATCCATCACGAAACCGTTAAGATTCTCCCCACGAGAAGCGGCCGCCTGAATCATGGCGGACACCAGCGGAACCGCGGCCGCGGTCAACGCACCCACCGCGTCGAAATCGTCCACGGAATAACCGGCCTCTTCCAACGTGTCCAACAGGATATGCCCAACGATCGAAGCGCCACGATGGTCGAACAGCACGGAGGAAAGCTCCGAGAATGGCTTGTCGGCCATTTCAGCCTGCAACAGCGACTTCAGCTGGTCACGCGGCTCAAGCATGGCGAAATCGATGTCGCTATGAGCGGGAGCATCGGCGGTCGCAGCAACCGACTTGGTCTTACGGAAAGTCTTCTCTTCGGTCATGCTCCTAGCCTATCCTTTCGGCTCGTCAAACCTTATCTCATACCGACACGTATCAGGCAAAGATTACTGTGCACTGGTTTCGGGAGCGTTGAGTTCGCGGACATCGGCCTTTTCGGGCGCGATCATGCTCACGGGTTCGATGATTCTGCTCTGGTCGACGCGCTGCAACTTGCGTGCGGTGACCAACACGCGTGATTCCAACGACGAGGCGAACGCATTGTAGGCGCCGACCGTTTTGGTGATGGCGGACCCCAGCTTGGTGGCACGGTCCCCGAGCACGGCGAACCGTTCATACAATTCGCGGGACAGGTCGAACAGCATTTTCGCGTCATCGGTCAGGCTTTGCTGCTGCCACGCGTACGCCACGGACTTCAGCACCGCCCATAAGGTAATCGGCGAAGTCAAGGCAACCTTGCGCGCAAACGCGTCGTCCATCAGCGTCGGATCGGTTTCCAAAGCCGCCTGCAACAAGGATTCGTTGGGAATGAAGGCGATCACGAAGTCCGGCGCGTCGTCGAACGCATTCCAATAGGCCTTGTCGCCCAAGGTTTTCACATGATCGCGCACCGCTTTGGCATGCGCATGCAGCAATTCCGACTTTCGTGCCAACTCCTCAGGCGTGGCGGTGTCGGGAATTTCACACGCTTTCTGATAATCGGCATACGGGGCCTTTGCATCGATCGGAATGGTCTTGCCGCCCGGCATGTGGATGATCATATCCGGACGCTGCGCGCGACCGTCCGCATCGGTGACGACCACCTGCGTATCGAAATCCACGTGTTCCAGCAGCCCGGCGGATTCCACGATATTCCTCAACTGCGCCTCACCCCACGCGCCGCGCACCTTGTTGTTGCGCAACGCGGACGACAGAGCGTTGGTCTCGCGGTCAAGACGGGCCTGCTGTTCGCCAAGGCCCTTGAGTTGTTCGCCAAGCGCACCCATTTCCCGCTTGCGGCCCTCTTCGATTTGTGAAACCTTCTGCTGCAGGGCATCAAGATTCTTCTGCACGGGCGCGAGCGCTGACAATACCTTGCTCTGCTCCTGCAGTTTTCGCTCGTTTTCGGCCTGCTTGCGTTCCGCTTCGGCCGCGGCACGCTCACGCTCACGCTCCACACGTTCCTGTTCGGCCCGCTGGGCCTGCGCGAGCTGCGATTTGAGATAGGTCAACTGTTGGGCCAACCCTTCCGCCTGCGTACGGTATTGGGTCACCGATGTGGACAATTCGCTGATTTCCTGCCGATCAGCTTCGATCTGCGCTTTTGCCTCGTTAAGATCAGCGGTTTTCGCATCACGGGCCATTTCCTGCCCTTTAGCGCGGCCCACGAAAAAGCCGGCCGCAGCTCCAAGCGCGGCCACAACCACCAGAAGAATCACCACAAACACAGGATTGTCGAACATATGTTCTATATAACAGCATGCCCAGGACATCTTGAAAGATCAAGCTTCGCAAGACAACCGCGCCCAGCTGCATTATGCTTGGAGCCGAAGCGTGCTCACGAACATGGCGGCAACGCGAGCACGCTGAATATTCGAGAGGTATTCAAGAGGCAATCCGGGGGTTCGGAAACACATGGGATTCGATTTGTTCATGACGGTGGCGGCAATTGTTGCGGCGGCCGTGGCCACTTGGGCCATCCTCAGGCTATTCCTAAGAGAAAACGATGTCACAGCCCCCTCCCACCAGCACATCACCGATGAAAAACCCACCGAAAAACCCACCGAAAATCACGTCGAAAATCCAGACGAGATAGCCGGCAAAACACACAGAAGCGACATTGCCAAGCGTCTCGTCATCGCAACCATATCGACCATTCCCACATTCACCGTAACCATGCTGACATTCGGCGGCATCGCACTCCCCCACTGGCTGACCAATCCATGGCTGCACGCCATCATCGCCACACCGGTCATGTTCTATTGCGCCGCGCCGATGCACAATCATGGCACCGCCGCCTTGAAAAGCCGCACGCCTAACGCGGATTCGCTGCTGTCACTCGCCATGACCATCGTGTACGCTTACAGCCTGCTGGCGTGCGTGGTGTCGTGGCTTTCCCCCGAAAGATCACGCAACCAATGTTTCGCTTTCGCAAGCATGGTCGCCGTGCTGGCGCTTGCAATTTCGATGATCGAGCAACGCCCCACGGCAAAGAAAGCATCGGAAGGCGATATTCCGACCGCACAATTGCAAGAGACGCAGGAAATACAATCGCAGGAAACGCAAAAAACACAAGAAACACAGCAAAGCACGGATACGCTTATCCAAGCCAGCATCGTATATGAGATTCGCACGCGGGTAACGCAGATTACCGCGACCGTGACGATGGTCATCGCGGTTTGGACGTTCGCTTTGTGGCTGATTTTCGGACTTCAGCCGAAGCTTACGATTGCCGTGTTGATCGGTGCGACGGTTTTGACGGTCGCAGGCTTGGTTTTGCAGGCATACGACCGCCAACCGTCACGGTAAAAACGGTTTTCGCAGAAAATCGCGCAGTCGCGAAAAATGGGCGGACCCGCATATGCGCAGTCCGCCCATCGTCAACGGTTAGACCGTTTTCGCGACTCGGCCAAGCGACAGTCAGTCAGGCCAAACCGATCAGCCGAATGACTCCGACCGTCACTTAGCTTCCGCCGAAAAATCGTCGTCGATCTGCCCCGGCGCCCACGAGGAAAGCTCCAAATGGTCGCCGCCGGTCTGGTCCACAAGCACGGTGTCGCCGTCGTGCACTTCGCCAGCCAGCAGCATGCGCGCCAGCTGGTCGCCGACTTCGGTTTGCACCAAACGACGCAGCGGGCGAGCGCCATACGCCGGATCGTAACCGGTGTTGGCGAGCCAATCGCGCGCCGAATCGGTAACATCCAGCTTGATGCGGCGATCCGCCAAGCGGGCCGAAACCTGCGCCACCTGAATGTCCACGATGCCGCCAAGTTCTTCGCGTGTAAGCGGGTGGAACATGACCAGTTCATCCAAGCGGTTGATGAATTCCGGCTTGAACTGCATGTGCACGGCGTCCATCACGGCCTTCTTCTTGGCTTCGTCATCCAGTTCGGTGTTCACCAGGAACTGCGAGCCAAGGTTGGAGGTCATGATCAGAATCGTGTTCTTGAAGTCCACGGTTCGACCCTGCCCGTCGGTCAAGCGGCCGTCGTCGAGCACCTGCAACAGCACGTCGAACACTTCAGGATTGGCCTTTTCAACCTCATCGAACAGCACCACCGAATACGGGCGGCGACGCACGGCCTCAGTCAGCTGACCACCCTCCTCATAGCCGATGTAGCCCGGCGCAGCACCGATCAGACGAGACACGGAGGCCTTCTCCATGTACTCGCTCATGTCGATGCGCACCATGGCTTTTTCATCGTCGAACAGAAAGTCGGCGAGCGCCTTGGCAAGTTCCGTCTTACCCACGCCGGTCGGTCCAAGGAACAGGAACGATCCCGTCGGGCGGTTCGGATCGGAAATGCCCGCGCGCGATCGGCGTACTGCATCAGAAACAGCTTGAATAGCTTCTTTCTGGCCGATCACACGCTTGCCGAGGTAATCTTCCATGGTCAGCAGCTTCTCGTTTTCGCCTTGCATGAGGCGGCCGACGGGAATGCCCGTCCAGTCGGACACGATTTCGGCCACGGAATCGGCGTCGACGCGGTCCGGCACCATCGGAATGTCATCCGCCGCGCCGTCGTCGCCAGTCACGCCGGCCGCACCATTCTTGGCCACCGCCTCGTTTTGTTCGGCTTGTGCGATTTCCTTCTGGATGGCCGGAATTTCGCCATAGTTGATGGCGGAGGATTTCGCCAGATCGCCTTCGCGCTCGTACCGTTCGGCTTGGGTGCGCAGTTCGTCGAGCTTCTTGCGCAGGTCGCCGATGCGGTTGTGTCCGTTCTTTTCGGCGTCCCAGCGTGCTTTCAGACCGTTGAGTTTTTCGCTTTTGTCTGCGATTTCCTTATTGAGGTCGTCGAGACGTTCCTTAGCGCTTTCGTCAAGCTCGCTTTCGGCTTTGCTTGCGGCGGCATCGTCTTTCGGATTGCCAAGCAGGTATGACTTCTCCATTTTGAGTCGGTCGACCTGGCGTTGCAGTTCGTCGATTTCCTCAGGCGAGGAGTCGAGTTCCATGCGCAGGTGGGATGCGGCCTCGTCCACCAGGTCGATGGCCTTGTCTGGCAGCTGACGGCCGGAAATATACCGGTTCGACAGTGTTGCCGCGGCCACGAGCGCGTCGTCGCCGATGGTTACCTTGTGGTGGGCTTCGTATTTCGGCGCGATGCCGCGCAGAATGGCGATGGTGTCTTCAACACTCGGCTCTCCTACGAACACTTGCTGGAAACGACGTTCCAACGCCGGGTCCTTTTCGATGTTCTCACGGTATTCATCGAGCGTAGTGGCGCCGATCAGGCGTAGTTCGCCGCGTGCAAGCATGGGCTTGAGCATATTGCCCGCATCCATGGATCCTTCGGCCGCGCCCGCGCCAACGATGGTGTGGATCTCATCGATGAAGGTGATGATCTGCCCGTCGGCGTTCTTGATTTCCTGCAGCACGCTCTTCAGACGTTCCTCGAATTCGCCACGGTATTTTGAACCGGCCACCATGGAGCCCAAATCAAGCGAAATGAGCTTCTTGTTTTGCAAGGTTGTCGGCACGTCGCCGGCGACGATGCGCTGTGCGAGGCCTTCCACCACAGCGGTTTTGCCCACGCCCGGCTCACCAATCAGGACCGGGTTGTTTTTGGTACGGCGGCTCAGGATCTGGATCACACGGCGGATTTCCTGATCGCGACCGATCACCGGGTCGAGTTTGCCTTCTTTCGCGGCCGCGGTCAGGTCGGTCGAGTACTTTTCGAGGGCTTTGTACGACCCTTCAGCATCGGGGCTGGTCACTTTCGCGCCTCCTCGAATCGATGGCACAGCTTTTCGTAGCGCGTCGGCGGTCACGCCGTATTGTTCCATGATTTGCGCGCTTTGGTTTGGTTTTGCCGCTGCGATGGCGATGAGCAGATGTTCGGTGGAGACGTATTCGTCGCCCATCTGCTGCATTTCCTTGCCCGCTTGTGCAAGCACGGCGGACAGTTGCCTGCTGACCTGCGGCTGCGCGGTGGTCGATCCGCTGGCGCTCGGCAGCGTGTCTTGCGCTTGGTGCACGGCTGCGCTGATGTTCTGCGCGTTGCCTCCCGCAGCTTCGATCAGTCCGCGGATTACGCCGTTTTCCTGACGCAGCAGCGCGTCAAGCAGGTGCAGGGTTTCGACTTGCGCGTTGCCTGCAGCCGACGCGTTCTGCACGGCGTCGGAAATGGCTTCCTGCGCCATTGTGGTGAACTTCTGTTCCATATCATCCTCCATGGTTCGCGTCGAACGTCCGGTTTTCGCACGGTTGCGTCGACGCATATGTCGTTGTCTGATATGCTCAACCGACTTCACCACCATTCTATTCCCAAAAGTTGAGTCCGCAACACTCAACTTTTATTCACCGCACGGAAAGTCGTGAAAAAACGCGAAAAGGCCGCCATCCACGAAAGATGACGGCCTTCATATCCGCAATATGCCAATCGACGATCAGCCGCGCACTACCACATTGCGCAGGCTGCCGATGCCTTCGACGTGCACGATTGCCTCGTCGCCCGGATCGAGATGTCCGGAAGCGTTCGGGGTGCCCGTCAGAATTACATCGCCCGGCAGCAGCGTCGTAAAGCTGGAAATCGCGGCAATCTGCTCGGGAATGCCGTGAATCAGGTTCGCCGTGGTGCCGGAAGCCAACTCGACATCCTCGCCATTCAGCGTGAAGGAGATCTTCGCATCCTTCCAATCCAAGTCGTCACGAGTCACAATCCACGGGCCAAGCGGGCAGGACGTGTCGAAGCCCTTCGCGCGCGTCCACATCGGGTCAAGCCCCTGCAGATCGCGCAATGTCACATCGTTCACGCAGGTGAAACCGAGCACATAGTCCATGGCCTGTTCGACCGACACATTCTTGGCGATGCGGCCCATCACCACAGCCACTTCCGGCTCGAAATTCATGTCGTTCGAATATGACGGAATCACAATCGGATCATCCGGACCGATCACCGACGTACTCGGCTTGGAGAAGATCACCATGTCTTCCGGAGCATGCTTGATATCGGAATGGCCGGCTTCATGCATGAACTGCGCGTGCGCCTCATAATTTTTGGCCAGACCATACACCTTCGACGGAATCACCGGAGAGAGCAGACGGATGCCATCGCCGTCCACCGGAAAACGCTCGCCGGTCGGCTTCACGCCGGCACCGGCCAGAGGATGCCCCTCAAGCGCTACGAGATAGTCCTTACCGTCGCTTTCATCGGTCTGCACGAAAGCGTATTGCGGTACATCATTATGCGAAAAACGTGCGATTCTCATGCTTGCCAGTCTACCCGCAACAATCGTCGAATCGTCCATATCATCGACATGCGACGCCCGACAATCAAAAACATCGAAAAAAAAAAGGGCCATCACATCATGCGAAGGCCCGTCACAGGAAGAAAACGTCAGATAAAAGCACGCTCACCGAAAATCGCGGTGCCGACGCGCACGATAGTGGATCCTTCCGCAATCGCAAGTTCCATATCGCCAGTCATACCCATCGACAGTTCACGGCAAGACTGCGTGCCAGGCTCCCCCGATTCGAGAATATGATCGCGAGTTCTACGCAGATGCTCGAATCCCCGGCGAATGGCGGTTTCGTCGCTCACATGCGCGCCAATGGTCATCAGACCCTGCAATTCAAGCCCGTCCAATGTGCCGATTTTCTGCGCGACGCGAATGGCATACGCCGGATTGCAACCGGATTTCGACGCCTCGCCCGATTCATTGACTTCCAGCAGCACACCCACGGTGATGCCGCGCGCCACCGCCCTACGTGAAATCTTTTCCGCCAGATCAAGGGAATCAACCGATTCGATGGCATTGACGACCGGCAACACCTTGCCGATCTTATTGCTTTGCAGCTGGCCGATCAGATGGAACGGAATGCGCTCGCAAGCGACTTCGGAATCGTCTGAAGCGGACGCGATGCCGGAATCGTCGGCAACACCCAACGCAAACCCGCGTTCCGCGCAACGCGCCATCAACCCTTCGGCCTTCGCCGTCACTTCCTGCGGACGATTCTCGCCGATCATGCGCACGCCCGCGTCGATCGCCGCCATGATCTCGCCCACATCGCGCGTCTTCGTAGCGGCAAGCAGGCGCACGGAACCCGCGTCACGACCAGCATGCTGCTCGGCCGACGCGATACGATCCAACACGCGATGCACGCCATCGGCGATCTGCACGGCGCGCACGTCGTCGATCACCTCATTGGCAAGATTCTTATGATCCATATATGCGGTCATGTTCAGCCTCTTACATTTAATCCCAACTACCTCTACCAGAGTAAGAAGAAGCCCGTACGACGGTCTGAAGCGAAGCGATAAAGCAACCAATATTCGCACGGGCCAATAAAACAGACGTCAGCAGAAGAGGGACTTCAAAGACTCCGTCCGACAATCACTATATGGAAGATTTACTAAACACGCGCCGAAAAAACAATCTATTTTTTTCAGCTATCGCACTTCATCTCTGTATTTCTTTCAATTGCCGTTCCAAAACGTCGATGCGATCCTTCAGTTCAAGTACCTGACATGTCAACGACCGAATCTGCCCCAGCTGAACGGACACCAGTCGCTCGCGCGTCTCGGCAGACAACGGCCCCGACGAACCTCCGCTTTTCGCGGCGGCCATGATATCCGGATCCACCTTCCAGCGCGCGATATTACGCTCCACACGCTTGCGACCGACAATCGCAGGACTCAATCCAGCCGACGTGAAAATCGAACTTGGCCTCTCGCCATCCAAATATCTGCGCATGCAGCTGATTTGAAAATCACGCGAATACGTGATTCTGTTCTGCGTAACCGACTCAACCGCCGGCAACGCACGAAGATACTCGACCTCCGTGTTGCTAAACTGCCTTTTCGTCATATCGACCTCATTCACCCGACAAAACGGAATACCTTTTCCACGCTCGCAGATTACCTTCGCAAACGAACGTACCGGAACGGCACATACTACCACCTTATACACACTGGTATGGGGGTTTGCGCCACCCGAATCGCCCTACGCTGAACCTGAATGAGTCCCAGAAGGTACAGTTGCATACTGTCACCATCGATGTATCAAAGGAGCCACCATGACCGGCCGATTCGCACCCACCCCATCAGGCCGCATGCATATCGGCAATGTCTACGCCATGCTTGGAGCTTGGCTTTCCGCACGTAAAACAGGCGATTCCATACGATTGCGCATTGAAGACATCGATGAACCGAGGGTCGTTCCCGGCGCTGCCGAAACCATGATGCACGACCTCGGCTGGCTCGGTCTCGACTGGGACGGCGAACCAGTATTCCAATCGGCGCGACACACCCTATATCAGGAAGCGCTCAATCTTCTCACCAACCTCAACATTGACGAAATCAGCGATACTATCAGCACTATCGGCATCGGTTCCTACGATTCCGATTCCTACGGCACTACCGCAAACAACACCATAAACACACCCGGCGCAACGCCGCTCATCTACCCCTGCTTCTGCTCGCGCGCCGACATCCGCGCCGCGTCGGCACCGCAGGAAGGCGACCGTTTCACCGTATATCCGGGAACATGCCACCGACTCATCGCCAACGACCCGCAACGCGTGAAGCAACGTCTCGCCAGCGGAGACCGCCATTCGCTGCGCATCGCCACCACCGACACCACCATCGCCTTTCACGACGAAGTGTTCGGCAACCAGCATTACAACCTCGCCCAAGACATCGGCGACACCATCGTCCGCCGATCGGACGGCATCTACTCCTATCAGCTGGCCGTCACCGTGGACGATCTTGACATGGGCATCACCGACATTGTGCGCGGCCGCGACCTGCTACGCTCCAACGCTTTGCAAATCTATATCCGCAAAGCCCTTATCGCTGCGGGATTCCAGTCTTCCGAACCTGCCGATGCGGCCATTTCATACGCGCATCTGCCCCTTATCGACAACGCGGCCGGTCAACGCCTCGCCAAACGCGAACGCTCGCTCGATCTCGGTATTCTCACGGCACATGGCGTCACCGCGCAACAGATCATCGGCTATTGCGCATGGCTGCTTGGATTGCAAGGCAATCCGGAACATACCAAGCCGCAGCCTATGAACGCCGCCGAAGCGCTTGGCGAATTCAGTTGGAGCGCCGTTCGCGCCAACACTTCGGATCGTGTACTCGACCAAGCCGAGTTCAACGCGTATTTCGGACTATAGGCCCTATTCTGCAGTTTTATTTCCGCTTATTCCGCAGTCTTATGCTGACGTCACGCGGGTGGCAGCATATCTCTTCCAAGGCAACGCTACCAGCCAATAATGGGCATGCAAAAAGCCTGTTTCCCCCGAACCAGAAAATTTCCGAGGAAAACAGGCTTTGCATGTCAGTTCTTATATGTCAAACGCAACTTATGTGACAGTCAGACAAACAAATCACGAATGACTGCAGACGATCAGACGAACAGCTTGAACATGGCCACACCGACGATAGCGCCCAGAACCGGGGCGACGACCGGAATCCAAGCCTCGTCCCAGCGGGAGGAGCCCTTGGACGGAATCGGCAGGATGGCGTGCAGCAGTCGCGGCATGAGATCGCGGGCCGGGTTCAGGCCAGGACCGGTCGGACCACCCATGGAGGTCACGAGGCCCCACACGATGAAACCAACCGCGATGGATGCGGCAGCATGGTCTTCCTCACCCCACGGCAGGGACAGACAGCACAGTGCGCCGACCACGAGCACGAGGGTGCCGAAGAACTCGTTGACGAAGTAGTTCACGCGATCGTTGTGAGCGTCGGTGGTGCAGAAAGTGCCGAGGATGGCGTCGGCGTCTTCGGTGTCCTTATAGTGCGGATAGTAGGTGATGTATACCACGAGCTGACCGACTGCGGCGCCGAGCAGCTGAGCGATGATGTACGGCAGCACCA
The DNA here is from genome assembly GCF_002742425.1 of Bifidobacterium sp. N5G01. Classification (NCBI taxonomy): domain Bacteria; kingdom Bacillati; phylum Actinomycetota; class Actinomycetes; order Bifidobacteriales; family Bifidobacteriaceae; genus Bifidobacterium; species Bifidobacterium sp. N5G01. The sequence goes on from NZ_NJNP01000006.1 coordinate 61,177, forward strand.
GATTCCAGTCGAACAGGCCGTTCACCGCCTGGGCGATGGTCATGGCCGGGTTGATGTGCGCGCCGGAAACGCCACCGAACATGAGCACCGGGAACATCACGCCGAAGCCATAGCCCATGGCGATGTTCAGCCAGCCTGCATGGTGGCCCTTGGTGTTCTTCAGTTCAACGTTCGCGACAGCGCCGTTGCCGAAGATCATCAGAATGGCGGTACCGAAGAATTCGGCCGCAAGTTTGACAAAAGTCGAGTATTCCACTGCTGTTTCCTCTATTGCTTCTTCTCTGTAAGAATCAGATTGATGTCGATTCCGCTCTCGGCGGACAACAGCGTCCAACACTACTCCCCACACTGGAAGTCGAGCACAAAAAGGTTTGACAGGCCGGCGGCTTGCCGGACAGTCATACGGAAATCGGAAAACAAAAAAAGCCTTGGAACCGAAGTTCCAAGGCTTTATCTGTGCCCCCTCAGGGATTCGAACCCTGGACACGCTGATTAAGAGTCAGCTGCTCTAACCAACTGAGCTAAAGGGGCGTTGGTCTTGCGAGGTTTTGTTCTCGCTGAGCACGAGAAGTAAATATACTCGGAATCGAGAAGAATGCAACTTTCGGCGTGTCGCGGTTGTAAAACCGCTATTTTTCAACGATTTCGACATATTGCGCAAATCGCAGAAAAACGCGATTCAACCATCATATTTCCTACCTAAAGAGCACAATCAAGGCAGGAAATCACAATTTCTTCACAAATTCAGTTCCTTGCAATCCAGTTGCCCCAAACGCTCCCGCTAATTCATTTGCACAGCCATGCATGAAAACTGACGGTAAATCGCTCTTCTTGAGTGAATCAGCATGCTTCACGCAACACCCACTTAAGGATTGAGCTTAGGTTGCTTCCAAGCACCGTTTCCGCACGAGAGAAGGAAAGTAACGACCATGACGTGCCCAAGTTGCGACAAACCAACTAATGACGGTGGCTACAACTGATCAAATATGAAAATCCCCCTGCACAACTGTTTTCAGCTGGTGCAAGGGGATTTTCCATGCTTAAGCTCAGACGTATCTCAGTCTGAAGTCATTCATCATGGCTGCAACGAATGCAGTCTTGATGAATGGGGCCGAAATCACTCAGCGACAACCTTCACGGTGAAGGAAGCGGTGATTTCCGGGTGCAGAGCGACGGTCGCAGCGAACTCGCCGGTGGTCTTGATCGGATCCACGGTGATGTTCTTCGGGTTGACGGCAGCCTTGGAAGACAGAGCGATGGCGATCTTGTCGGCGGAGACACCACCGAACAGCTTGCCAGACTCGGAGACCTTGGCGGCGATTTCGACGACGGAACCCTCAATCAGGCCCTTGGCTGCAACAGCCTCTTCGCGGGTGGCGACGGCCTTGGCCAGACGAGCGCGCTTCATGGCCTCGATCTGGGCAGCAGCGTTCTTGGACCAAGCAAAGCCGAGGCCCTGCGGGATCAGGTAGTTGCGAGCGTAACCGGCCTTGACGGTCACGACGTCGCCCGGGTGACCCAGGTGATTGACGGACTTGGTAAGAATAACCTTAGCTTCAGCCATTGTTCAAACCTCTCTCAGATCAGCGACCGGAAGTGGCGTACGGCAGCAAAGCCATCTCGCGGGCGTTCTTGATAGCCTTGGCGAGCTCGCGCTGTTCCTGCACGGAAACACCGGTGATACGACGGGAACGAATCTTGCCGCGATCGGAAATGAACTTGCGCAGCAGGGCAACGTCCTTGTAATCGATCTCGGTGACCTTGGCGGCCTTCAGTGGATTCGGCTTCTTCTTAAACGGCTTGACCGGCGGCTGCGGCCTCTTGCGTGACATCTTGATGTTCTCCTTAAAAACTGGAAATCGCTTTTCTTCTAAGCTGCTTTAAGCTGCGATCCAGATCGGATCAGAATTCCGGTTCGTCGCTGTTTCCGCCGAACTCGGAGGAACCGAACGAACCGAATGAGGAGGAACCGGAATTATCCGAGCTGCCCCACGGATCCGATGCCGGAGCGGGCTGCACGGCGGGCGCGGCGTTGGCTGGAGCGGAAGCTCCGCCCTGATAGCCTGCACCACCGGAATATCCGGCACCACCCTGATAGCCACCGGCATTGCCGGCGAAGCCACCATTGTTGAATCCGCCATTGCCACCAGCGAAATTGTTGCCCCCACGATTGCCGGCAAAATTACCACTGTTAGCACTGGAGGTTCGGGTGACCTGGGCGGTCGCATAGCGCAGGGACGGGCCAATCTCATCGACCTGAAGCTCGACGACCGTGCGCTGGGAACCATCGTTCGCCTGGTAGGAACGCTGCTGCAAACGACCTTGCGCGATCACGCGCATGCCCTTGCTTAAGCTCTGCGCACAATGTTCGGCCATATCGCGCCACGCGGAGCAGCGCATGAACAGGGCCTGACCATCTTCAAACTGGCCCGTATTACGGTTCCAGGTACGCGGAGTGGAGGCAATCGTGAAGCTGGCCACGGACGAGCCGTTGCCAACTGTACGGATTTCGGGATCAGCGGTGAGGTTACCCACCACAGTGATAATCGTTTCGCCTGCCATCGTTACCTACTTACTTTGCAGCTTGTTGTTTTGCAGCTTGAAAAGCTTGGAATTACTTACTTGCGAAGAATCTTCGTGCGGATGACGGATTCGTTCAGGTTCAGCAGACGATCGAGTTCGTCGCTGGTGGCCGGCTCAGCGGAGTAGTTGACCACAACGTAGTTACCTTCGGTCTTGCCAGCGATCTCGTAGGCAAGCTTGCGACGGCCCCAGATGTCGATGTTCTCGACAGCACCGCCTTCCTTGGTGACAGTTTCCAGATACTGCTCGGTCAGCTTCTTCAGACCACGCTCATCCAGCTCAGGATCGGCAATGAACATCAGTTCGTACTTATGCGCAGACATCACCCACCTCCTTCGGACTATCGGCCATGGACCTTCCATGGCAGGAGTGTGTATGCGTACTGCCTTCACACATCTATATAAGAGGTATAAAGATGCATTTCAGACAACCTGTTCAGCATAGCCCTTCTGCTGGACGAGCGGCAATCGCGCACGTTCCGCAAAACAGGCGCGTCATGGGCACCCGCATTGTTATATTGAATACAGCTACTTTTGTACGGTTGGCATACCGTATTTACGCGACTCTAGATTTGTGGAAGGCGAAGCATGTCGGCGATTCTCGAAGGCACTCCGGATAAAAAACTGGCTTTGGTAACGGGTCGTGCATACCCTGATCAAGCCCATGAAACCGCGAAATACCTGGGAATCGACGTGCTTGAAACCACGGCCTACGATTTCGCTAACGGCGAGATGTACGTGCGCTACACCGAACCGGTGCGTGGTGCCGATGCGTTCGTGATGCAGGCGCACACCGAGCCGATCAACAAGTGGATCATGGAACAGCTCATCATGGTTGACGCCATGAAGCGTGCTTCCGCCCGCTCCATCACAGTGGTCGCACCGTTCCTTGGCTATTCTCGTCAGGATAAGAAGCATCAGGGCCGCGAACCCATCACCGCCCGCCTGATTTTCGACTTGTTCCGCGCAGCCGGCGCCGACCGTATTATGACGGTTGACCTGCATGCCGCCCAGGAGCAGGGTTTCTTTGATGGTCCGGTCGATCACCTCACCGCCACTCCGGTGCTGCTCGACTACGTGCGTAACAACATGCCGCTTGAGAACACCACCATCGTGTCTCCGGATGCCGGCCGCATCAAGGTTTCCGAACAGTGGGCCGCGAAGCTGGGCAATCTGCCGCTCGCGTTCATCCACAAGACTCGTGACATCACTCGCCCGAACCATGCCGAGGCACATGGCATTATCGGCGAAGTCGAAGGCCGCGACTGCGTGGTGGTTGACGACATGATCGACACCGCGGGCACCATTTGCGAAGCTGTGCGCACGCTGAACAATGCCGGCGCGAAGTCCGTGACGTTGGTTGCCACCCATGGTCTGCTGTCCGGCCCGGCTGTGGAACGCCTGAGGAATTGCGGTGCCAAGGAGATCGTGCTCACCGACACCGTGCCAGTTCCGGAGGAGAAGCGTCTGCCGAACATGACCGTGCTGTCCGTAGCTCCGCTGCTGGCTGCCGGCATCCGTTCCGTGTTCGAATCCGGCTCCGTTTCCACGCTGCTCAACGGCTTGCCCGAAGACATGCGTCCGCGCAACATTTACGCCTGATTCGCGCAATCTTTTCAACGCAACAAAAACTCGCCCCCATCCGGTCGGCGAGTTTTTTAATGTCAGATCTTCCCAAAAACGGGGTGCCGCATCCTACGTCGGTAGGATGCGGCACCCCGCGTATCAAGAGAGAAATCTGACTAGCGTCCGATAGGCGTCCTCGCTTCCGTTATTTGGCGAATGCTTCGCGGATTTGCGCGGCATTGCCGTAGGAGGCCTGCGCACCATACCCTGTGGCGGCGTATGCCGAAACATACGAGGCAAGCTCGGCCGCTTCGGAAAGCGCCATGCCCGAGGCAAGACCGGCCAGCACCGTGCCCATGAAGGAGTCGCCGCAGCCGGTGGTGTCCACCGCGTTCACACGCACGGGGGCAATGCGCTGGATCGGCGTTGCCGAAGTGGAATCCAATACCACGGAACCATCGCCGCCGAGCGTCACGATCGCCTGTTCGAAACCGAATCCACGCATTGCTTCCAGCGCATGATTCCAATCGAAACCGTCCCAATCGTCGTTTTCCGGCTCGTCAATGCCGAGCAGCTGCACCATCTCATGCTCGTTGACGAGCAGAATATCGGATGCTTCCACCAGTTCGGCCGGCAGCGACGGGGTGAACGGCGAATCGTTGAGCAGCACTTTCACGCCCGCTTCATGGCACATGCGCGCGGCGGCCGTCACCGTTTCGATCGGGCTTTCCAAGCACAGGCCAAGTACGGAAGACCGTGCCAGCGCATCGCGCACGGATTCCACATAATCCACGGTGACCTGCGCGTTGGATCCCGGCGAGTACACGATGGTGTTTTCGCCGGCTGCGTCCACGGTAATCACGGTTGTGCCGGATGGTCCGAGCACGCGGCGAACATGCGTGGTGTTCACGCCAGCCTCGCCCAGAGCGCCAAGCAGGAAGTCGGCGTTGGAATCGGAGCCGACCGCGCCGAACATCTGCACGGTTGCGCCGATGCGCGCTGCGGCGGCCGCCTGGTTGCCGGATTTTCCGCCCGGCAGCAGCTGCAGCGGACCGCCGGTGATGGTCTCCCCCGGCCCTGGCAGACGCTGTGCGGTGACGGTGTAGTCCGCGTTCATCGAGCCGATTACGGACACTGTGCCGTGGATACGGTCCAATGCGGAGAGAACTTCAGTCGCGCTCATCTTTACCTTCCTTACATCAAAAGAAGATTTATGAAAATGGAGATTTGCGAAATAGTGTTGTTCAGTAATCGCAATTATCGCAAATCCCCATTTTTATTATATTGAGGATGTAATGTGCGATTACTTTGCCGATTCCTCGGTTTCCAGCGCATGGTTGCCTTCGTAGATCTTCTTCTTGAAGACAAAGAACACGATCAGGCCAAGCAGCGCGGTACCGGCGGCAATCAGCAACAGGTTGGCATAGTTGGCGGCAGCGCCGGTTGCGCCGGTGATGGAGCCGCCTGCGAGGGCGTTGGATCCGAGCAGGCTGCCGATGATGGCGATGCCGATGGACGGGGAAACGTTCATGGCCAGATCGTTCATGCCGACGCCACGGCCGGATTCGTCCTTTTCAATGGTGCCCAGCACGGTGGAGACCACCGGGGAGTACATGAGGCCGCAGCCTGCGTAGAACACACATGCGCACAGGGTCAGCACCACGAAACCGGAGTTCACGCAGAATGCCGCACCGGTCCAGCCGAGGAACATGAGGGTGCCTGCGGTCACGATGCCGGCCTTGATTCCGATCTTGCGGATGATCATGCCGGAGCAGGTGCCCACCACGGCGGCGACCACGAAGGCCCACACAATGTGCAGGGAGACCTGGGTGGTGGTCATGCCGTAGATGTTGGTGCCGATGGCGTTGAAGATCGGGCTCAGTGCGTAGTTCACGAAGTAGAACACGAGGATCAGGCAGATGGCGCGCAGCCAGCGGGTGTTCTTGAAGAACGCCGGGGTGATGAACGGGTTGGAGGCCTTGTTGATGTAGAAGGCGAATGCCACGAACAGCAGCAGGGAGACCACGAGCATCCACCATGCCATGTACGAGAAGAACAGGGTAAGGAATGCGGTGGCGAAGCCGAAGATCACGAAGCCGAATGCATCGACCTTCTGGCCGTTGCCGCTCTTGGACGGCAGGGTCTTGAGCAGGATCGGCAGGAACAGGATGGTGACGGACGGGATCAGGAACAGGAACTGCCATGCGATGGAGCTGAGCATGCCGGCTGCGAACACGCCGATGGATGCGGAAAGCTGGTATGCTGCGGTGAACAGACCGAAGAAGATGACCTTCAAATCGTTACGCAGGTACTTGGTGGCCACCACCAGGAAGGCGGAACCTGCCACCTGTTCGCCTGCGGTCTGCAGCACGCGTGCGATGATCACGGTCCACAGGTTTGCGGCAAAGAAGTAGTTTGCCACGAAACCGAAGATGGAGCCGACGAACAGCGTCACGAGACCGACGGTCACAAGCTTACGCAGGGAGACGAAATCGCCCAGGGAACCGTAGATGAAGCACACGATGCCGAGCACGATGCTCGGAAATGCGGTGATCAGGGACGCCTGGTTCGGTGCGCCGACGTCGGCGCCGACCTGCTGGAACACCAGGTTGAAGCCCTGCAGGCACAGGGTGCCGAGCACGAAGGTGATCAGCAGCGGGATCAGGGCGCGGATGGCCATCTTGTTGCTGGTCACCGGATCATCGAACGGATCGGCGGATGCGGTGCCGGTCACAGCGGTTGTGTTGTTAGACATAATAAAAATCCTTGATTCTCTCGAATTGCGCGATATGCGATACGCAATATGCGATACGCGATTGCTTGGCCGGTTACGCCTATTCAGCCTTGGCTGCGAGGCCGGAGATGCGGGTCATGAATTCGTTCAGGAAGCGCGGCACATCGACGCCGACGGCAACCTTCATGGTCTTGGCCGGGTCATTCAGGCGGGTTTCGTCGCCGATGGTGCGTCCGCGGGTCGGGCCTTCCACGTCGACCTTCATATTGATGTCGAGGGTGGTGACGAGGGTCGGGTCCACTGCCACGCCAACGGCGAGCGGATCGTGCAGGCCGCAGCCGCCCAGATGCGGGGACGTGGTTTCGTAAGCCTTGATGTAGAAGTCGGTCATGTCGGCCAGGAACTTGCCGGCCTTGGTGCCGAGATCGCGCCACTGCTGGGTTTCCTTGTAGGTGAGCAGGGTCTGCAGGGTCACGTCGAGGCCGATCATGGTGGTCGGAGCGCCGGAACGGAACAGGTAGTCGGCGGCTTCCGGATCCTGCGAAATGTTGGCTTCCATGCAGGCGTTGCAGTTACCGGGCACGGTCAGTGCGCCACCCATGAGCACGATCTGGCCGATTTCATCCTTGATTTCCGGAGCCTTCTTCAGTGCGGCTTCGATGTTGGTCATCGGGCCGGTCGGCACGTAGACGAGATCCTTGCCATAGGTCTTCACTGCGTCGATGATGAAGTCTACCGCGGATTCGGTTTCGACGGAGCGGTTGGAATCGGGGATTTCCACATCGCCGATGCCGTTGTCGCCGTGGATGAACGCGGAGATTGGCAGTACTTCGAAATGGTCGGTGGTGCTGGAGTGCGGCAAACCCTGATACACCTTGACTTCCGGGTGGCCGAGCAGGTCGGTCACGGCCAGTGCGTTGCGCACACCCTGCTCGACGAGCACGTTGCCGTAGGTGCCGGTGATGCCGATCAGTTCAATCTCCGGGCTTCCCAGAGCATACGAAATGGCAAGCGCGTCATCAACGCCGGTATCAAGATCAAGAATCATCTTTTTCATGTGTGTGCCTTTCCTCTTTGACGGCCTGACGACGGTCCGCCACCATACGGGTGCGTCGTCAGTTATACATCGAGCGCATTCTCGATTGTGTTGTGTTGACAAGATTTATGATAAAGCGTTTTATCAAGAACGCAAATTCTTCACCTATACACGGCGTGTTGCCTGTATTCCCAACGATTACAGCATATTGGAGATGCTTACGTCACCACATACCGAGATTGATCTGCACCACCCGTTTCGCACCAGTCTGCAGCATCTAAAAATGGCGGTTTACGCGCAGGCCGCCTGCACCAGTTTCGGCGTAAGCACTTCAACCTGCGGATCGGAAAGCCACGGACGGGCATCCCCTGATTCCGTACCGGACTTGGCACGAACCGCAACATCAATCCGCTTACGCAACATACCCCAACAAGCGGCGGCCAAATCAGTCACGCTCTGCTCAACGGTGGTCATACGCCAACCAAGACCGAATCGTTTGAGAATATTGTCGTAACCAATCACCTGCATATCCTCAGTAACATGCAACCCACGCTCCGCCATACGCTGACGGAAGCCAAGCGCCATCACATCGTTGCAGCAGAACACGGCCGTCGCCCCGCCATCGATGATCTGATTCGCGGCACGATAGCCGCTATCGAAACGGTAATCACCCTCAACACACAGCGAAGAATCAAAATGCTTCCCCGACTGCTCGATGGCATCCACAAAACCACGACGACGCTCCGCGGCACTCGACTCCGCAATATCGCCGGTGACAATGCCAATACGAGTATGACCACCTTCCAACAGATACTGGGCAGCCAAACGACCACCAAGATAGTTGTCAAAACCGACGGCATCGCACCAGCCGCACTGCGTCAAACGGTCGATCAGCACCACCGGGCACGACACGATCGCCACATCCTCACACAGCTGCTCAACAGCACTCCCAACACACGACTCACGCGCCGGGATCAACATCACCCCATCCACCCCACGGGCAGGAAGACGCTGCAACAACTCATGCTCCGCAGCACGCGAATCATCGGAATTGGCCACAATCAGCGAATACCCCTGCGCGGCGCACTCATCCTCCACACACTTGGCAAGCGCCGCGAAAAACAGGTTCTCAATATCAGGCACGATCAGCGCAACCAGCTGGGACTGCTTGGTCACCAAGCTACGCGCGCTCTGATTCGGCACATAATTCAGCTTCTTCGCCGCGTCGGCAATGGCCTTACGCTTCTCCTCAGACACGCGAGCCGGCCGATTATTCAACACCAGCGAAACCGTCGTCACAGACACCCCCGCAGCAGCGGCCACATCCTTCAACGTCGCACGATACGCCATTCAAACCCCTTAAAACGTTTCTCCTTCCAGCATAAATGCCACGCACTCCTGACGCGCCCAGCACCCCCATCCACAAACAAATTCCTTTCATAGCAAAATAATCCACATTATTTCCAGTGGTAAATCGTTTCTCAGAAATGTTTTTGTATACTCGCAACGTTTTGCTTAATACGAAAGCCACAGAGAAGAGAGGAACCCCAATGCAACCAACAGCACAGAAAAACAATGCGAAACAGCGCAAAACCATCGCCATCGTCGCCGTGATAGCAGTGGTTGCCATTGCGCTCGCAGCCGTTGCCATCATCGCAGTCGCCAATAAGCGCGAAATGACGCAAGCCGCCAGCGACACCTGCACGTTGAACGCGAAGGCGCTCGCCACGCATCAGCAAAACTTCGAAGAGGCTCAGAAAGAAGCCGAAGATGCGGCAAAACTCACCGTGGACGACGTGGCCGACGGCACCACGCTGGAAACCCTGAAGGATGCGATCACGCTGGCCGAAGCCGTGGAAAACGCGCCAACATGCCCCGCGAACGGCAATGCCAGCGACTTCACCAAGGCGACAGACGATATTCGCACGTACGCCGACAACTTGCGCAACATCACCAACGAACTCGACGCGGCCGCCAAGTCGGTGATCGCCAGCCAGGAACTCAAACTCGAGTCCGCCAAGTAAGTCAAGTAAGCCGCCCCGACGGTTAGCGCCGACGTCAGCGCCAAACCCTACGTCTAACGGGGCCAAAGTCATCCAAGTCTGCAACTTCGCCCCCATTACAAGCGCTTTCGCACCACATCGGGCTTATATGGCAGATTCGGAAGGTCGCCCGGAGACATTTCGCTTATATATGGCAGGTCATTCCGGAAAGACCGCAGTTAGAGGGTACACAATTACCCCCTAACTAGCTTGTTTCAAAAACAGACTGCCATACATAGGCGAGATGCCTCCGTACAAACCCCAAAATCTGCCATACATAAGCGAGATACCATCTGCCGACTTTCCTTTATTTTGCATTATGCGTGCATTTGACATAGAATACACATTAATTGCACGCAAGATTAGGGCAGGTGATTCAGATGGGCAATATTACCATTCGCATGAACGACGATCTGAAAGCTCGGGTCAACCAGACACTCGACGCCATAGGCATGAATTTCAACACTTACGTGACCATGGCGAGCATCCAGCTCGTGAACCAGCAGCGCCTGCCTTTCGATACTTCCGCGCGCGCCGCGGAACCAAACGAGCAGACCAAGCGCGCCATGCTCGAAGCCGAAGCCAAGGAACGCGGTATCCTCCCAGACGACGCGGCCACCTTCAACAGCGCGCAAGACGCCATCGCCTGGCTGCACAACAATCACGGCTGAACAGGCAAAGCGCCATGATTACCATTAAATTCGACCAACAATTTCAGACCGACTTCAAACGCATCTCACGACGGATACCTCAAATCGTAACGGAACTCGAATATGTAATCGAAGCTATTGAGGAGTACGGACACGTTCCGGAATCATATAATCCTCACATGCTTGATCACCCACGAGGAATCTACTCGGGATATGCGGAATTCCATCTTGCCGAAGGGAAAATGGATGTGTTGGTGATCTACTCGGAGCGGCCGGAAGCGTCGACAATCCGATTCATTCGCATGGGATCCCACGACGAACTGTTTGACGGTCCGTTGCTTTAGATGAGTCCATCGTAGGACCCAACGAGATTCAGCCATCGATTTCCGCCCAATAAAACTTTTTCCCACCATATCGGGCTTATATATGGCAGATTCGACAGTCCGACCGGAGGCATTTCCTGACGAAATCGGCTACTTGCAGCACGTTATTTTCCAATAGCCACTTACCAAACCCAATTGCCAGGCTGCGCCGCATCCACCATGACGCACCGTCACAAACGTTCCCATCCGACGCGCTTTACTGGCCTTGGGCGCGGTAGCGGGCTTCGGTGGCGGCTTTGGCGGGCTCCCACCAGGCGCGGTTGTCCGTATACCAAGCGATGGTCGCCTGCAAACCGGCTTCGAAATCGGTGTGCACGGGCCGCCAGCCGAGTTCGGTACGCAGCTTATTGAAATCGATCGCGTAACGTCGATCATGCCCAGGACGGTCACGCACCCAGTCGAATGCGTCCTCCGCACACCCCATAAGCCGCAGAATCATACGCATTACGGCAATGTTGCTCATTTCGCCGTCCGCGCCGATCAGATACGTTTCGCCGATTTGCCCGCGCGTCAGAATCTCCCACACCGCGGAAGAGTGGTCTTCCGTATGAATCCAGTCGCGCACGTTCTCACCAGTGCCATACAGTTTCGGCCGAACACCCTCCATGATGGATGTGACCTGCCGCGGAATGAACTTTTCCACATGCTGGTATGGCCCATAATTGTTGGAACAGTTGGAAATCGTGGCGCGAAGCCCGTACGTGCGCACCCATGCGCGCACCAGCTGGTCGGACGCCGCTTTCGACGCACTATACGGACTCGACGGCTTGTATGGCGTACTTTCGGTGAATTTGTGTGGATCGTCGAGCGCGAGGTCGCCGTACACTTCGTCGGTGCTGATGTGGTGGAATCGCACGTCATGCTTGCGTGCCGCTTCAAGCAGGCGGAACGTGCCTTCCACGTTTGTTGTGATGAAGGGTTCAGGATTGGCGATGGAATTGTCGTTGTGTGATTCGGCTGCGAAATGCACGATCGCGTCATGATCCGGTACGATACGTTCCAGTAATGCGGCATCGCAGATATCGCCTTGCACGAGTTCGACTTGCGATTGCGGAAGACCTGCGATATTTTGCGGATTTCCGGCATACGTCAGCTTGTCAAGCACGGTTATGTGCACGTCAGGATGGTTGTGTGCCACGTAGCGCACGAAATTGGCTCCGATAAACCCACATCCGCCGGTCACAATGATGTTGCGCGGCTTGAAAATCTCACTACTCACGATTTCAGGGTACCGGCAGGGTTGCATCATGGAGCGCTCGTGGGCGATGTCTCGAATCACTAATTCACGTAACCCGCGCAAGCCGAAAAGTTCAATGGTTGCACGGCTTCCCCCGTGGCGGATGCGATATCTATGACAGATTCAGCAGGTTTTTCGCACTCCAAACCTTGATTTGGTGTATGAACGGCACCTCAGTTACCCTTGATTTGGTGTATGAGAGCGGCTTTCGCAACCCTTGATTTGGTGTAAAAACCGCATAATCATTGGCTTTTCAAGCAGAGCACCCATTGAACTCAAACGAGCACCCTAAAATTTAGGTCCTGGCAGAAGAGAACTTCTGGATTACATGGCAAGATTCGGGCTCTAGGCCAAGTATGAGTCAGGTCCCGCTTCTGTCTCCAGTGAAGCCGACTCGCTTGCAGCGTGACATCTTCAAAAGCGACGCTTACCGAATCTCAGTTGTCAGACTGCGTCACATCGCCATGGCGAACTGTCATAAGCGTTCCCGTCCGACGCACTTCACAAATTCGTCTTTCTGCGGCTTGGAACCCTTATAGTCGGCAAACAACACTTCAAAATCCGGAACAGCAATGGTCTTCATACGAGCACAAGTTGGAACGGCATGTTCAGCAGCAATATGTCCAGAAGTCGGAATAGTGCGTTCATGGTCTGTCATGGCAACCACGTTACACCTCACGTCAACGGTCTAACTGCGCCAAGCCACGCACCGAATCCGCCGCCCGCCTTCTCGTCGCCCCATACAAGCCACGCTTTCGGCGCATTATCAGCTGGTGGCATCCAACACTTGCGCGCGCATATAGTCGTCCACCTTGAACACCAAATCCGTCTGCCGACCGTCGCTCGCAGCAAATTGAGCAAAAAGATCCGCATATCGAGCCTCTCCCCCAGTCTGCAAATCAACCAATTCCTGCGCTACGACCCTTCAGATTTCGCATACATTTTGTTGCCCTTTCCCACTTACGTTGTAGGCAGATACCCCACGTAGCACAGTTAACCTTCCAGCTACCTTTAAGACATCCGCTAGGTACCCGTTCGTCCACAGCTGAACACTAGAATATATCCGGTTTAATTGTACAGAGCCCCTAATTACAAGGGGCTATCTTGTTGAAGGATGCGACGATGCCTATTTTCTCGCCTGACTGTCATGCTCACGTTCCTTCATACGTAAAACTTACTAAGCAGCCGATTGCGGGTGGAACATATCGCCCTCTTGCGGACAACGAAGGCAGCAACGCCTGTGCTCCTTCCACCCTTTCAGGTCACCACAGTTCAAGGCTGTATACGCAGAAGTCGGCAATTCACACCACCTCCGACAACACAAGCGTTTTCATTCCCAACGTCGACGCGCTCCATCTGCCAGAAACGGCTGATAACAAGTCCGGCAACGGAGCATTTGGCGAAGCAGGGAACGACAATATCCATTTCACCCCCCTATCTGCCGAAATTCAACTCGCGCAAACTGACGAACATCCTCTGATGCAGGCCTTTGAAGTCTGCAAGCAAGCAGCCCGCACCACAACAAAAGCGCTTTCCACCGCAGGGCACGCAGTCGCAAAAGCCGCCAAAACTACTGGCCACGCCATCCACACCGCTGCCACAGCAGTAAAAAACGCATGGCATACTTTTATTAATTTCAAAGCCGTTCAACTCATCATCAAATTCTTCAAAAAGGCGTACGGCCTCTGGAAGAAACGCATGAGGTTCTCCTATGCGTTCTACGCCATTGTCTTCACCTTATTGATTTCTGCTGAGGTCATTTTCCTTCAGTGGGGTATGTATAGCGAACCAGCATATGATAAAAGCGACGAAGTCGATCAGACAACCAAAATTCTGAACAGCGTCGCAGGGCAAGTCACCAAATTCGTCAGTCAAATGTGGCTTGAGCAGAAATCTCTCTTTTTGGTTAATTTTGTCGGGCTCGGTCTTATTTATCTCGCACTCATTTTTGTCACCAACAGATTCTGGATTGCGACACTTCTTTTCGGAACAGCTATAACAGCTTTTGGCGTAGCAAACAGCATAAAAATACAATTACGCAATGAACCAATCATTCCAGCGGATTTTACTTTTATATCTGGAGGAGACGCCGGCAATATTGCTTCATTTATTCCTGACAATTCACAGCAATTCGTCGAAAATGCCGTCACAGTCGTCATTTGGATAATTGCTATCTGTTTGTTGCTCTTCCTACTCGATAGACGTAAATGCTTTATCTGCTGTTCATGGCGCAAACCATTCGCCAGTGCGAAAAACACCGTCGGCACATTCAGCCGAGCCCTCGCCGCCGTGGTTAGCGTAGTCATCCTGGCATCCTATGCAACAAACTTAGGAACTGGTGGGTCATGGTCAAATATGTGGGCAGCCAAACAAGGTTATACGCCCACACTTTTCGACGCAGCAGAAGATGCCCGGAATAACGGTCCTGCGACGACCTTCTTAAGCCTGACAAAAGCTCCCACGATGGATAAACCTGAAGGTTATTCAAAACAGAAGATGCAGGCAATTTCAAAGAAATATTCAAAGCTTGCAAATACCATAAATAAGTCCCGAACGCAGCAATTGACCGACAGCACTGTCATCATGATACTGTCAGAAACATTTGCCGACCCTACCAGACTCCCTGATATTACTTTTGATGAAGATCCCATTCCGAATATTCGAAATATCATGGGAACCACTACATCCGGCACCATGCTTTCGCCTGGTTATGGAGGTGGAACCGCCAACATTGAATACCAAGCTCTCACAGGTCTTTCCTTGGCGAATTTTAGCGATTCAATGATTGTTCCTTATCAGCAACTCGTACCGACTCAATCTAACCCATATTCGTTTAATCAGATCTGGACACAGAAATATGGAGAATCCGGTTCCGAGGCAGTGCACCCTTACTATCAAAGCATGTATCTAAGAAACACAAATTATAAAAAGTTTGGTTTCTCGCACCTTTATTCTCTCGACAGCGCAACCCCTGTCGAGCATACCGAAAAAATAGGAGAATCACCATATGTGAGTGATTCCTCCACCTATCAAGATGTTTTGGATTTGATCAAGAATCAAAAGAATCCAGAATTTCTGCAAGTCGTCACTATGCAAAACCACATGCCTTACAGCAACTACTATGAAGCGGAAGACGTCCTCCAATCTTCTGTTACCGATGACACACCTGACGATGAGCATAGTGCGATTAACGTTTTTTCTACGGGCCTGAAATACACGGATCAAGCAACACTTGACTTCCTCAGCCAGTTGAACCAGATCAACAAGCCTATTACAGTCATTTTCTATGGAGATCATCTTCCAGGCATCTATTTAAAAGAAGAACAAAATCCGGACGATTCGTTCCTACTTCATGAAACCGATTATTTCATTTGGTCAAACGATGCGTCACCATCTGCAAATGTTAAGCTTGACGACTCTGAAGCAGCTTTTTCTTCATCTAATTATTTCATGTCATCCGCAGCTGAGCATATGAATGCAAAAATTTCGCCATACCTAGCTTTGCTAACTAAACTCCACGAGGAAATACCTGCGATCAGCCGTGTCATCTCGAATAGGGGCGGAATCGGGCTCGGAACAGCAACTTATCTTCAATCCGACGGCACAGTGACTGATTCTGCCAGCATGAGCAAGACGCAAAAGCAACTACTAGCAGACTACAAGCTTGTACAGTACGATCAGACCTCCGGAAAGAACTATCTAAAAGAAAGCGACTTCATGAGTGTAGACTGAAGAAAGCTTTGAGTCCGAAGACAACACGATAGAAGGAAACAATGGATAAGACGCCACTCGTTTCAATCATTATCCCCGTTTATAATGCAGAACAATATCTGCCATTTTGTCTCGACTCAGTCAAAAACCAGTCTTGGAGCAATCTCCAGATTATTCTTATCGACGATGGTTCCACTGATTCTTCGCCGCAAATTTGTGATTTGTATGCTTCTACCGACAACAGAATTATCGTAAGACACCAAGAAAATGGAGGTATTGCCAAAGCTCAGAATGCTGGACTGGATTTGGCGAAAGGTGATTACATCGCTTTTATTGATAATGATGACATAATGGCACGAGACAATATTGAAATTTTATTTCATGCGTTAGTCTCCAATCATGCTGATATGAGCAAAGCCCGTTGGCAACAGTTTGGCATTTCGCAGATCCAAAAAATCAAAACGAAAGCTTCAAATGGCACAGCTCTTACAGGCAAAACAACATCTTTTAGCAATCCTCTGCAGTCATATCAAACTGTTTTCAGCAAGCTATTTCGCGTTCTAGGAAAGATGGCTGGCAAAAACACTGAAGCTCGTTATTTTAATGAGGCGAATTGGTGCCGTTTGTATGCACGAAAAGTATGGGATGGAGTTCGGTTTCCCGAGGGTATTTACGCTCAGGACACTGCAATAGCCGGAGAGTTATATCTTCGGATGGAAACGGTAGTTGACGTTGATGCAACCCTGTACTACTGGTTGCAGAGGCCTGACTCTGTTACACATAAGATGCGTAGTGCCTCGTTCTATCATGATCACATCGTCGCAGCTAAGAAAAACTTCATTCTGTGTCAAGAGAATAGTGTTATACCAGCGCGAAGCTACTACACTCTTACGGGCAATCTTAAAGATGAGGGAAAGGCTGCGAAGAGTTCTGCTGAAAAGCAACAGTTTAGAATTGACCAATTGCAAGTTTCAAATCTAATCAAGTCTCTTTCTCTTAAAGATAGAATGATTTGCAATTCGCTTAAGCGGATGAGACTGATAGAAAAAAGAATATACGATGCGAAAATTAAGAATATGAAATAGTAAACGTGCGGCAACTTAATGCCGCACGTTTACTATTTCTCTTGCTGCTTTTCCAAAGAATTTGCATCGATTGTCGCTTGATCGTTTAAATCAACAGCAATAGCTGCTCGCACGCCTTTCCATTTCTCAGCGACAAAAAGTGGATTGACTACCAGCCAATACAATTTGCGTTTCCATGAATATTGATGATCTTGCAGGATGAACTTTGAGCCTAACGTATAGGCACGAATCATCTGTTTAATGACGAATGGCATGGAAATTGGGTCCATTGTTTTGCCAACACGTCGTACGCCGACAATCTCATCAAACATACGTTTCTTGTAATCACGTAATTTGATCTCATTAGTATGCCACACATTAGCTCTTGGCGCATAAGCTTTAACATAACCGTGCTTGACGAGATCCTCGCCAAACTTCTGATCTTCAGCATACGGCACGTCCTGGTATGGAACGTCTCCAAGGAGCACAGACTTACGAGCCGCCGAATTAACGTCTGAATAGAATGTAACTAGATCAAAAATTTGTTGAGAGTCGATAAAGTCATCCTCATAGAAAAGCGTCGTTCCGAAGTCTGGACCAAACTGCTTAAAGGTCCGTATTATCTCCTCTTTCAGCAGGGGAAGAGCATTAGGACGAGGATCTTGCTTGCCCATGACACCGGCAACCATCGGGAACCGTTCCATCGGCTGAATAATCTCGTACAGCCACCGATCATGAGCAGGCGTTGCATCTTGAGTCAGATACACAACATACTCGCCCTGAGCCATTTGAGCCGCCTGCTGACGTACCCTTCCGTGTGAGAAATCAGGCTTTGCAATGGTTTCATACCGAAAATGCTTAAACTTGGGCAACCAGGCTTTAATTATTTCAGGAGTACGATCTTTTGAGCTCGTATCAACGACAAGAATCTCGTATTCGAAATTTGTCTTTTGCTTAATTAGGCTTCCAAAAAGCTCATCAAGATTGTCTTCACCATAATAAGTAGGAATGAAAACAGTGGCTTTAATCTCGCTCATGGCTGGCAGTAGTCACCTCTCGCATGATAATTTTCGCAAACTTCTCATATGACGCATCCCATGATGAGCTTTCCGCGCTCTTAGAAATGCGTTGGCATCTTGCTTCAATGTCAGGATCAGAGACAACTTCATCCAATCCTTTGGCCAATTCGATTGGCGAGTCCAGAGTGTAGACAATGTCCGAGTTCTCTCCAATTACCAAACGATTGTTCTCTCCATCGTTCATTACAGGAACGCATCCTGCAGCAAGGAGCTCAAGAGGAAGAAGCGATGCATTCGTTAAAGAAAGCACCAAACATGCCTGAGAGTCATGGTAAATCGAAGAAAGCTCCACAGGACTGACGATTCCTCGATTTTCGTACGGGAATGGAATGTCATAGTCAGATACATCCCAACCAAAGAAAACGATATTGTAGTCAGGATGTATTTGGTGGAACTTCGCCAAAGTCAAGACGCCAATTTCAAAGGCGCGTCTCTCGGTTACAGGTCTTGCATAGAAACAAATCTGCTTCTTTTTTGAAGTTTTTCCAGTAGGACGATAAATATCTAGATCTGCGCCGAAGTCGAAAAAATCAGCTTTCATACCGTATTCTCCGACTTTTTTCGTCAGCCAACGCCCAGCTGTAATACCGTAAAAACCAAAACGATAAGTGTTCTCAGCTAACACCGCTTTAGAGCCCATTCCGTAAAAGAGCGGCTCGAAATCCTGAACGAAATACATTTTATGGGCAGGATTCTTCATATTGAAAACAGGATAAGCGGTTTCCCATCCCGTCGCGAACAGGACGTCGATGTCTTCTTTTTCAGCCTGACTCATAGGCAGACAACGAACATCAATATCAAAATGCTCTTTCAGCAACTGGTGAGAATAATCAGCTGGCTGTTGTGAGATGCTCTCGTAGATGAAAAAGGTGACATTATGTCCGCGCTCTTGCAACGATTTCGCAAAACGAGCGATTGTATGCTGACCGCCGCTACCAATGCTGATAGGCGAAAGAACCCACCCAATATTTAACTTTGCCTTATCAACCTTCTTAGGCGCAACATACGGCTCAGCAACAAAATCAGCTTTGACAACATCTTCCACAGATGTCATAACGTCAATAGGGCGCTTCGAAATAACGCTTTGCACCGCATGAGAACGCTTCAGCTTACGTTTTATAAAAGAAATGCACCGCTCAAAAGTGACCTTAACTCCGTTAGACCGAAGGTATTGAAAAAAAACGCTGATATATTTCACTTCTGGTTCCCCTTGATCATATCTTTCAGCTTACGTCCAGGAGCAGTAATCGTCCTACCTATCCTCCAAGAACTAGATTTTTCCATTGCCTCTATGCGTTTACGCAAAATATCATTCTGAAGAGAAAGATCGTCCTGCATTTTTCGAGCGTCCTGAAGTTCCTCATCAAGATGCTGCTGAATTCTGCGCAAATCATCACACTGCTCCTGGAGCCACTCTTTATCACCTTCCAAAAGAAGTGCACGATTCAGGGAATGAAAACCTCTTGTAAAAAGCCTTATATACGATTCATTATCTGCGATATGAGAAAAATCAACCGTTCGAAAAGAGCTGCCACTATCATAACCTGTGAAATCAGTGACTCTTTTAATTAGCTGTTCACGTATTTTTAGATACGATTTAGGATTTTCCTTCGGTGTATCAACGTCAAAAAGTGAATAATCATTAAGATATTCTTCATCAGTCGCACTGTTTACCAGCTCAGCTAATCCGGCATACCTTTTTTCATCGTATTTATTCCGATCCTTGACTAAAAAGACCGGCGTTTCAAGCGCAAGTGCCGGAAGCATGGCATGCAGCCTCGTAGAAATGACAGCAGAAGCCGATTGATACAAATACAAGAAATATTCAGCTAACTGAAGACGATCGTCTTGACTCATATCTGCATCAAAATACGGAGATGCCTGTATGACTGAGCGGTTAGTATGACTCTGAACCATCTCCACAACAGGCTGAGGAACATCCACCGCTAAAACAAAGTCGCCTTTGGGAATACCCGGGTCTCTTTGCAGAGTTAAAGTCATGCAACCTGAAAAATAAGACTCAACCCCATGTTTCTGCAAAAGCTCCAACGTTGAAAGGTCTCTCGCTCCTACAGGACCATGGTCATTAAGATAATGAATGCTCGTATCGTTAAAAAAAGTATCAAGAACCTTAGAGTCAGCCTGATCAATATACATTGATACAGTGAGGGGAATCACTTTATTGGACTTCGGAGGCCACTGGTACGGCGCATGCATAAACCATCCATTAGTGATTATTTTTGTCTCTTCATCAGGACAGTATTCACCCAGTCTGTCTCGGTCTATATAAGTATCCACCGATGGCAAAAAACGCCTTGCCGCTATGCTCTGAATTTCATCCCCGATGTTCTCGGTCTCATATTTGAAAAGGCCGTATTTCATATTATCCCTCCATTGGAGACAGAACGAAATCGAAGTCAGGCTTCCAATTCTGGCTCACGTCGACAGGAGCATGAACCTCGAACAACAATGCATTGTTTGCCATTAAATAGTTTTCGCTTCTATCGTCCTTTTTCACTGCTACTTGCACTGAAAAAATGCCGTTAGGAAAAATGTTATCTACAGAAAGGCGCAGATGCATATTTTTCCCTTCGGAAAACACGATTTTCTGATTAACGTTCTTATCATCGCTGGCGACACGGAAAACAATCTCTCCGACCTCGCTATTAATAACAAAAGTCAAAACCGCATCTTCTAAATTTCTCTTCGGGAGGATATCTAGATTAAAGATAAGCTCGCTGTCAGTAATCTCATGGGATATTTTGAAATCAACATTCTCCCTTCGTTGACGAGTTTCCTCCTCTTTCTCGGAGATCGACATCTCAGTGTCGCCACCAGAAAATTGAGATTCAAGGTTAGCGAGATCAAGACGCTGACTATTCAACTCTTGATATGCTTGCGCGACTTCCAAAGGAGTACCGTCAATTTTAAGATCACCATCATGAATCAAAATAGCGCGATTACAGAAACGTTGCACCGAGTCCATGGAATGAGTAACAAGTACAACAGTCTTTTTCTCGCGACGCAATTTAGCAAAATACGCATAACATTTACGCTGAAAAGCCTCATCTCCAACCGCCAAGATCTCATCTAGCAGGAGGATATCGGACTGAGCACGAATAGCCATAGAGAACGCCAAACGGACAAGCATGCCGCTGGAGTAATTCTTGATCTTCTGTTCCATAAATTGACCAAGTTCGGCAAAATCAACGATATCGTCATACATTGCGTCAATCTCTTTGGTTGAAAAACCCATCAGGGCTCCGTTGAGATAAACGTTATCATGTCCGGTTAGTTCAGGGCTAAAGCCAACGCCCAATTCAATAAATGGCACCAAAACGCCGTTAATGTTGATGCTTCCAGAATCAGGATAGTATATTTGCGCCATCAACTTCAGCAACGTGCTCTTTCCGCTGCCATTACGTCCTACAATTCCAATAAAATCTCCCTTGTTGATTTTAAAGGAAATATCACGTAAAACCTGATGTTCTTCATACCCCTTTTTCCCACTTACAGCGTTAAAGATCGCTTGTTTCAGACTAGAGGCCTTCTCAAGCGGCAACTTGAAGCTTTTGGAAACATCTTTGACTTCAATCGCAATATCGTCATTCATCGCTACCACTTACATCACCTCAGCGAATTGCTTGGAGCTCTTGTTAAAGTACCAAGAACCGATTGCCAGCACTATCACGACAAGCGACAGCGGAACCAGGCCAATAAGCGGATTGTTCCACATCGACCAAAGCGTCTGCGTGTAGTCTGTAACTAGGTTATACCGGATGTCTTGAATTATCTGAGCCATAGGACTCAACATCATTAATTTTGCCATGAAAGGATGCGTAGCACTCACCATCGTTATCGGATAAATAATCGGGGTCGCGTAGAAGAACAGCTGCAAAGCCACTTCCCAAAGATACCCAACATCACGATACTTCACGAAAAGAGATCCTAAAAAGAGACCTATGCCTAATGCCAACAGATACATCTCAAGAATGTTCAATGGCAAAAGTAACACTGTCCAGCGAAACTTAACCCCTGTCAACAAGGCAAAGACAAAGACCACAATCAAGTTGAAGAAAAGATTAATCAACGCAGAGATTGTTCCTGACAGAACAATGATGTATTTAGGGAAATTGATTTTCCTAATCAAATCTCCACGCGAGACAATCGCCTGCAAGCCCTGTGTTGTGGCCTCCGCAAAAAAAGTCCAAAAAGAAATACCAGCCAAAAGATACACAGCGTAGTTAGGGATATCCCCTCCCATCGCCAGAAACTTTGCGAACACTATATACATAACCGCAAATAGCATCAGAGGCTTCAGGATAGACCACAAATATCCTAAAGCAGATTGCTGATAACGTAATTTAAAATCTGTAACGGTGAGCTCGCGAAGAAGCACACGGTTACGCTTGCTAAACAGGTTCAAACTTCCTCCAAATCGTAATTGAACTCAGACACTGATCATCAGCTTACCGAAGTCTTTCTAAAATAAAGGACCACAGTTTCTAATCTTTCTTTGACTTGAGAATGATTTTATCTTCAGCGACATCCTTGAGATGCTTACCATATGGGCTTTTGCCGTATTTCTCGGCGGCTGCCATCAACTGCTCTCGAGTAATCCAACCATTCTCGAATGCAATTTCCTCAGCCACTGCGATCGGCAGACCTTGCGCTCTCTGAACCGTACGCACAAACTCGCCAGCCTCAAACAGGCTATCCATCGTGCCCGTGTCCAGCCATGCATAACCACGACCTAACGTTTGCACATTCAAAGAGCCATCCTCAAGATACATCCTATTGAGGTCAGTAATCTCCAATTCACCGCGTGCGCTCGGCTTGATCTGCTTGGCGAATTCGACCACACGCTCGTCATAGAAATACAGGCCGGTCACCGCATAGTTGGATGCCGGGTGTTCCGGCTTCTCTACGATAGAGATAGCCTTCTTGTTCTCGTCGAACTCGACCACGCCGTAGCGTTCCGGGTCATCCACGTAATAGCCGAACACTGTAGCACCATGCTCCACTGCGACAGCCTTGCGCAGGGTACGCCCCAACCCGTTGCCATAAAAGATGTTATCACCCAACACAAGCGCGCACGGCTCGCCGTCGATGAACTCCTCACCCAGCAGGAACGCCTGTGCCAGCCCGTCCGGGCTCGGCTGGACCTTGTAGGAGAAAGTCACGCCATACTGGCTTCCATCGCCCAGCAAACGCTCGAAATTAGGCAGATCATGCGGTGTGCTGATAATCAGGATGTCGCGAATGCCCGCCATCATCAGGACGCTCAGGGGATAGTAGATCATCGGCTTGTCGTACACCGGGAGCAGCTGCTTCGACGTGACCGTAGTCAACGGATACAGGCGGGTACCGGAACCACCGGCAAGGATGATGCCCTTCATAATCGTCCTGCTTTCTGACGTATCTTTGGGTAATAAGCGTTTCCAGCTTAGTAGGTCAATCCAATATTGAAAAACCGCGCAGAAGAGTCTGCGCGGTTTCATCGCATTATCAGGAAGTTTCTTCTCCGTGGATCACTCGGCCAGTTCCTTGGCGACGTATGCCTTTAGCAACTCCTCCCAGTCCGGAGCCGAGTATCCCGTCGCCTCGATCTTCTTGAGGTCCAATGCGGAATGCGTCGGACGCGGGCTGACCGGGGCCTTCGCGTTCCGGAAGTATTCCTCGGTCGAGATCGGGCGTACCCTGTCCCCGTTGCCGTTCATCAGATCGAACACCGCCTTGGCGATGCCGGCCCAGCTCTCCACCCTGCCGGAACCGGTCAGATCGTACGTGCCGTACCCGGCACCGGAATCCAACAGGTGGAAAATCGCGTCCGCCATATCCGAAGTGAACGTGAGGCGCCCGTACTGGTCGTCCACCACGGTCACCTCGTTCAGGCCGTCCCCGGGGTCGGCGACGCGGTTGGACAGCATCATCATGGTCTTTACGAAGTTATGGCCCTCGCCGATCACCCAGCTCGAACGCAGGATATAATGACGCGGGCAATTCGCGACCGCGATGTCCCCGGCGGCCTTCGACTGGCCGTACACGCCCAACGGCGCGAACGCCTCCTCCTCGTCATGCAATTCGGCGGTCCCGTCGAACACGTAATCGCTCGACACGTGCACCAGGGTGATGTTGTGCTCCGCGCACACGCGCGCCAGCAGGGCGGGTCCCTGCGCGTTCGCCTTCCACGCCAGCACGCGCCCCTCCGGGGTCTCGGCCTTGTCGACCGCGGTGTACGCGCCCGCGTTGATGATCGTGCCGTACAGGCTCCAGTCGAACCGGCCGTACTGTGCCGGGTCGGAGAAGTCGAACGTGTCGATGTCGTTGAACTCGAAGCCCTCGAGGCCGTGCTCCTCCACGTAGTCGCGGATGGCGTGGCCGAGCTGGCCGTTGCAGCCGGTGACCATCGTGCGGCGCGGGGCCATGGGCTTGGCGTCCCTGAGCATCGGGTGGTGCAGGTCGGCCTCGCTGCGTTCGGACTCCTCCAGCGGGATCGGCCACTGGATGTTCAGCTCCGGGTCCGCGAGGTTCACGAAGGTGTAGGTCTTCTTCTGCTCGAGGCTCCAATGCGCGTTCACGAGATACGTGTACGCGGTGCCGTCCTCCAAAGCCTGGAAGCTGTTGCCCACGCCGCGAGGCACGTAGATCGCCTTCGACGGATCCAACACGGTCGTGTACACCTGGCCGAAGGATTCGCCCGGACGCAGGTCCACCCAAGCGCCAAACACGGAGCCAGTGGCGATCGAGATGTACTTGTCCCACGGTTCCGCGTGGATGCCTCGCGTCACGCCCTTCTTCGCGTTGAAGCTGATGTTGTTCTGCACCGGACCGAAATCCGGCAGACCTAGCGCGGTCATCTTCGCGCGCTGCCAGTTCTCCTTGAACCAGCCACGGTTGTCGCCGTGCACCGGCAGGTCGAACACCAGCAGTCCCGGAACGTTCGTCTCCTCGACCCTCAGATCCTTCTCGAAATCCATACCCTCGTAAATCCTTTGCCGTAGATGGGAATCATCATGGGGCCACGCCCTTTGGGGTGTGGCCGTTCTCGTATGCGTCTTACTGGCCCTGCTGCTTGTACCTGGCTTCAGTGGCGGCCTTGGCCGGCTCCCACCAGGAGCGGTTGTCCGTGTACCAGTCGATGGTCTGTTTCAGGCCGGACTCGAAGTCCGTGTGCGTGGGCGTCCAACCCAACTCGGTCCGCAGTTTCGTGGAATCGATCGCGTAACGGCGGTCGTGGCCCGGACGGTCCTTCACCCAGTCGAATGCGTCCTCGCTCTGGCCCATCATCTTCAGGATCATGCGCAACACGGTGATGTTGTTCCTCTCTCCGTCCGCGCCGATCAGGTAGGTCTCGCCGATCCTGCCTTTGGTCAGGATCGTCCACACGCCGCTGGAATGGTCCTCAGTGTGGATCCAGTCGCGCACGTTCTCGCCCCTGCCGTACAGCTTCGGCCTCTCGCCCTCGAGGATGTTCGTAATCTGGCGGGGAATGAACTTCTCCACATGCTGGTACGGACCGTAATTGTTGCTGCAGTTGGAAATCGTGGTCCTCAGGCCGTACGTGCGGGTCCACGCGCGCACCAGCATGTCGGACGCGGCCTTCGTACTCGAGTATGGGCTGGACGGATGGTACGGGGTGGACTCCGTGAACTTGGCCGGATCATCCAAAGCGAGGTCGCCATACACCTCGTCCGTGCTCACGTGGTGGTAGCGGATGCCGTACTTGCGCACGGCCTCGAGCAGACGGAACGTGCCTTCCACGTTCGTCTTCAGGAACGGTTCCGGGTCCGCGATCGAATTGTCGTTATGGGACTCGGCCGCGTAGTGCACGATCGCGTCGTGGCCCGGCACGATCTTGTCGAGCAGCTCGGCGTCGCAGATGTTGCCATGCACGAACTCGACACGGTCCTCGGGAAGGCCCGCGATGTTCTCGATGTTGCCCGCATAAGTCAAAGCGTCCAACACGGTCACGTGCACGTCCGGGTGATGGTCGACCACGTAATGCACGAAATTCGACCCGATGAAACCACAGCCACCGGTCACGATGATGTTCTTAGGAGTAAACGTCTCTTCAGCCATATGTGCAATAGTACTTTCCCTCTTAGTCAAAAGCACACTAAACACTTCATTGACCAGATTTCGAATTCTGAGCGAAGGAACACTGCCTTCGGCTAAAGAACAGCAAAGGCGTTCCAATATCCGTCACTAGATTTTTTCGGCCATACTCTATCGAAGAGCTTCGTCCACAACCGATCCACAGCAACCCTATACAAACTCTTTCGCACAAGCTCCAACACAGTCGCAACACAAAAAACAACGAATATCGACAACACAGACAGCAAAATCGCGTATTTGTCGTTATAAAAAACAGACAGGTTGACCCAATTGAACCATAGCTGCTTACGAATAAACGGCTGCTCAGTAATCAGATAAACACCAAATGATGCCGAAGCAATATGATTCACTATCTTTGAATGGAAATGCATCCCACGAAAAAGACCAAACAAGGCAAAACTTACCGCGAGAATAGGAATCGACCATTCGTCCTGAACCGGTTCAAGATAGATGGGAAGATTGTCCGCATCTCCGACCCATACCGCCGACAAGACAGCATTCCAAATCACAATAGCGAATAGCCCCAGCAAACCCGCAACGTTTAAAGCGAACCGAGATAGCCTCAATGAATACCACTTATAGTAAGCAAGTAACGTGAAAACATAACAGAAACCAACAAAATTAAGCCCCATACCTAGATTCGCCCCGGGAACAAACCTTAAAAGTCCCCACAAGACAATCATTAAAATACATAATTGCAGGTGAGGCCTTTTGCCCATCTTCTGTAAAGACGTTCGCACAAAAGGCAGCAGAAGCATGAAAACCGAGTAACTGCTTACATACCACCACTCATTTCGAGTAAGCGGGAACAAAAGGTCAAGCCATGTCGAGTCAATTACAGAAGTCGGATCAATAATAAGCTGCAACACCAAAGAACTCAGATTCCAGAAAAACAGGATGCTCCACAGCGACCAAATTTTTTTCGCAGCCTGTCGAAGCGATATTTCCTTATCGGCAAGGAACCAAACGGTGATAAGAAGGAATAAAGCGATTCCAATCTTTCCTGACGCCCTGTAGAGAAACTGGAAAAAGAGACGTTTCAGACAAAAAGGTTCTGCCCACAAATCAAAGGGACAATGAACAACTAAATGATGAGAAACAATAAGAATGATTGCAATTATCCGGAGAAGCTCCAACCCGGATTCTCTGTTTTTCTCTGTCTTCATCTGTTATTTGGTTTCTGAATGGTTGTCATGTCGCTCTGCTCGACACAATCAAATATAGACCTTACTTTCCACTACCGTTTTCCAACCTATTAAAGGGCATACACGCGGAAATAATCAAAAGTACTGGTGCCGAAAAAACTAGAGGAAGAGCATATCTTGCGCTCTCATTCACGGGAGACAACAGACATACGCAGAAAACCAGAACACAAGGAACCATTGCAATCAATAGCTTATAATTGCGCTTAAAGCAAGCTAAACATATAGCAAGACACCCAATCCAAAAATATGTTCCTGGTTTTACAATCAGATTTACGACCGGGATTTTATACAGCTTCGCAAATGACTGCAAGAATTTCTCACGCAGATTTTCCGTTTCCCCTAAATATGTCGGATACAATTCTTCATCCGGAACACCCATATACTGTTTCCACCCACTAACTGTCTGAGAATTCATCCATTGGAAACTGTCATATACAGAGCCTTGTCCAATACTTGCCCTACATGGGTAGAAGAAACCAAATGTTCCAGAAAATGTCGCCGACAGATAGGTATCTGGATGTATAGCAAGATGACGGCCCCATACCTTCAGAAATGCTCTCAACGAAAAATCTTTTCTGAAAAGAACTTTCACAGGATCAACGAGTTCGGGCGAATATTTAGCACCAAGATCACTCCATAGCGCATCATCTACAAGCATCTCGTTTAACTTTTTCTTTTCATCAGCCGTAAACGAAGATGGATTATCCCGAACCTCCCTCGAAATCTGCTGAACAGGAATCGTTAACATTTCAATACGACTCCCCTTCTGCGGATTAATCAATGCCGAGCTCATCAATGACGCAACAGCAACGACACCAACCAAGCCCACGGAAAGAAAAGTGTATAATTTCTTTTTATCTTTCACCTGGACAAAAGAAACAAGAGCGGCACATGCAATCGCAATAATCAAACCCTCATTGCGGAAGACACTCATCACCATAAAGGCACAAGAAAAGAGGACGACAAACGTCCTTTCATTTATCACTTTCTTGTCACCGATCACTTCCACGAGTAAAACCGTCATCACCGCAATCGCGGCAGCATAAGGTACATCTTTTAAAACAGACAATGAGTACAGCGGGAAAAGCGGGTTCAGCGCGGAAAAACCAACAAGCACACACCACAAGCAAAAGACTCGATTGATCCCCTCTTCACCTCCTGCAACAAGCAGACGCTGATATACAAACCATGCTATAAACGCTAGAACAGCGGAAACAAGCAGTACTTGAATACTCGTGTAGATAAAGAACTGGAAATTTGCTCCCAACGGTTTCCCAATTGAAAATAAAGCACCAATAACAAGAGTTGCCAAGACAGGGTGCTGAGAATTATATGAAGTATAGCCATAAAACTGCGACAGCTGCCAGAGACTATCATAAAACCCTAGTCCCGGCGCAAATAACGCATAATAAGGAATCCAAGCAACAATAATCAGTACCCAAGCAGAAAAAAATGGGTGACGTACTTTCCTGCAGTTCTTCGACAATTCCGATTCTTTAGGCACGCTCATACGAGAAAGAACCGCGTACATAATCCCAAATGCTATTAACGAGATAACGCAGAATGAGATAAACGATTTACAACTATCAAAAAACTGAAAACTATGCGTTTTAGAAAAAGAGTATCCTAATACCATTAAAAAGGAGAACAGTAAAGAAAAAAGACTTGAAAAAATCATTTTCCTTCGGAAACTAACAACATGTTTTTCCAAAATTTTCTCATTTCATTCTCTCTTAAAATAGAGTGGCGCATAGAGGTACATCACCCACTATGCGCCACTCTATTTTTTACTTCTCTTCGTGATACTCTTTGTCGGTATTCACATTCCAGACGTTCTTTTTATCTCCACGACCACTCTTGATGTTATCGACTGCTTCAAAAGCAGTAGCCATGGAATGATCCATATTGTTGTAGCGGTGTTGGCCATTACGTCCAACGCAATACAGGTTTCCGAAGGAATCCAGCCACTTCACCAGATCATCGATCTGATACCAGGTATCAAAGTAAGCAGGATATGCCTTCTTCACACGTTCACGATGAGAATCCTGAATATCGTTCTTTGATGCGATAATTCCCATCTTCACAAGCTCATCAGCCGCGAAATCAATGCACTCCTGATCTGTCATTTCCCAGAAAGCATCGCCTTCATTGCAGAAATACTCCAGACCAATCCAGACCTTGTTGTCGACATCCTGAACCAGATACGGACTCCAGTTGTTGAACACCTGAATACGTCCAACCTTCACGCTGGTATCCTGTACATAAATCCAGCAGTCCGGAACGATTTGCGGATTGCCCAAGGTCGGAATATCCGTTTCATTCTTGAGATTCAGGTGATCAACAAGGAAACCAACCGTCACGAAATCACGATACGGAAGACCATCGGCAATCTTCTTCATATCCGACGGAACCGGCTTCGTAGCCTGGTCTCCCGCTGCAATGGAATCAACCAGATCCTTCACAGGCATGGAGGAAATAAACTCATCACCCACAAGAGTCTGCTCATGCCCTTCGCTATCGCGATAAACAACAGAAGCGATCTTTCCTTCGGCCGTTTCGTTGATCTTCACGACTTCAGCATGCTTAATAATATGCGCACCGAACTCTTCATCATGCTTAGCGACGGTTTCCCACAGCTGGCCCGGACCGAACTTCGGATACCAGAACTCTTCAATCAATGAGGTCTCACCCTCGCCAGCCTTCTTTTCTTTGCCAACAAGCTTGCCCCAAGCATCCTTAAGCACCGCCATAATGCTGATGCCCTTCACACGCTGCGAGCCCCAATCAGCGGAAATAACAGACGGGTGACGGCCCCAAAGCTTCTCCGTATATCCTTCGAAGAACATTCCGTAGAGGGCTTTACCAAAACGATTGATATAGAAGTTTTCCAGATTATCTTCCGGAAGCTTATGAATAAGGGACTTCAGGTAGGAGAAACCCACTTTCATGGTCTGAATGAAGCCCATATTCTTCAGGGTCTGCGGTTTCAGGCTCACAGGGTAATCGAAGAACTTGCCATGCCAGTAAATACGGGAAACACGGTGACGCTTCAGCATCACTTCGTCTATTTTCTCCGGATCAGGGCCGCCAGGCTCCATGTCATGAGCACGATTCAGCTTCTTGTCGTCGTAAGACGGAGCACCCTGCAGAGGAAGAATGGTCTTCCACCAATTCATCACACGGTCATCCTTCGAGAAGAAGCGATGAC
This sequence comes from Bifidobacterium sp. N5G01, assembly GCF_002742425.1. Classification (NCBI taxonomy): domain Bacteria; kingdom Bacillati; phylum Actinomycetota; class Actinomycetes; order Bifidobacteriales; family Bifidobacteriaceae; genus Bifidobacterium; species Bifidobacterium sp. N5G01. Next base: position 91,792 of record NZ_NJNP01000006.1, read on the forward strand.
CACCGATATCCATACGATTCCCGTTGTGGCGCACAGTACGGGAAATACCGCCAAACTCGCCGGAAGCTTCAAGAACAGTGACATCATACTGCTCGGAGCCGTTATCCTTAAGAAGCTCGTAAGCCGCAGTCAAGCCAGCGGGACCGCCGCCGATAATTACAATGGATTTTTTAGCCATTATGAAATTCCTTACCTGCATAAAGCTGGTATCAATTCTTTACGGGAACAAACTCTACTACAGAGTCGAAACACCATTTCTAATGTGCGTAAATCGACCCTTTCTGGAAATCTTGTCTCCAGATCGAGCCCAAGTTACGTTCCTCCGAAACCGGTCCTCCAAGTTTCGAGAAACCACCCTTAGCGTAGTACTCTTTTCGCAGATTCAGCATCACGATGTACTTCTCGGAAGCCCCGTTACGGGTCCACACATCACCGTTCTCGCAACGCTGGCGCCAATACCCGTTGCCCATGTTCTCCTCGTTCGCCACAGGCGCGCCCAACCAGGAGAAACCACGATGCTGGTTCCACGAATCACGCAGATCGAACTTGATCACGAAACGATAATTCGTGCCGTCCTTGCTCCACACATCGCCATACTGGAAACGCTGGCGCCACCAGCCACGGCCCATGCTCTCCTCATCCGCCACGGGACCACCCAACGACGAATACCCGCCATTCTTATAGAAAGAATCACGCAGATTCAGCATCACGATGTACTTCTCGGAAGCCCCGTTACGGGTCCACACATCACCGTTCTCGCAACGCTGGCGCCAATACCCGTTGCCCATGTTCTCCTCGTTCGCCACAGGCGCGCCCAACCAGGAGAAACCACGATGCTGGTTCCACGAATCACGCAGATCGAACTTGATCACGAAACGATAATTCGTGCCGTCCTTGCTCCACACATCGCCATACTGGAAACGCTGGCGCCACCAGCCACGGCCCATGCTCTCCTCATCCGCCACGGGACCACCCAACGACGAATACCCGCCATTCTTATAGAAAGAATCACGCAAGTTGTACAGAACAATGCGGCTCTCTTTCGTTCCGCGAGACCAGATATCGCCATTCTGGAAACGTTGATATTTCCAATCATTCGACAACTTCTTCTCGTCTTCGATCGGATACCCCAAGACGCCATGCTCATAATTACGACGAGCCCATTCCTTGCGTATTGCACCAGTCGTATAGTGCGCACCGGTTGACGGAGTCCAGGAAATCGCACCATTTTCGAAATTCTGATAGCAGTTCACCCTACCCTGAGTCCAATCGCAAACTTCATTCGCAATTGGTTTGCCAATAACGCTTTTCTCCGCGCCAATCGAGCGCCACTCAACTCCCATATTGCCCTTAACTTCATAGGAAGTTGCGCTATTGCTACTCCCGCCATTCACATACTCCTTATTCCCAAACGCATTCATATCCACATTGCCGCTGATGCCGTCCACCTTGCCGGAGCTGGTGTATTGCCATCCGCGACTGTTGGTCGGGAATGAGTCGAATCCCATGCGAGCGCCATACTGCGCCACCCACGTGGTTTTGGCGTAAATGTCGGCATGTTTCAGCGGCCCTTGCAGGTAGCTGGTGTACGAGTAGACGCCCAGGTTCTTGTATCCGGCGGACTGCAGCGCGCTATACCAATTGTTGACGATATTGTTGTACACGTTCGGATCGGTGGGCGGCTTGTGGCCTTCCCAGGTCCACTTTTCCAGGTCGTAGTACACGGGGTACGCCAGATCGCTCGGATTCACGCCAAACTGTTTGAGTTTGGCGACCACGTCGGCACCTTCTTCTTTGGCGAGCGCCGGCGTGTCCGCGTAGGAATACCAGTAGATGCCGAACGGGATGCCAAGTCTCTTGCATTCGCTGATGTTACGTTGCGCTTTCTTGTCGGCATTGTTGCCTTCGCCGTAGCCGAGGCGGATGATCACGCCTTCCACGCCGTCGGCTTTCGCTTTGGCCCAGTCGATGTCGCCTTGCCATCCGGAAACGTCGATCACGCCTTTGGCTTGCTGCACGAACAGGTTGTTCTGGTAATCAAAGAAGGCTTTCGAATTGTTGTAGGTGCCCCAGTGCGCGCCGTATTCATTGCTTTCGAATTTGGAGAGCTGTACGTTCACGTCGGCTACAGCATTTTTGACATCTTCCGCACTTACCGGAATGAAGGATTCGCCGTTAGTTTTGGCGAGCGGATCCGGCTGCTGATCCTGCGTACCGACCAGCGTCGCATCGGTTACGGTTTCGCCGGTTTCAATATTCTTGACCTCACCTTCGGGGGTGACGGCCAGGTCTTCCGAAACCACGGTGGCATCGTCGGAAATCTCGTCACTGACGTTATCCGGAAGTTTCGCATTCGGATTGTCGGGCATGCTGTCTTGCGATTGCTGGTCGCCCGTCTGATCATCCGACTGATCGTCAGACTGCACAACAACGCCATTTTGCGCAGAATTGGTACCGCCTTGCACTGCATTGCGTGCAACAGAATCCTCAATCGCAATATCCTGCAATGCGTAAGCCGGCGCAACCGCAACGGAAGCAGTCAACGCAACCGCAGACAGCGCAGTCACGATCTTCACAACATGATGTGGCGAAACCATTCGTCAGCCTCTCTTGAATAAAGTCATCAACCCCAAATATTCGGCGCAAACGCCCTAACCGTCAACTCTAACTGCAACCCACAACCCCGTCCATCCCCAACTCCAAAATCATCCCGGTCCCCACATCTCACGCATTACACACTGATAAGAATCGACTAGCTCGTTAGAGACATCCGACATGACATCATCCATTTCCATATCTCCTTTCCAGCATTCTCGCTGACCTTCCCATCACGCTTCGTAGAGGGACCATTTCCAGGAGGGGAGTACGTGGATCGTGCCAGTGGAATCGGGAAGTTCAATGGTTTCTTCCTCGTTAAGCGTGAGAATCAGGCCAGAATCAACGTTGGTACGTTGCATAACCGCTTGCAGAGAGCCGATTTCTCGCGCCCTGGTTTTCTCATTTCCCATATTGGCACACACTTGAATAAGCCCATACGGTTCCGTAGCAAGAGCATCGCCGATAAGAAAGTCAACTTTCTCCTGTTTGGACGTCGGCATAGTGTACGAAGTGATTGTTTCCGTACGCCTGCCGGAAGTTCGTCTCTGCAGTTCGCAGAAAATTGCAGTTTCCAGTCGTTTTCCAATATCTTGCTGGTTGGCGCGTGACACCGCGTAAACCATACCCTGATCGACGGCATACATTTTCGGCACCGCAGTACTACCCGGCTTGAGCATGGTGGAATACTCCTCAAGCTGATACACCAGAAATGCCTGCTTGAACAGCTCGAGTAACGTATTCGCCTTATCCCAATAGATTTTCCAGCCGACCGCTCGCAACGTTTCCACAAGACCATTGGTAGACAGCTCGCAGGCCGTATTGCGCAGCAAAAACAGCGCTATCTGCGTGGCGAGAGTAATGTTTTCACGACCAAGACGCTCGGCAACGTCACGCGCAACCACGTCCCGCACGTAACCTTGGAGCGTTTCAATACGATCAGCTTCAACCATACGTTGCACTGCAGGGAAGCCACCAATAGTCAAATAATCGTTGTATGCGGCTTCAAATCTAGTAATCTCTCGCGGAGAAAACACGGCATCGGCAAGAGTACTGCCTTTTGAAGGCGTTTCGATTCCTCGAAAGTCGCAGAATTCTCGGAAAGACAGTGGCATCATGGCATGCGGATGCGATCTTCCTCGGAAATTCGTTGCGATTTCCTCGCTGGACAGTTTCGAAGACGATCCAGTAATGACTAGCGTCACAGCTTCATGTTCGGCTATGCGCTGGCAGAATCCCTGCCAATTGGCGCATTCTTGCACTTCGTCAAGGAACAGATAGCAGCCATGGTCACGAGAGTCAGGATATTGCCGCCAGTATTCCGTAACAATATCGTTGAGCACGGTGTCTTGCATTGGTTGCAAACGATCGTCAGCGAAGTTGAAATAGAAAATATCATTACGCGAGACGCCGTTTTGTAACAAATCATGAATTTTCTGGAAAAGATAGAACGTTTTGCCGCAACGTCGGATGCCAGTGATGATGTGCACAGCATTGAACACTGCTGGCTGCGGCAGCTCGTGTATGATTTCGATGCGGCGTGACGGCGTAGGAATGTCAAACTGCATGGACTCACGAACCAGCATGGCATACGATTCATGTGGATTATCCGGCACCATAAGTTCTTCCTTTCGCCGTCCATTGCGAAACACCCAACAATCCCAGCATAACACTTCTCAAAAATTTTAATAAGTTTCCACCAACACTTATCAAAATTTTTAGGAAGTTCCAACAAGCTTTCGAAAGTCGAAAGAATTACAAAAGCATTAACCTCTACAACACGGAAGCGATGCATCGGGGAAGGACGGGTATCGTACGCTGTATATTGGCATTTCAGGTGGACGCTCGGCGCGGTCAGCATTGATCGGACGGGGAGCTGTCACCGGGGAGTACAGAATAGTAGGCAGATTCTGGAGGGGTTATGGCACGGCATGGCAAGAAGCCAAGCGAGGAAAGCACCTCGCCACGCGCACCGAGAACACTTGCCGGAAGCGCAACGACCAACACTTCTGCCGACAGCACTGACGCCGCTGCCAGCGGTATCGCAGTCAACAGCTCGACCGCCAACAGAACATTTGACAGCAAATCCTGCCAGCCGCAAGACCTGTTCGACGCAGCCATAGCGCAAGGCGTCAGCGACGGTGACGCTTGGATGAACCAGCACGTAAAGCGCATCTACCGCCAGATCATTATCACCGTGGTCGTCGTGGTCGTCGTTCTGGGCGCGATCTTCGGATTCACAGGCGTGCGTGCCTCGCAGCAAATGCGCGGTCTGGCCGCGCTGAACGACTGCAAGGAAGCCGTTACAGCCATGAACACCTCCTATTCGAAGGCGTTCCAGCTGAAAGCAAAGATCTCCGAAGCATTCACCAGCCTCGATGAGTCCTACGATCTCGACAAGCTTGCCGAACTGCACCAGACGGAAGTTACCGCGCCGAAAACGCTGAGCTGCGCAGCAGACACTTCCGCTACCATCAGCAAAGCCAACGCCGCAAAAGCCGAGTACGACAAACAGGCCAAGCAGTTCAAGCAGGCTTTGCAGAAGAGCGACGAGTCCGAGGCCACCGATGACGGTGACGGCGCTGATGGAACGAACGGAGCCGCAGCCACGGACGGCGCTGCCGACTAATCCGACGCGACCGACGCAACCGACGCTGGACGATTAATTCCTCCAGTAAATCAGTTGATCGCAACGCGACCAATCAAACCGGCCATCAGCCTTACCGCTTTATCATCAGCCTTACCGCTTTACGTTTCTCCCGACTCTCTTTCGCGTTATTTCACACACTCAACGTTTCTTTTGATCCTAAGATCAAAAGAAAGGCAAACGGCAGACAAAAGAAGAAACGCTGAAATTCCGCCATTCTCAAGACTTCGTAAACGCAACAAGCGTTGACGGCCCAAAAGAAAACCGCCCCTCAGTCAAATGATCGGCAAAAACGACTCCGACGATACAACAGGCAAACAACGATCGGATGACCATATTCGTGCGTATCGTAGCAAAAATGGCTAGGCTACGACATGCAGACATGCTTTAACCACGTCATGCGGAAGGGGCTGCTTTGAACAGGAAACGACTGGCACGCGTGATTATTGCCGCCGTAGTGACCATGGCGATACTTGTGGCGATCATCGTTGGCTGCGGACCGAAATGGGGCGACGGTTCAGCGAATTCCAACGCCGGTAACGTCAGCAGCTCGAACAGTTCCGGCGACTCCAGCTCCTCCAGCACAAGCGACGATTCGTCCGCAAACTATGCGACCCGCGCATCGGTACAACTCCCCTCCTACTACATGGAGAACATGGTTTTCCAACGTGGAAAAACGCTGGTAATCAAAGGAACTGCGCAGACTTCACAACGTGGAAAAACCGTTAACCCAACACAGCTGGTCACAACGATTTCCCAAGGAAAGAAATCATCATCAGCACAAGCAAAAATTTCCAAAAACGGTGATTTCACTTGCACTTTACCTAAGCAGAAAACAAGTCTTAAGCCATATTCATTAACGATTTCGTACAACGAAACCACTTTGTTGACTCTGAAAAACGTGTATGTAGGCGATGTATTTGTTGCTGCTGGACAGTCGAATATGGAATTGAATTATTCGCAATACTACGAGGGTTCAGGCAATGCCTATAATTTCGGCGGTGGTTTGGTAACGACCGACGATTTGCCGAAGCAGCTTTCCGACAAAAACGTGCATTTCGTGGCGAGCGCCAATTCCTCGAAAGGTACTGATTTTCCGTTACGCGATGTGAACGAGCAGGCCGATTCCTGGCTTGAGGCAACCACCGACAATTCGCAGCATTTCAGCTATTTGGCACAGCAGTTCGCCATGCAGCTTCGCGCCGCGCATCCGAATGTTCCCGTCGGTATTATTCAAACCGCATGGGGCGGTACGCCGATTCGAAACCATGTGAAGGGCGGCGATATTTACGCGAACCATATTGCGCCTTTGGAGGGCTTCCATGTGGCGGGCGTGCTGTGGTATCAGGGGTGCGATGATTCCATGAACGAGGCGACCGCATTGGCATACGAATCTCAGATGACGTCGCTGATCAACCAGTATCGTGCAGTGTTCGACCAGGATGATCTGCCGTTCCTGTATGTGCAGTTGGCGCGTTGGCCTGGCTATCAGTACACTCAGAACGTGCGATTCGCACAGTTGAGCACGTTAAACAACGTCGGATTGCACAATACTTCCAACGTTGCAATGACAGTGTCGCTAGATACGGACAAGGGCACTTCAACGTTGATACATCCGCTTGGCAAGGATATTCTTGGCGCGCGCATGGCCGCGCAGTATCTGGCAATGTCGGAGGGCGAAACCATTCCCAACGGACCTCTTATCGCACATGCGAAGCACGCTTCCGACGGTACGGTCGTATTGTCGTTCCAAAAGGGCACCGCAACTGGTTTGCAGGCGGAAAAACCCAATTATTCGAAGACTGCGAGCGCGACCGTACCTGACTACACAGCCAATTCGAACGCGACGCCTTTGGATGGTATTGCTAATGTTGCAACACCGACTTCCGAATCATTGCAAGGTTTTGAAATTGCTGACACTTCCGGAAAATGGGGTTCGGCAGCGGCTGCAATCAAGGGTGATCAGATTGTGCTGAGTGCCGCTGGTGGAAGTTCGAATCTTAATGCAGTAACTCAAGTGCGTTATTGGTGGAGCGGAAATCCGGCTATTTCCAGTCTGCTGTACAACGATCTTGGATTGCCGGCAAGCCCATTTATTGCGATTGTTGAGTAGGTCGGCCAACTGATAGTCGGGGCATTATCCGGCGGTAATGACTAATCGATAAAGCGGACTGTAGTTAGGTTGAAATCAGGCCTGTTTTATCAAATTTAAGTCGAAGCAATGTCGACGGTCAGTCGACGTAGTGCGGGGCGCTGGATGCTATGCGGGGCGTAACGCCGTTATTGCCGTTGTCTTCGTTATTACCGTCCGCAGTGGAATCTTGCGATTTACGAAGCGATCCCGCAGCCAATGAACGTATGGATCGAACGGAGCGACCAAGCTGCGACTGCCTTTCCTGCACGTCCGACTGGATTGCAGGAAACGCACCGGTCACAGGACGAATACGCCCAGTCGCCGTGGGAATGAAGCTTGGCGGCAACACTTGCGTAGTGATGGCGCTCGGAGATGATGCATGATAACGAGCCATCGAAGCCAGAGAATCGCGGGTATCGAGTTCACGCTGAATATCTAGCTCATCGTCGGATTCAACCATCGCCGCCCTCCTTCTTTTCCGGCAATCTCCACCGGTAATCTCTCTCCACTGGTAACGGTCACCGTTCTGAGCGTAATGCAAGGCGGCATGCCACTGCGAACGAAATCAGCGATATGCGCAACTCCCCCACTGTTTCGCAACTTCTTCGTCGCACATCTACACAACAGACCATTGGGGGAATCACCGTTTTTCGGTATAAAAAAAGGCTTCCGGAATCATCCGGAAGCCCTACTGGCGGAGAATACGAGATTCGAACTCGTGAGGCTGTTACACCAACACGCTTTCCAAGCGTGCGCCATAGACCACTAGGCGAATTCTCCAATTATGCAACATCTCACAGTGTCTATCCGTGAAACGCAACTTAATTAGAATACAACAGTTTCTCCTAAAACCCAAATCGGCGTGTCGCAACGTCTCAAATCACCCACCCGCTGGAGGAATCTGCCTACATGCGGACTTCCCGCGTACCGGATCCCCCACCCCCTGGGACAATTCACCTGCCAACTCACCTCTCAGCGTCCCAAATCTTCCACTCACTGGATGAATCCACCCGCTGCCAAGCCTCTCACAGTCCGGATTCCTCCAGCCGCTGGAGGAATCGGTACGTTGACAGGCCTTCCGGCGTCCAGATTCATCCAGTGAGTGGATGAATCTGGACGTACATACGCCCCCTTACTGTCCGGTTTCATCCAGCGGATGGAGGAAATGGGACGTTTACGTGTCATGTAGTTAGTGTTTGGACACGGAAGCGCGTAGGTGGCGAGCATGGCGCATGCCATCACGATTGGGAGGAACACAAAGCCCCGGTGCGCATCCGATTGGGTGGCAGTCACGAATTGTGTGTCTCCGGCCGAACCGTGCCCAGCCTGCGCAACCATCAGCATGCCGATTTTGCTTTTCGGAGACTATTCAAGAATGATATTGAACATCAGCGGCAGTGCGACTCCCGTTCCCGTGCCTTGCAGAATTCGCGCGGTCATCAACGCATAGGAAAGTTCAATGTGTAGGCCGCCATCACACAGCCGGTGATACAAAGTACGATTACAGTAAGGAAGAGTGCGCAACTTGAGTTTGCGTTTGAAAGATAAAAAAAAACGGGGGTTCCCGGAGCGTCACGCTCGACGGGAACCCCGACGTTGAATGCGGCGGCGTGCTACTCTCCCACACCCTCTCGAGTGCAGTACCATCGCCGCGACCAGGCCTTAGCTTCCGGGTTCGGAAAGGGACCGGGCGTCTCACCTGGGCCATGACCACCGCAAAACCAATGTAACGGCCAACCACAAGGATCGGCCGGCAACGGAACCGACCACGATTCCGATCGTGGCGGTCCGGGAACCGGACAACGGACGCAAGCAAAACGCCTTACCAGTATCGTCGTCGTGACCACAAGAAACAGCATTCCTTGCCATCCAACGAGAAACCACCACAGGACGAGACCCAACCCAACAGGGATTGGAAAGATGTGCCGCGATCGCCCGTTAGTACCGGTCGGCTCCACCCCTCGCAAGGCTTCCACCTCCGGCCTATCGAACACGTGTTCCACATGCGGGCTACAGGCACCGAAGTGCCAAGGAATCCTAATCTTGGAGCAGGCTTCCCGCTTAGATGCTTTCAGCGGTTATCCCTCCCGAACGTAGCCAACCGGCCATGCCGCTGGCGCGACAACCGGCATACCAGAGGTCCGTCCA
>NZ_NJNP01000007.1:0-43706 GCF_002742425.1 Bifidobacterium sp. N5G01
CAACCGCCCCTGATGTTATACGCAAGATCATTCTATCCGACGTCACGGTTGGGACTTCTACTTTTTCTTGGTACTCCTCGCACTCTTCAACGGTGTCTTCGGCTTGGCGGGCTCGAACCACGGGAAGCGGTGAAGTACCCAGCGGTGCAGCGGCGGGGTCTTGGCGACGGCCCAACCCGCAATCATTGCGAAAATCGCCACCCACGAGGCGAGATTCTGCTTGGCGAAGATCAGCAGGATGGTTAGTCCCACAGCGACGATGCCGAGGGCTTGCGAATATTTGTTCTGCGATTCGGTGGTCTTGTCCGTCTTCATCGGCACGAAACCGAAGAACAGGCCGATCGCCACGGATACGATGGCGACGGCGACGCAGATGATGATGTCCTGAGTGCTCATGAACGTTCCCTCCCGGAACAGGCGATGAAGATATGCGATTGTATCAGTCTACCGCGGCGCATCGGCGCGTGCCGATGCGCCCCTTCTATTCGAGATTCATCGCGGCGCTGATCGTGCGGTCGATGAGCTTGCGCTGATGAACCATGTTGGCGTATTTCGGGTTCTCCGTTATCCCCTCACTCCCACGTCCGGCGTCAACGCCAGCGATTTGCGCGATGATCTCCTCGTAGGAGGTCTTGGCGGTGCGATACACGCCGCGGATACGTCCTTGGCGGATGACCACGATGCGATCCGACACCGCGAACACGTTCGGCAGGTCATGACAGACCATCACTACCGACCGGCCATCGGAACGTATCCGTTTGATGTAGGACAGCACCTCCGCGGCCTGCATCACCGACAGCGAGGCGGTCGGCTCGTCGAGCAGGATGAGCTGCGGGTCGTTGAGTAGCGTGCGGGCGATGGCCACGGTCTGACGCTGCCCCACCGACAGCGAGGTGATGGGGGACCCCACACGGATCGCGGAGCTCAGCGTTCCGAGCACGGAACGGGCTCGCGTGTTCATCATATCGTCGTCACGAACCCAGCCCGACTTCATCTCCTTGCCGAGGAAAAGATTGGAAGCCACATCGAGGTTGTCGCAGAGTTCCTGACCTTGGAAGACGGAAGCGATGCCCATGCGGTCCGCCTCCCGGATCGAGGGGATCGTCACCTGTTCGCCGTTGAGGTAGATATGCCCGAATCCGGGTTGCAGAAAACCGGAGATTACCTTCATCAGTGTGGACTTGCCGGCGCCGTTGTCGCCCACGATGGCGATGACCTCTTTGCGGTCGATGGTCAGATTCACCGATTTCAGCGCCTCGACGAATCCGAATCTGACGCAGATGTCCTCCAGCTGCAGCAACGGAGGTGTACTTGCGTTCCTCATGTCATCCCTCTTTCCTTGACCCTTTCCTCATGGGTGTTTCGTCTATGCTGCGATGCTGTTGCGAATCGCATGTCCGATGGCGGCGAGCGCGCCGCCCAGCGCGCAGTTGTCGCTCGGGTGAGGGGAGCTCAGCACCGTGATTGGCATGACCGCGTCGGGGAACAGCAGCCGCTGCAGCGCTTCATTGAACGGTTGAGTAAACACCTCGCCGGCCATGGCGAGTTTGCCTCCGACCACGACGACCTCCGGGTCGATGCTGATGCACAAGTCGGCGGCCACTTGCCCGATGCGCACCGCCGTGTCAGCGATGATGCGGCGGCATCCGGGGTCGCCGTTGTTCGCCTGTGCCACGAGGTCGTCCATCGTCATGTTGCCGTGCGTGACGCTGAGCAGTTGCACCAGCCGGTTCTCAGCGACAATGGTGTTGAGGCATCCGCGATTGCCGCAGGAGCAGATCGCACCGAGCGGATCGACTTGGATATGGCCGATCTCGCCGGCCAGGCCGGTCACCCCGTGCATGATCTCCCCGCCGGCAACGATACCCGCGCCTACGTTGTCATTGGTGGAGATATAGACGAAGTCGCGCTTGCCGATTGCTGCGCCCATGCGTGATTCGCAGTAGGCGGCGTAGTTTGCGTCGTTGTCGACATATACGGGGGTGTTGAATGTGGCGCTTAGCGGAGAGACGATGTCGAAGCCATCCCACCCGGGCATGACGCCGGGGATGGCGATCATGTGGTCGCCGATGGCGACTGGTGCGGCCAAGGCTACGCCGATGCCGGCGATCTCCCCGGGATCAGCGTCGATGTTGGTCATGGTCTCGTTGATGAGCTGTATCGCGCGTTCCAGTGTGGTGTCGGCCTTGTGACCGAGGGGAAGCGGCAGCATATGCTCCGCGATGATTGATTTCGCGAAATCGACGACGGCCAGTTTCAGTTCGCGTTGCGCGATCCACAGGCCGATGCCGAGACCCTGATTGTGGGCGAGTCTGACCAAGGTAGCCCTGCGGCCGTTGCGTATGGTGCTTTTCGTCTCCAGCTGTCCCTCGTCGACGAGTTGGTGGACGAGTGTGGAGACCGTTGCGGTGGAGAGGCTGGTGACCTCCGCGAGTTCGACCTGCGTCATAGCGCCGAATTTGTGGATGCTGGACAGCAGGTTGGCACGGTTTGCCTCGCGCAGAGAGGTTTGTGAGCCGAAAAGTCGTGTTGCCATGGATATCCAGTGTAGTCCGACGCGGTGGTCGCCGGGGCCGTGTGCGCTCTTCCTGCGGCGTGTCGCGTCGAAAGGCGCATAATACAGCTCTTATGTTCGATAACTGAATTTAAATAACGTTTAAGAACAAATATAAGTTTGACAACTTAACTCAAGAGTGTATGCTATGAGATGAACCGGAACGGTCCGGATCACAAACGGAACAATGGTCGTTCCGTCACCCTCAAAGATGAAGGAGAATACATGCAGTTCACCAAGAAGATCGTCGCCGTCGTGGCGGGCGTGGCGATGTGCGCGGGTCTCACGGCCTGTGGCGGCAGTCGAACCGGACAGTCCGGCGACGGCGACAAGATCGAGAAAGGCGCAACCATCGGCATTTCGATGCCGACCAAATCCGAGGAGCGCTGGAACAAGGATGGCAACAACCTCAAGGCCAATCTTGAGAAGCGAGGGTACAAGGTCATCCTGTCGTTCGCGGATGACAAGCCCGCCCAACAGAACGCCGACATCGAGAACATGGTCAACAACGATGCGAAGATCGTCGTGGTCGCCTCCAAGGACGGCACCGCGGTCGGTCCAGCCGTCGAGAAGGCCCGTGACGCTGGCGCGAAGGTCATCGCCTACGACCGTCTGATCATGAACACCGACGCGGTCGACTACTACGCCACGTTCCAGCTGGAGCAGACTGGTGTACTCGAGGCCACCTGGCTGATCGACAAACTCGGGTTGGAGGACGGCGCCACCGGCCCGTTCAACATCGAGCTGTTCGCGGGCTCCCCGGACGACAATAATTCCAAATACTTCTTCAAGGGTGCATGGGATCTGCTCCAGCCCTACTTCGAGAAGGGAATCCTCGTCAGCCCATCCAACCACGGCGGCGGCGTGAAGGCCTCCGACAAGGCCGAGGACATCTGGCAGAAGATCGGCGTGCAGTCTTGGAAGGCCGAGCAGGCCCAGAAGGACATGGAATCCATCCTCGACTCCACTTACGCGCACGGCGAGAAACTCGACGCGGTGCTCAGCCCCTACGACGGCATCACCCAAGGCGTGGCCAACGCCATCGAGTCCAAGCGCCCGGATATGAAGCCCGGCACCGACAGCTGGCCGTACATCACCGGCCAGGACGCGATGGAGATCTCTATCGCCAACATCGCTAACGGCAAGCAGGGCGAGACTGTGTTCAAGGACGTGAACAAGCTCGCGAACGCCGTCGAGGAGATGATCATCGAGATCGCCGAGGGCAAGGAGGTGTCCGGCATCAACGGCAAGTTCAATAACGGCAACTTGGACGTGCCGTCCAAGCTGCTTGACCCGCAGGGCATCACCATCGACAACCTCTCCGATTTGGTGAAGGCGAACTACGTGACCCAGAGCCGCTTCAACGAACTGACTAAGGGCACGCTGCTCGAGGATCAGATCAAGTGACGCGACGGTTCGACGGATGGGGCACACGGCCGTCGTGGCGTGCGCCCCATCCCCTCGCAACACAATATGAGGAGTGATGAAATGTCCCAAACAGACACCATTCTGATGATGGAGAACATCACCAAGACGTTCGGACCGGTCAAGGCCCTGACCGACGTGAATCTGGAGGTGGGCCGTGGCGAGATCCACGCCATCTGCGGCGAGAACGGCGCGGGCAAATCGACGTTGATGAACGTGCTTTCCGGTGTGTATCCATACGGCAGCTACAGCGGAAGGATCGTCTTCGACGGCAAGGAATGCAGATTCCGCACGATCAATGACTCCGAGGCCGATGGCATCGTGATCATCCATCAGGAGCTGGCGCTGAGCCCGTTCCTGTCCATCGCCGAGAACATCTTCATGGGCAACGAGCGGGCCAGGGCCGGCGTCGTCGACTGGGACCGGACCCGCGCCGAGGCCAGAAAGCTGTTGGATCGCGTGGGCCTCCCGGAGGATCCGGACACCAGGATCATGGACATCGGTGTCGGCAAGCAGCAGCTCGTCGAAATCGCCAAGGCTCTGAGCAAGGACGTGAAACTGCTCATCCTCGACGAGCCCACCGCGGCCCTGAACGACGAGGACTCCGCCCATCTGCTCGGTCTGGTGCGCCAGCTGCGCGACGAGCAGGGCGTGACTAGCATCATTATCACGCACAAGCTCAACGAGGTCGCCGCCATCGCCGATAACGTCACCATTATTCGTGACGGCTCCACCGTCGGACAGATGTACGTGACGCCGGAGACACCACTCGATCAGGACGAGCTGATCCGCAAGATGGTCGGTCGCCCGCTGCACAACTTGTATCCGGATCATCCCTCTAACAAGCCGGGTGAGGAATATCTGCGCATCGAGGATTGGACCGTGCATCATCCGCTCGACGTCGAGCGCGTGATCGTGGACCACGCGAACATCAACGTGTGCGCCGGCGAGATCGTCGGGCTCGCGGGGCTGATGGGTGCCGGCCGCACCGAGTTGGCTATGAGCGTGTTCGGACGGTCCTATGGCTCGAACATCTCAGGCAACGTGTACGTCAAAGGCAGGAAGGTCAACCTGCCGAGCGTGCAGGCCGCCATCGACGCCGGAATCGCCTACGCTACCGAAGATCGCAAGGTATACGGCCTAAACCTGTTGCAGAACATCCGTGAGAACGCCTCGCTCGCCTCGCTGAAGAAGATGAGCCGGCACGGTGTGATGGACGATAACATCGAACGCAAGGAGGTGGAAGAGTACCGCAAGGACTTCCACATCAAATGTCATGACATCGATGTGAACGTCGGCACGCTTTCCGGCGGCAACCAGCAGAAGGTCGTACTCGCCAAATGGGTGATCTCCCAGCCGGACATCCTCATCCTTGACGAACCGACCCGAGGCATCGACGTCGGCGCCAAATACGAGATCTACGAGATTATCGACCAGCTGGCCGACGCCGGTAAGGCCGTCATTGTGATCTCCTCCGAGCTGCCGGAACTCATCGGCATCTGCGACCGCATCTACACCGTAAGTTACGGCGTCGTCACCGACAACGTCGAGAAGAATGGATTCACTCAGGAATACTTGATGAAGGGAATGACCAAGGAAAGGAAGGTGGACGCCCGATGAGCGCCGCAACCGCAACATCTGCACAGAAGAAAGAGAAGGTCAGCCTGCTGGCCACTATCGGCAACAACGCCCGCCAATACGGCATCGTCGGCGCATTGCTCTTGATCGTCATCGCCTTCGAGATCCTCACTGGAGGTGTGCTGCTCAAGCCGAACAGCTTCGTGTCGCTAATCCAGCAGAACGCCTATGTGATTATCCTCGCCATCGGCATGGTGATGGTCATCATCGCCACCCACATCGACTTGTCTGTCGGTTCGTTGGTCGCCTTCATCGGCGGCGTCTGTGCCCTGCTGATGGAGCGCGCAGGCATGAACTGGATGCTTGCTATCCTCCTCTCCCTCATCGTCGGCCTCATCGTTGGCGTCTGGCAGGGATTCTGGGTGGCCTACGTGGGTATCCCGGGCTTCATCACTACCTTGGCCGGTATGCTGATGTTCCGAGGGCTCGCCACCGTGATTGTCGGCGAATCCGTGCCGATCACCTCCAATGCCTTCCGTGGCATCGCCCGTGACTATCTGCCGAACATCTTGGGGTTCTGGGGGCCGTTCGATGGTCTGACCCTTGTCGTCGGCGTGCTGTGCATCGTCGGCTACGCCTTCTCCCAGCTGCGCAAGCGCAAGCGCGTCGAGAAGGTCGGATTGGTGCCCGAACCGATGAACTTGACTATCCTCAAGATCGTCCTCGCGGCCGTGGTCATTGCGTTCGTCACCTATCTGCTGGCCTCTTCGGGCAACGCGGAACAGGGCGGCATCCCGATTATGCTCGTCATCGTCGGCGTGCTCGTGCTCGCCTACAACTTCATCCTGACCCGGACCGTGTTCGGTCGTCACGTCTACGCCGTCGGCGGCAATCGCAAGGCAGCCATCCTCTCCGGTATCAACACCAAGCGCGTCGACTTCCTGCTGTTCGTCCATATGGGCTTCCTCTCCGCTGTCGCCGCGGTCTGCATGCTGTCCCGTCTGGCCTCCGCGACCGCACAGGCCGGCATGGAGTTCGAAATGGACGCCATCGCTGCCTGCTTCATCGGCGGTACGGCCGTCACTGGCGGTATCGGCACGATTCCGGGGGCAGTGGTCGGCGCATTCGTGATGGGCGTCATCAACCAGGGTCTGTCGATCATGGGTGTGGACACCGCCGTGGTGAAGACCATCAAGGGTCTTGTGCTCCTGCTGGCCGTCGCCGTGGATATCATGTCCAAGCGCAAGAAGAGCTGATCTGTTCCGAATCCCCTCCGGCGGATGGGGGTCCGCATCGCGGTGATGCGGACCCCCATCCGCCCGTCCCGTGCTCATTGTCGAAAGAAAAGGAATCCCCATGCGACTGAATACGCATTCCACCGCCCGTCTCTATGCGCTCACCTGCCTCGCCTGCGTGATCTGGCTTGCCCAGTCGCTGATGCAGGCACAGGCCGACGGTTCGTTGCTCGACTGGTCTACCATCGTTTTCTCGCTGTGTTTGCTCGTCGTGATCGGCTGGTGCGCCCGTTGCGCCGTCGTTGGCTGGAACACGAAGGACGGCGATCAGGCGGCGACGTCCCACGATGCGGGGACCACGAAGGAGCATCGTCGATGACATGTCCGTCGTGAAACGCGGAGGTGGTCGCAGATTGGCCGAAATCGCGTCCGAACGGGGCATGGCGTGTACATTAGCTAGATATGAACGCAATGAACGCTTTCCATCCATCGGCCATGGACCTGATCCGCATCGGGCTGCAGAACCTCGACGACGCACGCGCGAACCTTGACCGGCTCAAAGCCGACGGCGTGTCCGACGAACGGCTGGTTGGCATGCTCAAGGCCCTGTCCAAGGTGTGCGACCCGGACTGCGCGCTTTCCAACTTCGTCGACATCACCAACGCGATGCAAAGCCAGGGGCGCGACTTCGACGCCATGGTGCCCGACGAAGCGGCGCTCGAACGGCTCATCACCGTGCTCGGCGTCTCTGACGCCCTCGGCAAGCTCATGCGATTCCGTCCAGAACTCGTGGAGGCCGCAGCCAACGATGCCTGCGAAAGCCACCTTTACAATCACGAACAGCGCAGAGCGCATGTGCTCAAATCGGTAGGAGCCGATCCCAATGACCATGCCATGCCGACCGCAAATCTGCCACTTGCCGAAGCTGCGACGGCGCTGCGTAAAACCTATCGCAAACAACTCGCCGCAATCATGACGCAAGACGCCACGGCAAACGATCCCACCGAAATCCAACCGCGCATCAGCGCCGAACTTTCCGACCTTGCGGACGCGGCGCTCGAAGGTGCACTCGCCATCGCACGCCATGAAGTGGACGGCAGCGAACATGTACGTTTCGCCATCATCGGCATGGGCAAACTGGGCGCACGGGAGCTCAACTATGTATCCGACGTGGACCTGATCTACGTGGTGGAACCCGCCGACACGGACACCAACGGCATGACACTCAGCCGAGTCGGCACCAAAATGGCGACCACCCTGCAACGCGTATGCCAATCCGTCATCATGGGCGTCGCCGAACCGACGCTCTGGCAGATCGACGGCGGATTGCGCCCCGAAGGCAAGGACGGCCCACTGGTACGCCGGCTCGAATCCCACGAAGCCTACTATGAGCAATGGGCGGAAAACTGGGAATTCCAAGCCCTGCTCAAAGCACGCCCGGTAGCCGGCGATTTTGACCTCGGCCAAGCGTATATGAGCATGACCCGACCGTTTGTCTGGACCGCATCCAAACGAGACAACTTCGTCTACGACTGCCAGCAGATGCGCAAACGTGTCGAAGATCTTATTCCCAACCCGCTCAAAGACCGCGAAATCAAACTCGGCAGGGGAGGTCTGCGCGACGTCGAATTCACCGTGCAGATGCTCCAACTCGTGCACGGACGCTCCGACGAAGCATTGCGTACCAGCTCCACACTCGAATCCCTACAGGCCTTGGCCGAAGGCGGATACGTATCACGCAAACAAGCCAAAAAGCTCTCATGGGACTACCGATTCGAACGCGTACTGGAACACCGCCAGCAAATGTGGGCGCTCAAACGCACCCACCTGTTCCCGGACCTCGGCAAAGCCAGCACGGGAGGCCTTGAACGCAAACGAGACATCACCATCGACGAGCTAAACCAAAATCTCGAACTACGACGACTCGCACGCGCATTCCACATGCATCCCGAAGAACTCGTCAACAAATATGATGAGACACGTCGCGAAGTACGCCACCTGCACATGGACATCTACTACAGGCCCATGCTGCCCATCAACGCGGGACTCGACGACGAACAGGTGGAACTCTCCGCAAAAGCTACGCAGGAACGATTCGAATCCATCGGATTCGCCGACGCCGACGCGGCCATGCGCCACGTCACCGCACTCACCGCAGGCGTCTCCCGAGCCGCGAAAATCAACCGCATCCTGCTGCCCGCGGCGCTGCAATGGCTCGGCGAAGGGCAGAATCCAGACATGGGACTGCTCAACTGGCGCAAACTCGAAGAAAACTTCGGTTCCGAAAGCGAATACCTCGGATTCCTACGCGACTCACCATCCGCGGCACAACGCCTATGCCACATACTATCCAACTCACGATTCCTCGGCGACGCACTCAACAAATCCGTCGAATCCGTCACCTGGCTCGGCAACGACGAATCCCTGCAACCACGCTCGCGCGAAAGCCTCAATATCCAAACCAAAGCAACGCTCGAACGCAATGCCGGCAACATCAACGACTTCGCCAACTCCATCCGAGCCATGCGCAGACACGAAATCGAACGCATCGGCCTTGCATGGATGAGCGGCGTGATCGACGATGAAGCATCGCTCGCCGGCATGACCGACGTATACGACGCGGCCATCGAAGCGTCACTGCAATGGTCCATCCGACATCGCATCAACGACATGCAACTCGAACAAGCGCCCGCCGCGATCGCCATCATCGGCATGGGACGTTACGGCGGCAAGGAAGTCAACTTCAGTTCCGACGCTGACGTGATCATCATCTACCGGCCAGCCGAAGGCGCCGACGACACCCAAGCCAACCTCTTCGCACGCAAAGTGCAGGAAGACCTACGCGCGATCCTGCAAGGCCCAACCACATTCGAACAAAAAATCGAACTCGACATGGACCTTAGACCCGAAGGCAAAAACGGACCACTCGTACGATCCTACGCATCCTGCGAGGAATACTACCGATCCTGGGCAAGCACATGGGAACACCAGGCACTGCTACGCGCCCGATACGCGGCAGGCGACGCGGCGCTCGCCGAGGATTTCCTGATGAACATCGCCGATCCGTTGCGTTATCCGAAAATCGATCTTACGGAAACGCAGATCTCTGAAATCCGCAAGCTTAAGGCGCGTATGGAGGCCGAACGTCTGCCACGCGGCGTACGCAGGGATCGCCATCTGAAACTCGGCAAGGGTGGACTATCGGATGTTGAGTGGACGATTCAACTGTTGCAATTGCAGCATGCGGGAAACAACGCCAACCTGCGCGTCAACGGTACGTTGCTGGCGTTGGACGAGCTGGAACATCGCAAGCTGATTTCCGCTGGCGACGCTGTGGTGTTGCGTAAGGCATGGCGCATGTGCACGGCTGCACGCAACGGCAGCTACCTGTGGAGCGGACGCGTCAATCAGGCCGATATTCTGCCGGACGATTCATATTCGCTGGGAGGTATCGCCGTATGCCTCGGATACGATGCAAATCGCGGTCAGCATTTCGAGAACGATCTGCTTGCAGTAATGCGCAAGGCCCGCGACGTAACGGAACGCCTGTTCTACGGCCGTTCGTGAGCTGGGAAGTTAACGGCGAGGAACATGTTGTGACCGTCGGATCGAGGCCATACGGCTCTGACGAATGTGCTGGATCAAGGCTTCTGCCTATGGAAGGACGGAGACCGCTCTACGAGTATTCGTGAACACGCGGTGAACCGTCAGGGTCTGCATTTCAGGCTATAGTTGGCTAGGTCACTTCGAGTGGCCACCTTCAACCACAAGTTGCATGAAAGGTGAGCCGTTGTCTTCAGTACTCGAGCAGGCGGTTGAAACGCCGATGGTAGGAAAAAGCGTCATCACATTGGATGATCTTTCCATTCGCCAGATTCAGGAATTACTCCACAAGGCGCAGTACATTGATTCTCATCGTAAAGAAGTGGCGCACACCTGCGATGGCAGGGTGCTCGCCACTTTGTTTTATGAGCCCAGCACTCGTACGCGTCTGAGCTTCGAAACCGCCATGCTCCGACTCGGTGGCAAGGTGATCGGCTTCGCCGGCGCCCAGCTCGCTTCCGTGACCAAGGGTGAAACCATTTCGGACACTCTGAAAACCGTGTCTAACTACGTGGATGTGGTGGCGATTCGCCACCCGAAGGAGGGTGCTGCGCTCGTGGCGTCCCGCGCTGCCTCCGTGCCGGTCATCAACGCCGGCGACGGCGGGCACATGCACCCCACGCAGACCTTGGCTGATTTGGCGACGCTACAGTCGCGCTTCGGTCGCGTGAACAATCTGACCGTCGGTCTGTGCGGCGATCTTACCTTCGGCCGTACCGTGCACTCCCTGATCGAAACCCTATGCCGTTTCGGCAATGTGAACTTCGTGCTGATCAGCCCGGACGAGCTCAAGACCCCCCAGTACGTGCTCGACCGCATCAATGCGACCGACTCCTGCTCTTACACGGAAGTCAAAGATCTGGTTTCGGTGATTGGCGATCTCGACGTGCTGTACATGACCCGTGTGCAGAAGGAACGCTTCTTCAACGAAGACGATTATCTGCGACTGCGCGACACCTACATTCTCGATGAAGCCAAGATGGCTTACGCCAAGAAAGACATGGCTGTGCTGCACCCGTTGCCGCGAGTCAACGAAATCGCCGTTGAAGTGGATGACGACCCACGCGCCGCCTACTTCGAACAGGTCAAGAACGGCATGCTCATGCGCATGGCATTGGAAAGCTCGGTGGTTGGAGACGAACTGCCGGGATATGAACCGCTTGAATCCAAGGAGGTTGCGGCCTGATGGAAGTCACCAGCATTCAGAACGGAATCATCATCGACCATGTGCCTGCCGGCACCGCACTCAAGGTACTTGAATACCTGAAAATCGATCCGGCTAAGACCAAGCTCGCGCTGATCATGAACACCGACAGCCACATGTTCGGCACCAAAGACATCATCAAAATCGAAAGCGAAGAGGAAGCCGAAACCATCGACCTTGACGTGCTCGGCCTTGTGGCACGCACCGCGACCGTAGGCATTGTGCGCGGCGGTAAAATCGTAGAGAAAAAGCAGCCTACACTGCCGGAACATGTGGTCAATATCATCAAATGCGTGAACCCGCGCTGCGTGACTACCACCGAGCCGGCCGTGCAGATGTTCCATCTGGTGCATTCCGACCGTCAGGAATACCGCTGCGACTACTGCGACGAGGAAGCGAAGCTCTGACCCATGACCCTCACCCTTCACGACATCAAGGTTTGGAATACCGGTGAAGTCATCGACCTGATCGTCCCATCCGACGCTGATAAAACGGTGGACGCTTCGGCCATGACCATCGCCCCGGGATTCGAAGATCCCCACGTCCACTTCCGCGATCCGGGCCAGACCTACAAGGAATCCATGGTTTCCGGCTGCGCGGCCGCCGCCTCTGGCGGATACACGAACGTGCTTATCATGCCGAACACCGTTCCCGCCATGGATGGCGTGAAGGTGACGGCGGGGGAACCGGGTGCCAGCGAAGTGCTCGACGCCGGTTTCGACACGGTCATCGACTATTTGCAGCATTACGAACAAGCCCATGATGTGACCTTGCCGGTACGTTATGACCTGTGCGTATGCGCTTCCAAAGGGCGTGCAGGCAAGGAAGCGACTGACGTGGCCGACTGGATCGGCTATCTGCCGGAACACGATGACGACAACAAGGATGCCTACCAGCTGGCCCACCCGGTGACCGCCATCAGCGATGACGGTTCCGCGGTAACACCGGAAATCCTTGACCCAGTGTTCGACAACGTCAAGGAATCAGGTTTGTACCTGATCGAGCATTGCGAACACCACGACACCGGAGCGGTCAACGAAGGTCCCGTATCACGAGAACTGGGTGTCCCCGGCATTCCCGAAGACACCGAACTGAAGATCGTCGAACGTGACATTGAGATGGCACGTAAGACCGGCGTGCACGTGCACTTCCAGCATGTCAGCACTGCGATTTCCTTCGACGCGATTCGCAAGGCCAAAGCTGAAGGATTGCCGATTACGTGCGAAACCGCACCGCATTATGTTGCGCTGTGCGATGAGGCGTTATTGAAATACGGCACGCTTGCCAAGATGAATCCGCCGTTGCGCTCCGAAGAGGATCGCAAGGCAACCATCGCAGCCGTAGCTGACGGCACCGTCGATCTGCTGGCCACCGACCATGCGCCACACACCATGGAAGAGAAGGAGCTCGGATTCCTTGACGCTCCGAACGGCATCATCGGCCTTGAATGCGCGTACGGCGTCTGCCACAAGATTCTTGTGGACGGTGGTTTCATTTCCGACGAACGTTTGATCGAACTCATGTCGACCGCGCCTGCCGAACTTATGGGGCACGACAAGACCGACCTGACGGCCGTGCTGGACGAATACGCGGACGCCGTTCCGGGAGACGACGACACCAAACGTGTGCTGGACCTCGGCAAGGTTCCGGCAGACGACAATGTTGATCTGGTAGTGCTTAACACCAACGAGGAATGGACCGTGGATCCTGAACGATTCCATTCCTCGGCTCGAAACACCCCATTCGGCGGATGGCAGGTCACCGGCCGTCCACTCGCCACCATCATCGGTTCGAAGCTGGCCTTCAGCCGTATCGATAAGGAGGATTGATGGATCGTCTGATTGAAGCGATTGAAGACAAGCAGAATCCGAGCGTTGTGGGACTTGACCCGACTGAAGCGCTCGTGCCAGCGCAAATCGTTGCAAGCTTCGCCGAGGAAATCAACGAACAGGTCGAAGACCCGGCGGAGGCACCTGCCATGCAGCTTTCCGTGGCCTTCTTCGAATTCAACCGCGCCATCATCGACGCCGTCGCAGACATCGTGCCTGCGGTTAAACCGCAGATCGCCATGTATGAGGCGCTCGGTCCGGCAGGTATCGACGCCTACACTATGACCTGCGAATACGCCAAGCAGCAGGGATTGTATGTGCTCGGCGATGTCAAGCGCGGAGACATCGGCTCCACCGCAGCCGCATATGCTCATCACCTCAGCGGTGTAGGATTGGGCGACACCGCCTACGATCCATGGCATGAGGATGCGGTGACCGTGAACCCATACCTCGGCACCGATGGCATCACGCCGTTCGTCGACGCCGCCACCGCCAACGACAAAGACATCTTCGTGCTTGTGCGCACCTCCAACCCGTCCAGCAGCGAACTGCAGGAACTTGAACTCGCTTCTGGCGAACGCGTATACGAGCATGTTGCCGATCTGGTGGAAAGCTGGGGAGCGGAAACCATTGGCAAGAACGGCTATTCACACGTTGGCGCGGTTGTCGGAGCCACCCACCCGGAGGAAGGCAAGGCATTGCGCGCACGTATGCCGCACACGTTCTTCCTAGTGCCGGGCTACGGTGCACAGGGCGGTACCGCGCAGGGTGTGGCCGGCATGTTCGACCGCGACGGTATGGGTGCTCTCGTCAACTCGTCCCGGGGCATTATCGGAGCATGGAAGAAGTCCGGTAAGTATTCCGAATCCATGAGCGCCGACGATGCTTTGGACTTGGTCGCCGAATCGGCGCGTGAAGCAGCCAAAGACATGCGTGACAATCTGCGTGCAGTCCTGCCGTAACCTGCCGACTGGCCAACTGTTTAATCTCAAAAAAACAACCATCAACCATCGAACGTAATAGAGAGGGAGTTCATGACCACCGCAACAACGTTCGTTCCGACCGTTGCCGAGGCGACTTCGGCAGGCTTTTTCCCAAGCCGGCATGAAGTCGAGGTCGTTGACAATCAGGAACTGACCGACGGCGTGTACCGTTTGACGTTCCGTGACGAATACATCGCCAGCCATGCCAGACCGGCGCAGTTCGTCGACGTATATTCCAATGATCCAAGCAAGCTGATGCCGCGTCCGTTCGGCGTGTGCGAAACCAACGGCGATGAAGTCAGCCTCATGTTCGCCGTGGTGGGCAAAGGTACCGCCGAATTCGCACAGCTGAAGCCGGGGGACACCATTCGTGTGATGGGTCCGCTCGGCAATTCGTTCAAAACCAAGGAGCCCGCCAATTATGTGCTGGTTGCCGGCGGCTTGGGTGTGCCTCCGCTCGTATGCGCGGCGCAGCATATCGCCGGTGTCGAAGGCGCGGCCAGCACTGCGGTGTTCGGCTACCGTAACGTGCATTTCGGTGACGAATACGTGGGCAAGTATGCCGACAAGGTGTACAGCATCGATGAGAGCGAAGGCAATGTGATCACCCTGCTTGATCGCATCGAAGGCGAACTGCTTGGTGGCGAGCTCAAGCCGGTGATCCTGACCTGCGGTCCTCTACCGATGATGAAGGCCGTGGCCGCATGGGCTGCAAAGCGTGACATGGCATGCCAGCTGAGCTTGGAACAGCGCATGGGTTGCGGCTATGGCACATGCGTGCTGTGCACGGTCGACACATTGGATGGACGTTTGAAGGTCTGCTCCGACGGTCCGGTCTTTACTCGCGAACGTTTGGGATGGGGTGAATGAGATGAGCGACAATACCCAGCATGAGAACCTGTACGGCCCGTACGAATGGAAGCATCCCACGCAGGTGGCGGGCGTGCCGTGGAAGAATCCGGTCGCCACGGCTTCCGGCACCTTCCAGTATGCGGCGGTTCGCTGGTTCTACGATGTGAGCCAACTGGGCGCGGTCACCACCAAGGGCGTCTCTCCGGTGCCGTGGGAGGGCAATCCCGGCGTTCGTACCGCCGAAGGCCCATCCAGCAACATCAACGCGGTCGGACTGCAGAACCCGGGCGTGGATCATTATCTGGAAGACGACCTGCCCAAGCTCAAAGCCATCAATGCCACGGTCATCGCCAATGTGGCCGGCCACTGCGATGACGACTATATCGAAGTCGTATCCAAGCTGAACGATTCTCCTGCAGATATGCTGGAAATCAACGTGAGCTGCCCGAATGTGTCAGCCGGAGGCATGAGCGTCGGCACAGATCCGGTGGCATTGAGCCGTCTGATCACCCGACTGCGCAAGCTCACCGATAAGAAGATGATCGTCAAGCTTACGCCGAACGTCACCGACATCACCGTGCCTGCCCGCGCGGCCGTGGAAAGCGGCGCCGACGCGCTGAGCATGATCAACACGCTGCTCGGCATGCGCATCAACATTCGTACCGGCGAGCCGATCATCGACCATGTGACCGGCGGTGTTTCCGGACCGGCCGTGCTGCCGATGGGTCTCGTGGCCGTGTGGAAGACCCGTTCCGCATTGCCAGACATTCCGATCATCGGCATCGGCGGCGTCGATTCCGGCGAGAAGGCGCTCGAATACCTGTATGCCGGAGCGAACGCCGTGGAAGTCGGCGCGGCCGCGCTGTTCGAACCGACCGCACCATTGCGTGTGGCCCGTGAACTTGACGATCTGCTCGACGCACGTCCCGAACTCGCAGACAAGCTTGCCAAGGGCGAAACTTGGCGCTGACCTCGATCATTCATCAAAGGAGCATGACATGACTGAATCCCTCGACCACCGTTTTACCAAGTTCCTGCTGGACGCACAGGCGCTGAAATTCGGCGAGTTCACGCTTAAGTCCGGCCGCAAGTCACCGTATTTCATCAATGCCGGCGCATTCAACGACGGACGTAAGATCGCCACGCTCGGCGCCTTCTACGCGGAGAAGATCGCTGCGGAAATCGAAGCAGGCAATCTGCCGAACGACATCGACACCATTTTCGGTCCTGCCTACAAGGGCATTCCGCTGGGCGTCTCCACCGCGATCGCTCTGACTTCCGACCACGGTATGGAAGTCGGCTACACCTTCGACCGCAAGGAGAAGAAGGATCATGGCGACGGCGGCATGATGGTCGGCACCCAGCTGACCGACGGCATGAAGGTGCTGCTCGTCGACGATGTGATGACCGCAGGCACCGCAGTACGCGAGGTCATTCCCAAGCTCAAGGCCGAAGCGAATGTTGAGGTTGTCGGCTTGGTGCTTTCCGTGGATCGTATGGAAAAGACCAAGAATTCCGACACGTCCGCGGTGAAGGCCGTCGAAGCAGAGTTCGGCTTCCCGGTGTTCGCCATCGCCAACGTGCGTGAGATCTTCGAGGCCGGACAGCATATCGAAACCGCTGACGGTACCGCGTACGTGACCGACGAGATCAAGGCTGCTGCCGACGCCTATCTGGAGCAGTATGGCGCCTGAATTCTATAGGTGAATCGTATAGGCGAATCCTATAGTCGAGCACATAAAAAAGTGCCTCGCACCAATCGAAAGCATCGGTGTGAGGCACTTTTCATATCTCATATCAGAGTGCATCCGGTCGATCAGTGCATTCAGTCGATAAGATTGTATCCATGGTCGGTCACCACCGACTTGAGCTTCTCCAAATAGTTTTCCGCGGCCTTCGACAGCTTCGCGCGCTCGTTCGTGATCCAGCCGACCAACATGTTCTCATCGGTGTCAAGCGGCACGGTCACGATTTTCTCATTGTTGAGATCGCCGTTGTCAATGCCGGTGCACACGGTGTAGCCGTTCAGACCGATGATGAAGTTCAGAATCGTCGCACGGTCGGTCACGTTGATCTGCTTGGGGGAGTATTCCGGCCAGACCGCCTCTTCGGCGAAGAAGAAGCTGCCTTCCTCGCCCTGCTCGTACTGGATGAACGGGAACGGCTTCAAGTCGTCCATCGTGACTTTTTTCTTGCCAGCCAGCGGATTGTTGCGCGAAATGAACACATGCAATGGAGCACGGAACAGTGGATGGAATTCCAAATGCTTTTCGCGCAACATCTTGCCGATCACGTCTTTATTGAAATCGGACAGGTAGATGATGCCGATTTCGGAAAGCATGTTCGCCACTTGGTTGATGATGTCTTTGGTGCGCGTCTCACGAATGGTGAACTCGTATTCGTCGGATTTGATGGAGTTGATCATTTCCACGAACGCTTCGACGGCGAACATGTAATGCTGTGTGGACACGGAGCACAGCTGCTTGCGTGGCTTCGCGTTCTTGTAACGTTCTTCGAGCAGTGACGCCTGATCGAGCACCTGGCGCGCGTAGGTGAGGAATTCCGCTCCGTCCACGGTCAAGGCGATGCCTTGCGACGAGCGGGTGAAGATTTCGATGCCAAGCTCGTTTTCGAGTTCCTTCACAGACGAGCTCAACGCGGGCTGTGACACGTATAATTCGTGCGAGGCTTCGTTCATGGAACCGCATTCCACGATTTTCACAATATATTTCAGCTGAAGAAGAGTCATAAACTCAGGTTAGAGCCATGTGCTGACCGTGGGGGAGTGCTTATACCCTCTTGTCTGGATAGTGGACTGCCGACCGCAGCGAATCAACAACAGTGCCGGCAGCATGTCAATGTCAATAATCGAATAAGCGGGATTGCCGGCCTTCTTAAAAAGCTGACAATCCCGCTTATTGCAACCGATTACCGTTCAGCCTTACCGATTCGGCTTGCTGATCAGCCTACTGATACAGATGGCCTCCCTGTTCGCGGAAACGCTCGCTCATTTCCTGCATGCCGGCGGCAATGGTTTGTGCGTCGGCCACAAGCTTCTCTTGTGATTCGGCATTGCCGAACTTTTTGCGAATATTCTGACTGATGGCCATGGAGCAGAACTTCGGACCGCACATCGAACAGAAATGCGCCATTTTCGCAGGCTCGGCCGGCAAAGTATCATCATGGAACGCGATGGCGGTGTCCGGATCGTAGCTCAGGTTGAACTGGTCAAGCCAACGGAATTCGAAGCGTGCCTTGCTTATGGCATTGTCACGGTCGATGGCATGCGGATGATGCTTGGCGATATCAGCCGCATGGCAGGCGATCTTGTATGCGATCACACCTTGCTTCACATCGTCCTTGTTCGGCAATCCAAGATGTTCCTTCGGCGTCACATAACACAGCATTGCAGTGCCATAGCGGGCGATTTCCACACCGCCGATCGCCGACGTGATGTGGTCGTAGCCGGGAGCGGTGTCAGTGGTGAGCGGTCCAAGCGTATAGAACGGCGCATCCTTGCAGATCGCCTTCTCCATTTCGATGTTCATGCGCACGGTGTCGAACGGAATATGGCCAGGTCCTTCGATCATCACCTGCACGTCGTGTTCCCATGCGCGCTGGGTAAGCTCGCCCAAAGTCATCAGTTCGGCGAACTGTGCCGCATCGTTCGCATCGGCAAGCGATCCCGGACGAAGTCCATCACCCAGTGAGAACGCCACATCGTATTTGGCGAAGATTTCACACAATTCGTCGAAATGCGTATACAGGAAGCTTTCCTGATGATGCTGCAAACACCATTCAGCCATAATCGAACCGCCACGCGAAACGATGCCCGTCATGCGGTTCGCCGTCAATGGCACGAAACGCAGCAGCACACCGGCATGAATCGTCATATAGTCCACACCCTGCTCGCACTGCTCGATCACCGTGTCGCGGAACAGTTCCCAGCTGAGCTTGGAAGCGTCATCCTCCACCTTTTCGAGTGCCTGATACATTGGCACGGTGCCGATCGGCACGGGGGAGTTGCGTAGAATCCATTCGCGCGTAGTGTGAATGTCGTTGCCGGTAGACAGATCCATTACGGTGTCAGCACCCCACTTGGTGGCCCACGTGAGCTTCTCCACCTCCTCGTCAATAGACGAAGTGACCGCCGAATTGCCCATATTGGCGTTGAGCTTGGTAAGGAACTTCGAGCCGATGATCATGGGCTCAGCCTCAGGATGGTTGATATTGCAAGGCATGACGGCACGTCCTGCGGCCAGTTCGCTGCGCACCAGTTCCACGCTGCAATGCTCGCGTTCCGCTACATAGCGCATTTCCGGCGTGATGATGTTGTGGCGCGCGTACCACATTTGCGTCACCGGATGATCCTTGGCCTTCATCGGCTTATGCTGGCGGCCGCGCCATTCCTTGGAAGCCTTGCCACGCTTGATGGCGCGTTTGCCGTCATCTTCCAGATTGCGTCGACGTCCCTCGTATTCTTCGACGTCACCGCGGTCAAGAATCCAATCCAAACGCAGGGGAGCGAGTCCCTCTTTCGGATCGCATTTCGGTCCTTCGGTGTTGTAGTCCTTGAATGGCGCGTTCGGTCCGACGCCAGGAGTGTCAGACAGTTTGATTTCGGTGTATGGCACTTCCAGATCGTAGGAGCCGAATTCGTTTTCGAAATGTACCGGCGTGGTTTTGCGGATATGCGCTTTGTCGCGCTGTTTGGAATCGCGTGCGGCAATGTCGACGCGCTGCTGCTTGGCGAGCTTGGATGCGGCCTTGGCTTCCTTCGCATTGGTGAACTTCTTTTCACCGGATGCGCCGTCGGCTGCGTTGCTAGGGCTGATTTCCGCTGTGTTCTGGGCTTTCATGCGCGGTGCGTATCCGTGCTTCGTGTCGCCACGTACGGCTTTCCAACGCGTTACCATATCGCGGGTTGTGGCTTCCGGATCATCGGCTCCTGCAATCGCGGACACCACGAACCAGCCTGCCGCCTTTGAACGCGCCAGCATTTCCATATCACCTGCGGTCACGCCACCGCCTACCACTACCGGAAAACCACTGGCTGAACAAATGGTGTTGATCTGCTCTTTGTCAAGCGTGCGACCGGAACCGTCATTGCCGCCTACGGACGCTTCCGGCTTGGTGACGGAAACATGCAGCGGCGCCGCACCGATATAGTCGATGCAGCCATTGGGCAATTCGTTGATGAGTCTGACCAGGCTTTCTGTCTCCGCCGACAATCCCACGATGGCGTCTTCGCCGAGCAGCGTGCGGGCTTCACGCGGTTCCATATCGGTCTGTCCGATGTGCACGCCGTCAACCTTGATGCCTTTGCTGCGGGCCTGCCAGACCACATCCACGCGGTCGTCGATCACGAATGCCACGGAATCTGACTTGTTGTTGTCTTCGATGATTTGCGCGATATCACGCGCCATGTCGGTAAGGTCCTTCGCGTCGGCGTCTTTGGCGCGCAGTTGGATAAAGCTTGCGCCCCCGCGCAATGCGTCATCGATGACGTCGGTGATCGGTCGACCTTTGCAATCCTGTGGGCCTACCACAAAATAGGCGCTCAGGTCGAAGCTGTCTCGCATCGACGCATACGGATAATTGTTCATGATTCCCCCTTGATTATGCTGTTTTGGGTTGGGAAAATTTGATTCCGTCAGTAAATGGATACGCTGACATGCCTCGTATTCTTGGATACACGGGATAGAAAGCGAAATTACGCTTGATGATTTCGCGATGCAGGTTGTTTTGCCGACGCGTCTGTTGCGTTGACTTTTACGGATGCCGATTGACGCTGGAAATGCGTGTGCACGATGACGCTCATTCTTCGCTCCCTACGATGGTGTTAACCAACAGGTTCAAAGGGTCAGGCATTCGCCTATCTCAGCTCCGTTGAGGAGCCCCCCTGCTTTAGGTGTTGGCTATGAACCTACGCCCTGCACTGGACGTAGCCTTTCGCCGAAGCCCATAGGTGAGTCAGACCCGTCGTCACTTTCGCATGCATAGTCTTCATCCGTATCACGCCCCACCGCGCATCTCATGGCAAAACTCTCCTTGCAGGCTAAGCTATACCTCAGTTCAATGCATTGCGTATGAAAGAGGTTGACTACATGTTGGAGACGGAACGGCTGACATTGAGGGCTTGGACTGAAACAGATGCGGAAAGCTTGTACGTCTATGCGAAAGATCCGGATATCGGACCTATCGCGGGCTGGCCCGCACACCGATCGAAAGAAGAAAGTCTCAATACGATTCGTCATGTGCTCAATGGCAAGGAATGCTGCGCGATTTGCGAGCGCGGCAGCAATAACCCCATTGGCTCGATTGAGTTAAAGCTTAATGGTCATACGGATATGACGGATCGTGATGATGAGTGTGAGTTGGGTTACTGGTTGGGCAAGCCTTTCTGGGGAAGGGGTTATATGCCGGAGGCAGCTAGGGAGATTATCCGTCATGGTTTTGTTGATCTTGGTATGAGTGCGATTTGGTGCGGTTATTATGATGGCAATCTGAAGTCGAAGCGGGTGCAGGAAAAGGTTGGTTTTGTCTATCATCACACGTGCGATGAGGTGTCGGTGCCTCTTATGCATGAGGTGCGTGTCGAGCATGTGAATATCCTTACCAAATCACGTTGGCAAATTTTGGCTGCCCGCTGATCGTGTCGGAAGCCAAGGCTGCAACAGGTTAACTGGCGATGTTTTGATGTGGTGATTGGGAGTTCAATGGCACTTACGGTCACACCGCCGAACATGCGAAATATTTCGCTAGCCGCAGACGATGATTGTGCAGAGGATTGCGAAAGGCATGCGGAATCACGGCATGAGTTGCGTTGAGTTCGTATATAATCGCAACGAGTGTGAATGACTGCAAGGAGGCTGCCATGACTGTGCCGCAACGAGTGCTTGACACTATGAATTCCGGATTGATCTATGCCTGCGATGACGAAGAGATGATCAAAGCGCAGCAGGAACAGATGGAACTACTGTACGACTTTAACGCGACCCGCCCCAGTCAAATGACGCAACGTATCGAAATTGCACGCCAACTGCTTGGCGAATTCGGCGAGGACGCCTATATCGAACCGCCGTTGCATGCCAATTGGGGATGCAACACGTATTTTGGTGCATATGCTTACGCCAATTTCAACCTCACGTTGGTTGATGATGGTGAAGTGCATATCGGCGAACATACCATGATCGGCCCGAACTGCACTATCGTTACCACCGGCCATCCGATTCGTCCTGACCTGCGCGAGAAGATCACACAGTATTCTCTGCCGGTCACCATCGGCCGCAATGTGTGGTTGGGCGCCAACGTTACCGTACTTCCTGGCGTCACTATTGGCGATAATTCGGTGATTGGTGCATGTTCGCTGGTTACCAAAGACATTCCCGCCAACGTGGTCGCATTCGGCCAGCCGTGCAAGGTGTATCGCGAAATCGGCGAACATGATGACGTCTACTATTGGCGTGACCGCATGATTAACCCGCCCTACGATCAGCGGCATTCGGTTGCATAGACATCATCGTCCTCCTTCATGAACTTATGATTCGTCAACCGTGGTAAACGCGCGGGCGTGAATATGTATGTCCGGAGCATATATTTAGATAATTGTCTAAATAAGAAAATATCTAAATATTCAGTATCGTAAAGGAGGAATGCATGGCAGGAGAGGGGTTCAAAGCGCTCTCCGATCCCACGCGACGGCGCATTTTGGAATTGCTGCGCGAACGTGACATGACGGCCGGTGAGCTCGCGGAACAATTCAACATGAGCAAACCATCGATCAGCCACCATCTGACCACGCTGAAAACCGCGGAACTGGTAACCGACGAACGGCACGGGCAAAACATCATCTACAGTCTCAACACCACGGTGATGCAGGATCTGATCGGATGGTTCATGGGGTTCATGGACGGCAATGAAAACAATAAGCAAACGGACGGTCAATAAAGGAGAATCTTATGTGCGGGAACAATCTGGATGATTCCAAAAAAGCTTTCGATAACAACATCAACAATGCTGAAAGCGTGAATAAGAATGATTCGAGGGAGAAGATCGCTCCAATCAGCCGCAACGTGTGCATTGCACTTGTTGTGCTGTGCTTGGTCAATGTTGCCGCACATCTTGCTTGCTACAGTCGACTTCCCGAAAACGTGCCGATTCATTGGGGTGCCGACGGTTCGGTCAATGGCTACGGTCCGAGAGCCATAACGTTGATTCTTGATATATTGCCGTTACTGTGCTTGGGACTTTTCCTCATCATCCCGAAGATGGATCCCAAGGGAGAAAGCTACATGAAGGCCAGCGGACTGTATCGTGGATTCGTCATCGCGTTCACGCTCATCATGTGCGGCATCACATGGTTCACCGAAGCCACCGCATTCGGCGTGATCCCAGCTACCGGTGGTCCTGTTGGGCTTATCGTTTGCGTGGTGCTGGGAGCGTTGTTCGTCGGCGTGGGAAATTACCTTCCGCGCATGCGCCAGAATTACACCTTCGGCGTCAGAACGCCTTGGGCTTTGGCTGATGAAACCAATTGGAAACGCACGCAGCGTGTAGGTGGCATCTCTTTCATGGTGTTGGGAGTGTTATTGGTCGTAGCGGGCGTCGTCAGCTCTGTCGTGCCTGTGAGCGACGTGCTCATGGCCGCAATTATTGCGACGATAGCGGTTGGCGCAGCGCTCGTTCCTTCTGCGTACAGCTATCTGCTGTTCCGCCGTAGCCGGAATTCGCAGTAACGCCAAAGCAATACTGAGACGCTCTTCGGAACTCCTCCGGGGTGCGCCCCCGAGCTTTTCCCGACGCCGTCTGATGTTCCAGTGCGCGATGTACGCGTCGGACTCGCCGCCGTAATGCTTCCTGCAACCGTCACACATAATGAAACCGCACCTTCGGTCATCGAATCTGAATTTCTTCAGTCCAACAATCGGGGTGCGGTTCACATGTGTGCGGCCCGGCCTTTTTGCTAATTCAGATGTTCGTTTTGAAACAGTCAGAAATTCATGCCCAAGGATTTCAGATCACGACGCGCCTGATCGGCATCGACGAACTGGAATGCATGCATGCCCACAGCCTGCGCTCCAGTGACATTCTTCGCGGTGTCGTCGAAGAACACGCTGGATTCCGGCTTAAGATTGAAACGGTTCAGCGCCAGTTCGTAGATGTCGGCATTCGGCTTGTGCATCTTTTCCGCGCCAGACACGATCGTGCCCTGCAGCAGCTCGCCCAGCTGGGGGAAACGCTCGAAGGCGAAATGGAACGTCTCATGCGACCAATTCGTCAACCCCCACACTCCGTAGCCTGCAGCCTTTAAATCACGCAGCAGCTGTTCCATATTCGGAATCATGCGGGGGAGCGCATCGTCGTAGCGTTCGATGTAATCGCGGAAGATCTCGGCGATCTCCTCACCCTGCTCGCGTACCACGTCGGGATAAATGTCTTCGAAATCTTCGCCATGGTCCATGCGATCCTCATAATCGTAAAAACCGCACGGATCATTATCCGCGCAAATACGGTCCACAACTACCTGAGGGTACCTGCCTTCAAGGCATGCGCGCGTCTGCCAGTCAATGAGCACGCCGCAAAAATCAAAGACCACATCGGTGACGTTGGCACTGGGGGAGGTCATGAAAATCCTTCCTGCAAAAATATGGATCGGCAACGTC
Source organism: Bifidobacterium sp. N5G01 (assembly GCF_002742425.1). Classification (NCBI taxonomy): domain Bacteria; kingdom Bacillati; phylum Actinomycetota; class Actinomycetes; order Bifidobacteriales; family Bifidobacteriaceae; genus Bifidobacterium; species Bifidobacterium sp. N5G01. The sequence goes on from NZ_NJNP01000007.1 coordinate 24,929, forward strand.
AGTGTAGCGCAAAGTCACCGACGTTGGGGCTGGTGTTCAGTAAATTTGTTACACAATTAAAGTAATTGTAAAAATGCAGGCTGAATACCACAGATAATATCGCTGGCGATGATCGGATGGCCGATTTCTCCGAAATGCTGTTTTTTGGAATGACCATAGATTTGCGGACGATGCCATCCACGCTGTTCGGATTGCGATGCGATCGCTCCCGCAAGACCATGCACGTAGGCACCGGCAGCCACGACTTCGGGAACCAATGCCGGATCCTCGGCAAGCATGTCGTCCTGCTGTGCGAGCAGGGCTCCCAACATGCCGGCGAGCACGTCACCCGATCCTGCGGTAGACATCCATGCCGGTGCACGACCGGAAAGAATCACACGCTCATTGCTTTTGCCATCCGTGCCTACCACCATGGTCACCGCGCCCTTCAGCAATACGGTCGCGCCGGTCAGCTCATGGAGTTTACGGGCGCAGGCAAGCGGCTGTGCCCGTACCTTGTCGACACCGACTTCGTTTTCGTCCAGCCGGGTCAGCATGCGGGCCAGCTCTCCGACGTGCGGGGTGACGACCACCTGAGCCGGCACCTTGTTCGGTAGCAGGTCCAATGCTCCGGCATCCACCACGATTGGCGGCATATCCAATGCGTTTGCATGCTTGGCGTCGTCACCGTCTTCGGAGTCGACCTCTTGAGGCAACGCATAGTGCTTCAGCAGCGCGGCTATGGTTTCGCGCTGGATGTCGGCATCGGCGGCTTCGTCATCACCTGTGGGAACGCCGGAGCCAACCACCCATGATTGTACGCGTCCCTTGCCGATCACAGCTTCAGGCAACGAGGAAAGAACCATATCTTGCGTGCGCTGTGGGCCAAGATAACGTACCATGCCCGTATTGGTGCGCGCCGCGGCAGTGGAAGACAACACGGCCGCACCTGGGTAACGTGCGGAACCTGTCACCAATCCGACTACTCCACGTGAATATTTGCCGTCCGAAAGCTGCGGCAGACGGATTGAATCCGTTACGAAATCACCGTCCGTCATTTCGGTTGCGGGAACGCAATCATCAATATCGAAACCGAAATCGACCAAGGTGAGCCGTCCGCATGCGTATGAGGCGGGCGGCACCATCGCGCACGGCTTCATCGCACCGAACGTTACTGTCGCATCGGCTGGGATATATGGTCCCGGCAGCGAACCGTCATTCACACCAACGCCGGACGGCGTGTCGATCGCCACAACAAGCGGTAGGTCGGAGGAGGGTTCATTGTTCGGCAGGGCGGGCTTGTCGGGAAGTTCGCCGTCGAATCCCAAGGAGGATGCGATGGTGCCTGCGATGCCACGCAATGCGCCGCTTACGCCGATGCCGGCCATCGCGTCGATGATTACATGGGATCCTTGGGCGTATTCGACGGCGGCCTGCAGTCGTTCTCCGGCTTCGCCCGCGGAAAAACCCGTGGCGCATCCGGGTATTTCCGCGGCTGGGTCGAGTGCGAGAACGCGGCCTCCGGCGTGCACAAACGCGCTGAAAGCCTCCTCGTGCAGGGAGCGACCCACGGCGATCGCAGTGACGTGCGCGCCTTCGTTTGCCAATTCCGCGCCGGCATACAGGCCGTCTCCGCCATTGTCTCCCGCGCCTACCAGCAGGGTCACGCGAGCATCCTCGACGGCGAGATCCTCGTCGTCGAGCAGTGTCATGGTCACGTGGGCCGCCGCCGAAGCGGCCATGCGCATCAGAGGCACGCCGTCGTCAAGCAGCGGACGTTCCAGCTCGCGCACGGTATCGGAGTCGTAAGCGCTGTACAGTAGTGTCTGCAAACGGTCGGCGTCATCGGCGATGTCCATAACGTTCCCTTCCTCGTCGTTTATGAGCAACAATCCCTACTGTAGTCGTAATATTGGGAGTCAAGGGTTTTTCGGCGTGGAATGGAGGCTGATATGGCATATATCGAAATGCAGCACAGTTACAAGCGTTACCAAATGGGTTCCACCACCATTACCGCGAATGACGATGTGAACTTCGGCATTGAGAAAGGCGAATTGGCCATTATTCTGGGCGCTTCGGGCGCAGGCAAGTCGACGGTGCTGAACATTCTAGGCGGCATGGACACAAATTCCGAGGGCAGAGTGGTCATCGACGGGCGTGACATTTCCAACTACTCTCCGAAACAGTTGACGGCTTACCGCAGAACGGACATTGGCTTCGTGTTCCAGTTCTACAATCTCGTGGCGAATTTGACCGCGAAGGAAAACGTCGAACTTGCTTCGCAGATTGTTTCCGACGCGCAGGATGCCGTCAAAGTGTTGGAAGATGTTGGTCTTGGCGATCGTGTCGACAATTTTCCCGCGCAGCTTTCCGGCGGCGAACAGCAGCGCGTGGCCATCGCCCGTGCCGTTGCGAAGAATCCGAAGATTCTGCTGTGCGACGAGCCGACTGGCGCGTTGGATTACAACACCGGCAAGCAGGTGCTGCAGATCCTGCAGGATATGAGCCGTAAGAAAGGCGCAACCGTGGTGATCGTGACCCATAATTCAGCAATCGCGCCAATCGCGGATCGTGTGATCCACATGCATGATGGCAAGGTCACCGCCGTCGACGTCAACGAGCATCCGATGGACATAGCGGAACTCGAGTGGTGATGTCGCGACACGCGGTGCGACACTCGATTTGCGAAGACGTGCGAAGCGTGTAATATATGTGACTTGTGCACGGAAGCAATTCCGTACGGGAAGCACATTCCTGCGTAGCTCAGTTGGCAGAGCATCCGACTGTTAATCGGACGGTCACTGGTTCAAGCCCAGTCGCAGGAGCGCAGTTTTAGGAGTTTTCCTGATTTTTTTCAGGAGAAGACTTAAAACGGGAAAAATATTCCTGCGTAGCTCAGTTGGCAGAGCATCCGACTGTTAATCGGACGGTCACTGGTTCAAGCCCAGTCGCAGGAGCCACATGAAAGCCCTTGGAAATCAAGGGCTTTTTTGTTACTCCAACGAATCAAGCACGTCGTCAATCAGCGTGCGCTCGTGCGATCCATCGGCTTTGAGTCGAGGGAAGCGTCGTAAGGCATTGGCGGGACTCGCGCCGGCCGCACGCGCCACATTCGATTTCGATTCGCCATGGGCCAAAGCCGTTTCCGCAAGACGATCCACCAGCGAGTCCGACACCTTGCGAATCTGCTCGGCAACCCACAACTGCGCCAGTTCGGGGGAGAGCGCGTAATCGTCCTGCAATTCGCTTGATGCCTCCTGCACGGCCGCCCACAGCACCATAAAAGGCTTCTGATAGTAGGTGATCCGATCGTAGTCGGACTCGCTTTCCAGCTGCTGCAACGCTTTGCGCTGTGACGTGTTATCGCTCATGCGTTCCATCGTATGCCGCGACACGCCCCGAAGCCTGTGGATAACCCATCCTCCGACCACAGGGCCGTTTCAGCTGGACAATCCAATCACCATACTGTCATGCTGGCAATTCACCGCAGCACAGCGCAACAAAGCAATAAAGCGGCACAGCAACGTAGCAACGCGAAGGAGCCATCATGAACGAACATGAATATCGTCGACGAATTCAACGGAACAGAATCGTCCAAGAGGAAAAGAAACGCATTCGCCAGCAGTTGCGCCAAATCATGGTCGTATGCGCGCTGGCGTGCGTCATGCTGCTCTTGTGCTGCCTATGGTCGGCTGAACCGACATATGCGAAGACGAATTCTGGTAGCGCGTCCGGATCCTGCGTAGCCCTGATGCGATGGCCGTTGAACGGCGCGCAGATAGTTGGCAAGTATGACGCGCCGAAACAACAGTGGCTTCCAGGACATCGGGGCCTTGACCTGCGCGCAGACCCTCAGGAAGCCATTATCGCGCCAGCGGACGGCGTGATCGCCTTCAGTGGCAGCGTGGGAGGCAAAGCCGTGGTCACCATACGGCATGGAGGCAGCCTTTCCGGACTGACCTCGACGTTCGAACCAGCCAAGGCGGAACGCGATGTCGGCGCACATGTTGCGAAAGGGGAGCGTTTCGCGCATGTGGAGGGCGAATCTGACCATTGTAACGATCATTGCCTGCATTGGGGAATCAAATCGGAAGGACGGCAATACACCGATCCGGAAAGCAAAACCCGGACGGTGCGAATCGGATTGAAAGTCCTATGAAACAGGAGTCGACAGAACCATCGGTTTTGTCCATACGTCGTGGCCTCGCCGAAAAAAGTGAAGCTCTCAGGCTATGATGCTGCATGTACGATGATTACGCAGGGGAGAAATGCCATGTACAAGGAATACACGCGGCCTTTGGAACAGCAGATTGACACAGACAAAAATATTTTTTCGGTGCTTGAGGAACGAGCGAACCGTACTCCGAACGATTCCTTGGTCGAATACAAGAATGAGCATGGCAAGTGGGCGTCGTTCAGCGCCACCGAGTTCCGAGACAAGGTCATCGCCATCGCCAAAGGCCTGATCGCCCAGGGCATCATGCCCGGCGACTCGGTGTCCATCATCGCCCACACTTGCTGGCAGTGGACTGCGCTCGACGTGGCGATCATGTCGATCGGCGCTCTCACCGTTCCCGTGTACGAGACGAATTCGCCCGCGCAAGTCAAAATGATCTTCAACGACGCCAACGTCAAAATGGCGTTCGCGGAAGATGACGCGCAGCGCGACAAGATCGAATCCGTCAGGAGCGAATGTTCCGATCTTGGTGACGTCTATGTCATCGGACTTGGTGCGATCGACACGATGATCGAATACGGCCATGCCGTGTCCGACGCCGAATTCCAAGAGCGCGAACATGCAGTCAAAGGCTCGGACCTCGCCACCATCGTGTACACTTCCGGCTCCACAGGAACGCCAAAAGGCATTGAGCTCACCCATTCCAATTTCGTGTTCATTACCTATTCGGGCATCAACTCCATGCCCGACATCGCGATGAAGTCGAACCGTCGTCTGCTGCTGTTCCTTCCGCTGGCACATGTGTTCGCCCGCTACATGCAGTTCTTCTGCTTCGCCGGCAATGTTTCGCTTGGCCTGTCAGGCAACCTGAAGACGATCCTGGCTGATTTCAAGGCGTTCAAGCCGACGTTCATCCTTGCCGTGCCGCGAATCTTCGAAAAGATCTACAATGCGGCGTCGCAGAAGGCCGGAGCCGGCCTCAAAGGACGTATTTTCGCAGGTGCCACGCAGGCGGCGCGCGACTGGTCGCATGCGCAGCAGTCAGGCGAAGGCATTCCGGTCGTCTTGAATCTCAAGCATGCGTTGTACAACAAGCTGGTGTACGCCTCGATCATGGACGTGTTCGGCGGTCATGTGGAATATGCGGTTTCTGGAGGCGCTCCGCTTGATTCATCCATCGCTCATTTCTTCAATGGCGTCGGATTGCCGCTGCTGGAAGGCTACGGCATGACCGAAACCTGCGCTCCGTCAAGCGTCAATCCGACTTCCGGATACAAGATTGGCACCATCGGACTGCCGCTGCAGGGCGTGACCATGGGTGTCGACGATGAAGGCGAATTGTGCATCAAGAGTCCGGCCGTATGCGCTGGCTACCATAACAATCCCGACGTCACCAAGCAGCAAATCGTCGACGGCTGGCTACATACCGGTGATCTTGGTTCCATCGACGATGAAGGCTTCGTCTCCATCGTCGGACGTAAGAAGGACCTCATCATCACCGCCGGCGGCAAGAACGTCTCCCCATGCGAGATGGAAGCGTCGATCATGACGTCGCCCGTGGTGAGCCAATGCGTGATGATCGGCGACCGCAAGCCGTTCATCGCGGCCATCATTTCGTTGGATCTTGGCGAAACGAACGCATGGCTTGCGTCGAAGGGCGCGGAATGCGTAGTATCCCTCGAGGAGGCCTCCCGCAATCCGATCGTGCACGCCGAAGTGGAACGTGCCGTCAACAAAGCCAACGAGCTCGCATCCCGCGCCGAATCGATCCGTAAGTTCGAAATCGTGCCGGACGAATTCACCGAAGAAAACGGCTTGGTCACGCCGAGCATGAAGGCACGCCGTCAGGCGGTGGTCGACCATTACCGCACGCTGATCGACACAGTCATCTACGTTCCAAAGAACAAGTAAGCGCCAATTATCGCAAAAAAGCGTTGACTGCAATATAAAAAGCTGGTTTCCGTCGAATTGTTACGACGGAAACCAGCTTTTTATATTTCTTGTTCGGATTTCGTATGTTTGATGATCCGGATTATCTCGTATCAGCCGGATTACAGTCCTGCGTCGGCAAGCGAGATATATCCCGGTTCGATCAGCGTTTTCTTCAGATTGTTGGCGCTGACCGCAAGCGCCTCTTCTTGGATGGTCGGCACTTTCTTGTCTTTCATGGCTACGGATGAGATGAATGTCAGCTTCGCAAGCTTGCCCGACGTGTTAAGCTGCACGCAGGTCCGTGCAATGTCGGATGCCAAGGTCTTGCGATTTTCCAAAGCGGTCATCCACTGTTTGCCGTTCACGATATTCGGCATGGAGCTGACGTAGGCGCCGTAGCCGGTGATGATCGGCCATTGCGAGTTCTGCTCGTCAAGGGAATCGCTGGTATCTTCCGTATCGGAATCGCCGTCATCGGATTTAGGCGCCTGCGCAGGATCGGGAACGGATTGTTTTTTCAGGTCTTTCTTGCCGGTGATATTGTCCACGATGCCGGAAATGGTGATGGATGGGTTGATGTCGGCCGCCGAACCGGTATAGCCAAGATCGTTGAGCTCTTCGGAAACATAGCCGGCCACATAATCATTGCAGGAGATGATGCCGTCGATACGGGTATGACGCGATGTGTCCTTGTCCATGCCGAGACGTTCGGCGAGTGTGGATTTGATCCGTTCGCTTTTTGCCGCGTCGAACGCCACGGACGCCCAATCGGATTCCGTACTCGACGAGGTCAGCGTGCCGGATGGGGAAACGGCTTTCCCTTCTTTGAAATACGGTCCGAGCACTGACCAAATGCCTTTGAACACGTCTTGCGCGAAAGTCGCGTCCGCTGTGCTGCCGCTTTCATCGGCGGCATCGTAGGGGAGCAGCACTTCGATATGCTTCGGATTGTCGGAGCTGGTTTTGTCGAGTTCAAGTTTGCTGACCAGCTGCTTGGCCTGCAGCTGTCCGACTTGTTCGGCCGTAGTCATCGGTGCGTACACATCCGGAATGAAACCCTGCAGCGTGTTCGACACTAACACGACCTTCATACCCTCGTTTTTAGCGAGCTGCAATGCGGAAACCAAGCGTTCCGCGGATTGGGCGTAATCCTGGGCGTCTTCGTCGGAGGAGTTCCCATTCCATGTGATGGCGTGCGACGCGTAGTCTCCATACTGGCGGTCGGATTCGGTGGTGTCGGCCACCGGCGCTACCACCAGCGTGGTTTTGTCGGAGGAATCCGCATCGTCGCCGGTACTGTTGACGTGGTCCACCACATAATCCTGCACGCTTTGGCTTTGTTTGTCGAGGCTCGACGCCGTTTTGACGGTGATGTTGGAACCTTTGACGTTGTTGTCTTTCAAAGATGAGACTATTTCCGGCACTAGTTTTTCCCATTTGCTCAAAGGCGTCTGCTGGGAGATGGTGATGCCATCAGAAGGGGTGAAGATCACCACGTTGCCGGCATCGACGGTAGTGGCGGTGCCGGCGGAGTCCGCTTCATGCGATTGCGTTTCATTGTCGGACGCGCAGGCGCCCATGGCCGTGATGAGCGAGATCGATGCCAACAGTGCGAACAGATGTTTCGTCACGGTCGTGCGGTGCAGTGTCATGCCGTTTCCTTCATGAAAATCGAATGATGATTCCTATGCTGAGCTCCGATTGTAATATCTGGACGTCAAAAAGGGCTGGATATGCGTGTGAACCATACGTATCCAGCCCTTTGAGTCTGCTGTTGGACGTTCAGCCAAAGGTTATTCGGCTAAGAATCATTCAGCCAGAGCCTTGGCGAGATTTTCGTCCAAAGCGTTCATGAAGCCTTCGGTGTCAAGCCAGGCCTGATCCGGACCAACGAGCATGGCGAGATCCTTGGTCATCTGGCCGCCTTCAACGGTGGACACGATGACTTTCTCCAATGTTTCGGCGAAATGCTTGACTTCCGGAGTGTTATCCAAGTCGGCGCGGTGCTTGAGGCCGCCGGTCCAAGCGAAAATCGATGCGATCGGATTGGTGGAGGTCTTCTCGCCCTTCTGCCAACGGCGGTAGTGGCGGGTCACGGTGCCATGCGCGGCCTCGGCCTCGACGGTCTGACCGTCAGGGGTCATGAGCACGGAGGTCATGAGGCCGAGAGATCCGAAGCCTTGCGCCACGGAATCGGATTGCACGTCGCCATCATAGTTCTTGCAGGCCCAAATGTAGCCGCCATGCCACTTGAGGGAACTGGCCACCATATCATCGATCAGACGATGCTCATAGGTCAGGCCCGCTGCGGCGTACTTGTCTTTGTATTCGTTTTCGAACACTTCGGCGAACGTATCTTTGAACTGGCCGTCGTAGGCCTTGAGAATCGTGTTCTTGGTGGAAAGATACACCGGATAGCCGCGCATCAGACCATAGTTGAAGCACGCGCGGGCAAAACCACGGATGGAATCGTTCACATTGTACTGCACCTGGGCCACGCCGCCGTCGGCGCCATAGTTGTACACGACATGCTCGATCGGCTCGGAACCATCTTCCGGAGTGAAGGTGACGGTGAGCGTGCCTGCCCCCGGAACCTTGAAATCAGTGGCCTTATACTGGTCGCCGAACGCATGTCGGGCTACCACGATCGGTTTGGTCCAGCCGGGAACCAGACGCGGAACGTTGCTCATCACGATCGGCTCGCGGAAAATGGTTCCGCCGAGAATATTGCGAATGGTGCCATTGGGGGACTTCCACATCTTCTTCAGGCCGAATTCCTTGACACGCGCCTCGTCCGGCGTGATGGTGGCGCACTTCACGCCGACATGCTCACGCTGGATGGCCTTCGCCGCGTCGACGGTCACCTGATCGTCGGTAGCATCGCGGTTTTCGATGCCGAGATCGTAATATTCGAGATCCACGTCGAGGTACGGAAGGATCAGGCGATCCTTGATGTCTTTCCAGATGACGCGGGTCATTTCGTCGCCGTCGAGTTCGACGACCTTGCCTTCGACCTTGATTTTGGCCATGTGTTGTTCTCCTGTCGGGATTGAAGGTGATAAGTTCCTGTCTTATAACGAACGTGTTAACGATACCTGTTAATGTCCAAAAAACGGGGTGGCGGCGGGTGACACGCTCTTGCATACTGTCATTGCTGAGCATTAGCCTTGAAAGCATGTCTCAGGAAATTGAAATCGGTTTGGGCAAGAAGGGTCGTCTGGCGTACTCTCTGGACGACGTTTCCATCGTTCCCTCCCGTCGTACTCGCGATCCGCAGGATGTGTCCACTTCTTGGCAGGTTGACGCCTATGAATTCGATGTGCCGGTCATCGGCGCGCCGATGGATTCGGTGACCAGCCCGGCCACCGCCATCGCCATGGGCAAGATGGGCGCTCTTGGCGTGCTCGACCTCGAAGGTCTGTGGACCCGCTACGACGATCCGCAGCCGTTGCTTGACGAAATCGCCGAGCTGCCGGCTGAAAGCGCGACCGAACGTATTCAGCAGATCTACGCCGAGCCGATCAAGCCGGAGCTCATTGTCGAGCGTCTGCATGAGATTCGTGACGCCGGCGTCACCGTTGCGGGCGCACTGTCTCCGCAGCGCACGCAGGACTATTACTCGACCGTTCTCGAAGCGGGCGTCGACCTGTTCGTCATCCGTGGCACGGTCGTCTCCGCCGAGCATGTCTCCCAGGATCACGAGCCGTTGAACCTGAAGAAGTTTATCTACGATTTGGATGTGCCCGTCATCGTCGGCGGCGCCGCCAATTACACCGCGGCCCTGCATCTGATGCGTACCGGCGCGGCCGGCGTGCTTGTCGGCTTCGGCGGCGGCGCGGTGTCCGCGAACCGCAACACCATTGGTGTCCATGCTCCAATGGCCACCGCCATTGCAGATGTGGCCGAGGCACGTCGCGACTATATGGATGAGTCCGGCGGCCGTTACGTCCAAGTGATCGCCGACGGCGGCATGGGTGACTCCGGCAGCTTCATCAAGGCGTTCGCGCTTGGCGCCGATGCTGTGATGCTTGGGTCCCCGCTGGCTCGTGCCAAGGAAGCTCCGGGCAAGGGCATGCATTGGGGTACCGAAGCCCGGCATCAGACGCTTCCGCGAGGCTTCCGTACGAACGTCGGCACCGTCGGTACTCTGGAAGACATCATGTTCGGACCCAGCCACAATGCGGACGGCACTACTAATTACATTGGTGCGCTCCGTCGTGCCATGGCAACCACCGGCTATGTCGATCTCAAGAGCTTCCAGCGTTGCCCGGTCACGGTCGCTCCGACCCGCTGAACAAGCTTTTCGGTAAAGCCTGAATAACGGTTTGCTGATCCTGCAGTGTCATGCTGCAGGATCTTTTTGTTATGCTTTCTCGGCTGAGAAAGTCAGGTTGGAATGATTAAGTTATACATCGCAGATGAAGCGGCAGAGGTGAGATGAATGGCAGTGCGTAGAAGCGGCGATCCCCGACGTTTGGACCCGTTGTCCGGACGATTCACGGACTACATCGTGATCGATACGGAAACGACCGGATTGAGTGTGCGCAAAGGTGCCAAACTCATCGAAATCGGTGCTGTCAAAATCCATAATGATGAGCTGGTCGACGAGTTCGACCAGCTCATCAACCCGTTCGAACATGTTCCTTCAAGAATCACGGGTTTGACTGGCATCAACGATGGCATGCTGCTCGGCAAACCGGACGTACGCGAAGTCATGGATGAGTTCGCGCGTTGGTGTTCGGACACGGCCGTGGTCATGGCACACAATGCTTCCTTCGACATGTCATTCCTCGACAATGCGGTGCAGCTCGCCTATGCTCAGCAGGACGCGCGTTTCTCGCACCATTTCGTCGACACGTTGGATCTCAGCCGCCGGCTGCATCCGGAAAAACGAAGCCACAAGGTTTCCACCCTTATCGTCGACTACCATATTGCCGACATGGAGGAACACCGCGCATTGTCTGACGCCAAGCAGGAATGGATGCTGTACCGTGCCATGCGTGACGAGGCTGAACTGCTCGGCATGCTCTGACAGTCCGACGTCCGACCTAACGTCGTTCGAATACTTCGACCCGGTATTCGCCTGCGGAATAATGGTCGGTGTTGCGATACTCCGTCGTCTTCTGCTTTTTATCGTTGCTTGATCGTGTGAGATAGTAGATGGTCTTGCTTGACAGGTCATCCAAGTCGCGAACCTGTGCCATGCTGCCATGGAGGGGAGCATAACCACCTCCGCTTGACGCGTCATCCTGCTTCAGGAAATGATAATTGTCGCAATCGTGATAGTGGTAATACGAATCAATGTAAGTGAATTCACCATCGGCAACAACAGCGGACGAACTGTCGCATTGTGTGAATTCGCTGGCCTGAGCGGCATGCGGCGTCAAAGCACGTTCATAGATGTAGTTTCCACGGAAAAGGAAGCTGACGGATCCGCCGATAAGCAATGCGAGGCACAGTATCCACGACAGCCATTTACGCAAGGCATGCTGTATCGAACCATTTTCGGACGGATGTTGGGCGGTGGCTATCCTCACGCAAATCAACGCGAGCGACGCGTACAAGAAAGGTATGAACGGAGTCGCATACCGCACGGTGAAAAAGCCCCAAGGCCAGCAGAACCACCAGTGCGGTAATTGCGTTGGACCAGATGGAACCTGCCGCGCCGACATAATCGGTGTGGCCTTTGAAAGCGATTCCCAGAATGATGCCGAATGCCGTTGCAAGCAGCACGCGTGTAGTGAACCCTGCATTTTTCTTACGTTTGAGGAACGATAGGACGGCGAACAGGATCGCGGCCACGACGAGTGCGATCCAATCGTATGCGATGTTTGACATTTTGTCGTTATTCCCTTCTCGAAAAACGATGATGCGTTACGTGAGATACCCCCACGTTCATGTCGGACATCAATCTATCCGCTCGTTCTTCGGCGCAACGCCTTGTGGTTATTGCCGTTTTCTATAGTCGTCTATCAGGCGGCAGTCATTCCGAGGCATACAGGCTGACGTTCCAGTGTTCCGCAAGTCGCTCCAAGACGTGGTTGTTTTGCGTTTAGGGAGGGCTCGTTTTAATATGGGACGTCGGATAACTGGCTTCGTATCTGAATTTGTCTGGATTTGTTAGGGCCGGAGGAATTGGAGATTAGACATGGCATTAAGCGCCGCGATTATTCTTGCAGCGGGTGAGGGTACCCGCATGCGTTCCAACAAGCCGAAAGTGCTGCACACTTTGGCCGGAAAGACGTTTTTGAACCGTGTGATGGATTCCGTGGCGGCGCTCGACCCTGAAACGTTGGCCGTGGTCGTGCACTACCAGGCGGAACGAGTCGCCGAAGCGGCCCGCTCCTACAATGAGCGTGTCACCATCGTCAACCAGGATGACATTCCTGGCACCGGACGAGCCGTGCAGTGCGCCATGACGCAGTTGAAGGAGCAAGGCGGGCTTGACGGCTCGGTGCTGATCGCAGCTTCAGATATGCCGCTGCTCGATGCCGACACGTTGAACCAGCTGCTTGCCTTCCATGAGCAAAGCGGCAATGGTGCCACCGTGCTCACCACCATTCTTGACGATCCTACCGGCTATGGCCGCATCATCCGCGACAGCGAAGGCAACGTGCTGCGCATTGTGGAACAGAAGGACGCTAACAGCAGCGAGCTGGCTGTGCACGAAGTGAACACGTCCGTCTACGTGTTCGACGCCAAACTGCTGGCTGAAGCGATTGCCAACCTCAAATCCAACAATGCTCAAGGCGAGTTCTACCTGACCGATGCTCTCGAAACCGCCAAATCCAACGGTGCCGTCGGCGCATTCGCAGCCCCCGACCCGTTGAGCGTCGAAGGCGTCAACGACCGCGTGCAGCTTGCGGCGCTCGCCAAAGCCCACAACAAGCGCGTCTGCGAGCATTGGATGCGTGAAGGCGTGACCATTCTCGACCCCGAAACCACATGGATCGAAGATGACGTGCGTATCGAACGTGACGCCGTGATCCTTCCCGGCTGCTTCCTCGAAGGCAGCACGGTAATCGGAGAGGGCGCGCAGGTCGGCCCATACACGACGCTTATCAGTGCGGTCATCGATGCCGATGCCCATGTGGAGCGTTCCCGCGTGCAGGAGAGCCACATTGGCCGCGCGGCCAACATCGGCCCATGGACGTACCTGCGCCCGGGCAACGATCTTGGTGAAGAATCCAAGGCCGGCGCCTTCGTGGAAATGAAGAAGGCACACATCGGCAACGGCACTAAAGTGCCGCATCTGAGCTATGTGGGCGACGCCGACTTGGGCGAGCATACCAACATCGGCGGCGGTACCATCACTGCCAACTATGATGGCGTGCACAAGCACCACACCACCATCGGATCGAACGTGCATGTCGGTGCCGGCAACCTGTTCGTGGCTCCTGTCGAAGTCGGCAGCGGCGTCACCACCGGTGCCGGTTCCGTGGTTCGCCACGACGTTCCGGACGATTCCATGGTCTATTCCGAAAACACACAACATGTAGTAGAGGGCTGGAAGCCCGAATGGGAGCGCTGAATATGCCGGCAGTACAAGATTCCATCGACGCCATCCGCATCGCCGCAGCCGCGGCCGACCGTATGAAGGCCACTGACCTCGTAGCCTTCGACGTCACCGAACCATTGGCCATCACCGACGCGATGCTCGTCGCCACCGCTTCGAACGAACGCCAGGTGCTGGCCGTCGCCGAAGAAATCGAAAAGGACCTGTATCTCAAGAGCGGCAAGCGTCAGCCGCGTTCCCGTGAAGGCTTGACCGAAGGCCAGTGGGTGCTGCTCGACTACGGTGATTTCGTGATTCACGTCATGCATCAGGAATCCCGCGACTTCTACCGCCTCGAACGCTTGTGGAAGGATTGCCCGAGCATCGACCTGCAGCTTGAACATCCCGAGGCTTCCGACGAAGAGACCACGGAAACCGCGGAATAACACGTACGAACATGCCTTCACGTTTGGATGCGGAAGGCATGTTTTCGTATCAGGCGAGATAGTATTCGCAAATTTCATAATCGAGAAAGCAACGGAGAAGGAAGCAGTATGCCTCGAAACGTCGAACTCGAACACAGCGGCACAGTACCGGAGCACGTTCACGCCATCACTCTGGTGCGTCATGGGCGCACCGCCTACAATGCGCAACACCGCTTGCAAGGCCAGATCGACATTCCACTCGACGAAGTGGGCCGATGGCAGGTTGAACAAACAGGCAAGGCGTTGCGTGAACTGTATGTTGACCGTCGTTCCGATATTGCGAAACGGCTGGTTGTTTGTTCGGATCTGGGGCGTGCCGCAGCCACCGCCCATGCGTTCGCGGATCCGCTCGGATTGGAGGTGCATCCGGATGCCCGCGTGCGTGAACGCAGCTTCGGCGACTGGGAGGGCATTTCCGTCGAAGAGCTGGCGCAGCGTTACCCTGAGGATTACCGTTCCTGGGCGGAATTTCGTGGCGGAGAACTCAAATATGGCGCTGAACCCAAAGAGGAAGTGGGGCGGCGTGGCGTCGAAGCGCTGAACGATTGGGCGTTCCGTGCCGGGCGTGACACGGATTTGTATGTGTTCTCGCATGGCGCGTGGATTTCTCAAACGTTGCAGACATTGCTGGGAATGGCTGACGCGCACGGTGATTTCGCCGACATTCTGTCGATGCGCAATGCTCACTGGGTGCGGCTCATTCCATTGGAGATCGGTTCCGCATTGCGTTGGCGTTTGATGGATTACAACCATGGTCCCGCCATTGCTGACACCGAAGAATGGGAACATCCCAACCTGTAGCGGGTCTGCAATCGGTCCATAGCCGGCCGATGCATGGTGTCGAACGCTGCCTGTCATCGTTTTTTCAAGCTTTTCACAGAATCGCCAGTACTTTCATAGCGGAATTAGCTATCGTCAGGGCTTGTGGAAAATTTTTTTAAAGGAATCTCTTTTTCGTCGATTTGCGCGGGTGCGCTGGCGGCGGTCACGTCATTCCTGCTTTCCGCGAAAATCGGTATCGCGGGATCGGTGATTGGCGTGGCTGCGGGCTCGGTTGTTTCCGCGGTTGCCACGCAGGTGTACAAGAACGTTTTAAAGGCGTCGGGGGAGAAGCTCCAACAGGCCGTGCCGTTACCGTCAAGTAGTGATGAGGCTTCGGATGAGCCTGCTGCGGATGAAACGCAGGTGCTTGGCTCTTCCGCGAAAGGTGACGAGACGAGGATTATCGGCTCGTCTCCCGTTGCGTCGGATGCCACGATGGTATTGTCCGCCGACACTGTTGCGATTGCGCCGTCCGGCTTGCCGCGCGTCATCTCCTCCGGGCAGGAGGATGAGGATGCGACCCGCACGCTTGGCGATATTGCCGGAGCGGGGAAGACCCCTGTGGTCCAGGACGGGCAGCGTGGTGTCGGTAGCGCTAGCATTGCCAACGGGAAATCCGCTGCTCGTAGCGCACGTGGTGTCCAAGTGCAGCATGCGGGACGGCGTTCCTCGAATTGGTTGCATAGCAAATACGCTCCGGCGATCATCGCATTCGTCAGCGCTCTGGTTGGTGTGGGAGTGAGTGCGGGATTGATTCTCGCTTTCACCGGCGGTCAGGGAACGGATACCGTGGTGCGTAACGTGGTGCATGAGAAGGTTGTGCCTTCGCATGAAAACACTGGCGATTCCGGATCCGGTAATGAGCAGGTTCCTGCGCAGAAGCCCAAGTCCGATTCCACGGATTCGAATGATGAAACCACCACGGATGGCAGCGGCAAGACCACCAGCGGCTCCACCGACTCGCCCACTTCCAATGGCACGTCAGGCAATACCACCAATGGTTCCACGTCCGGAAGCAGTGGATCGTCATCTGATAATTCCAGCAACGGTCCCAGCCAGACCGGAACGGACCCGTCCAACGGTACCGGTTCGAACGGAAGCACGTCCGGCACCACTGGTGATGGTTCATCATCGGGAACTGGAAGTAGTGGCACTGACGGATCGACGGGCACTGGCACATCGGGATCCACCGATGGTACTGCCGGTTCGACAGGAGATGCAAGCAGCAACTAGCGTTACCGGTGCCGTACTTTCCGTGTCGCCCGCATGAGGCGAGATTGCATATTGCGGATTACATATGGCAGTTTCCTAATGCGGGCGACACGCCGAAAGTTGCGTGGCTCATGTCTGTGATGTATCTTGTATGAGGTTTGCAAAGCAGACTTTGGGGCTATGGCGCAGCTGGTAGCGCATCTCCATGGCATGGAGAGGGTCAGGGGTTCGAATCCCCTTAGCTCCACAATTATCGAGGGCCACTCCGCAAGGGGTGGCTTTTTTCGTTGAAACGACGCTGTTTCGCGGAAGTGCTTGCCGAACCTCAAAAACGTCTTAAGGTGGTAGAAACCGGTTATAAGGTGGTACGAAGGTGGTAAAGAAAACGGCAACGGCAGGACAGGCAGGTATCTGCTCGCGCTCTACCTCAGCCACGACCTCACTCTGCCCACCGTGCTGTCCCTATCCAGGACGATCGCGGAGAACAAGAACGAATACTACAAGGCGTTCACCGAGGCCGAGGACAAACTCAACAGCGGGGAACTCACGTTCTTCGTATACACCATCCTCGGACTCATCGAACGGGCGCAGGAATCCCTGATCGAGGAGCTCGGCGTCAAAATCGACCAGCTCGACAAGGCGACTGTCCTACGTGACGAGCTACGGAAGGAACATGCGCTGTCCACGAACGCAACCCTGCTTCTCTACGCAGTCATGCAGGAGGAGCTGTTCGACACCACCAAGTCCATGACGCTCGAAGACGCAGGCGGCGACCTCATGCTGACGAAGCAGACGATCCGCAAATACGTGGACGAGCTGGCGGGCGTGAGCCTCATCGAGTTCACAGGAAGACGCCCTCTCAGATTCAGGGCCTCCGAAGCGCTGCGCACGCGCATACAAGCAAAGCGAGAATGGGGGATGGAATGAAATGCCTTTGTGCTTTTTCTGGCAGATACCGTCTGACATACCTAAGCCAGCAAACAAGAATTGTCACATCGCAAAAAGCCCAGGCTAAATCGGAGATGTCTGAATCTGCATAAATTCTTTTGAGAGAAAAACCATCAATGGAATAAAGAAATTCACATACAATATCTAAGCCGAGTACGAATAGCGGCATGCCGTAGGCTTTGTCTTTGAACCCATTGCGAATCAACTCGACGTGCATATCGTCCAGCAAATACCGCTGATGCCAACCCAAAATCAATCCTTTCTTTTCCATGATTGATTGGATAGCAGATGATCGTGGTCTGACGCCTCAACAAAGTGCGGAACAGGTGCATCTTTCCTAAATTTGTGTTCAGATGAGGCACGTATGTGATGTTATTCACGTTGGGTGAACATGCGTTACGGGGTTTCTTGACGTAGTCTGAAAGTATGCCCGCATTCCATGGGCACGCAAACGAAAGGACGTCATCATGGCAGATCTCACCGATGAGATGAAGGAATTCCTCAACAGCAACCTCGCATGGGTGGCCACCATCAGCAAAGAAGGCCAGGTTGATCTCGGACCGAAAATGAGCATGTTCATCATCGACAGCAACCATATCGGCTACCACGAGCGCACCGCGGGCCAAACATACCGTAACCTGCTTGACGGCAGCGATCTGGTCGTCGCGGTCGCCAATCTTGAACAGAAGAAAGGCTACCGCTTCCGTGGCAACGTCGTGCTTCATTCCGACGATGCGATCTATGACGAGCAGGTCAAAGTCGCTGAGGAACGCGGTACGAAAAAGCCGGCAACCATTCCGGTCTTGGAGATTACGGAAATCCAGGATCTCACCCCGGGCGCTACGGCAGGTAAAACCATCGTCAAGGACTGATCAGTTCCATACTGACCTAGTCGAAACGATAACAGCGGAGAACCGCAGGCGGGACAGCATGTCCGGTCTGCGGTTCTCCGCTGTTATCGGAACGGAATATCGCGCATATGCTGCATATCGTTCGCGGCGGTTCGACTATGGATCCCTATACGACAGCTGCATGTATGGGTTGTGGATAAGTGTGGATAAGTGTACGCTCATCCACTTATCCACAGATTTTCTTAAGGAGGTGGCGGGCGAATATTGGTTTCTGCCATGCTGGTCTGCACGCATAAGCGAAGACGCTCATGCGACAACCAGCAACCGAAGAAGGTGAACCATGACACAACACACCATACGCCGCCGATGCGTAGCATTCCTCGCCATTGGCGCTATGGCGGCCCTCGCCATGCCGAGCACGGCCCAAGCTGCTCCACAATTAGCCGATCTGGGCGTCAAACAGTCCATGAGCGTGAAAGCAAGCAACGGGGAAAGCCTCGAAGGCAAGGACCTCCGCGCCATCCAACTCGCCACATACACTGCGGCAAGCGTGGACGGCAACACGATCGTCGGCTACGATCTGACCACGAACACAGCATTGGCGCCAGACATCACCGCGGCGGCCAAAACAGCCGGAGCCACCGACGCGAACCTCACCGTCAACGGCAAAAACGATCCGATGGCGTGGGTGGTGAAGAATCTGACCGACTCACGCAGCGATCTGTGGGGCGGAAAGCTACGCAACTTCTGCAATAGCCTCGCCAAACAAACCAACTTCGCCAAGCAGGAGGGAACGGCGGTCGCCACAGCCAGCCAAGACAAAACCACCATGTCGACCGGCAACGTACTTGTGCCGGGAATCTACGCCATCGTGGAC
>NZ_NJNP01000008.1:0-1083 GCF_002742425.1 Bifidobacterium sp. N5G01
CATCCTCAAACGTCCTTCATCGGTACTGTCTGCCAAGGCATCCACCATACGCCCTTCAGGGCGGCACACGCCCCGAAAAACCCAATGATAGCTTCAAACGCCAGACGACAAATCATCACACTGTAAAAAATGATCACAAAACGATCGATCTCGAAACCAGACTCCAAAAAAAGAAGCCTGGCGAAATCGCGATAAAGCAAGCAGGACAAAAAATCCTGCATTGCTCGCGTCCACTATCCAGTTCTCAAACCACCACGCACCCCGACCGGACCCGACCCGCGGCCCGCAAGGCCGACGGCGTCCCGCCAGGGGCATCCGGAAAACCGCACGCACCCAAAACGGATGCGGGTGGCGGTCCGGGAACCCAAAAGCATACCCATACCACTCCCCGCAAGGCCCCAAGGACCCGCGAAGCCAACGATCTCTTCCACACCAGCACGCCCACGCCAGACCGGAGACGATCCCCGGCACGCGGGCCACACGACGGACGCCAGACCGGCGTCCTGAAAAACTCCGTAGAAAGGAGGTGATCCAGCCGCACCTTCCGGTACGGCTACCTTGTTACGACTTAGTCCCAATCACGAGTCTCACCTTAGACGGCTCCATCCACAAAGGGTTAGGCCACCGGCTTCGGGTGCTACCCACTTTCATGACTTGACGGGCGGTGTGTACAAGGCCCGGGAACGCATTCACCGCGGCGTTGCTGATCCGCGATTACTAGCGACTCCGCCTTCATGGAGTCGGGTTGCAGACTCCAATCCGAACTGAGACCGGTTTTCAGGGATCCGCTCCACGTCGCCGTGTCGCATCCCGTTGTACCGGCCATTGTAGCATGCGTGAAGCCCTGGACGTAAGGGGCATGATGATCTGACGTCATCCCCACCTTCCTCCGAGTTGACCCCGGCGGTCCCCCGTGAGTTCCCACCATGACGTGCTGGCAACACAGGGCGAGGGTTGCGCTCGTTGCGGGACTTAACCCAACATCTCACGACACGAGCTGACGACGACCATGCACCACCTGTGAACCCGCCCCGAAGGGAAGCCCCATCTCTGGAGCGGTCGGGAACATGTCAAGCCCAGGCA